>JAKAKT010000036.1 GCA_021813385.1 Microcaldota archaeon
TTCCTCAGGAGATAGGGCTTCAGCTCCTCGAGGGTAACGTTGCATTCCCCGAAAATCGCCCTGAAAGTCTCCTGGAACGCCTTCTCGAGTTCGGCTTTCGTCCCGCCTGGTTTGCCCCCCATATAACCCATATCCCCACCTGAATCTAATTTAACTTTCCCTTGCTTGACGTTCGACCTTCTCCATCTCAAGTTGAAACCGGTTAACCGCTTCCCTCTCAAACGGCTTGAGCCAACAGCCCATAACATCACCCGGGCATTAAGCCCTTGAAGGGTATAGTTAACCATTATCTCTTATTTAAGAGTTTCAACTATTTTTTTTAATAAAATAGTAAAATTTATATATCAATTATATATAAATTAAATCATGTTTGAGGCACTCGACGCAAAAGACAGGCAGATTCTAAGGGAACTCGATTACAACTCGAGAATCCCGCTCACCCAGCTCGCAAGAAGGGTCTGCATCAGCAAGGAGGTCGCCCACTACCGGATAAAGAGACTGAAAAGCGACGGCCATATAAAGAAATTTTACACGATAATCAACACGCCAATGATGGGATACTATTACTTCAAGATTTATCTCCAGCTCCAGAATCTCTCCCCTAAAAAAGAACGCGTAATCGTGTCCTACCTCCAAAGGCACCCGGATGTCTCATGGGTTGCCACCTCTTCCGGAAAATTCGACTTGCTGGTGGGGGTTTGGGCCAGGAACGTCATAGAGTTTGAAATCTTCATGCTGGATTTCATGAACCGGTTCTCCCCTCACATATTGACCAAAGAAACTTCGGTCACGCTGCACAACATCCAGCACAACAGGACCTGGTTTTTGAACGACGATTTTAGAAAAAAGATTTCTGACGTGGGGGGAGTCGCCGGCAACGTGGGAATGGACGGAGTCGACAAGGCGATAATGCTTGAGATGGCGAATAACGCCAGAATGTCAATCGCAGAAATAGCAAGAAGGGTCAAAACCACCGGGACGGTTGTTGCCTACCGCCTAAAAAAACTCGAGAAGAGCGAAGTGATACTCTCGTATCGCCTATCCCCGGAATTAAAAAAATTCGGCTACGAGTTTTTCAAGGCGTTCATCTATTTCAAAAACATCAATTCAAGGAGGTTCAACGAGTTCGTCGCGTATTGCAACTCCCATCCAAACATCCTGAATATCGTGACTTGTGTTGGAAGCTGGGATGCGGAAATAGAACTGGAGGTGGAGTCGTCGGCTAGGTTCCACGAAATCATAAACGAGATGAGAACGGCATTCAAGGACATATTCAAGTATTACGAGTCAGTCCTTTTCAAACACGAGTACAAAGTCTCTTTCATGCCCGGGAGCGAGGAAACGATGCAAAAAGCGAGCAGTTATATTTAATAACCGGGATACTTACTTATGGAAGCGATTCTCCTTGGGAGCGGGAGGCACCTCAAAGGGGCAACCCCCGGGAGCCTCAGGAAGGAGCTGAAGAAAGGTCCTCTCTGGGTGGATATCCACGAGAATGAGACGGGCTCGCTTCACGAGTTCGGGATTACGAACGCTCTTTTCAGGACCGTCAAATCTAGCGAACTTCCGATTTACTATGAGTTCAACAAGACAATCGCTCTGTTCTTGCTCAGGCTGAAGTTTGCCGGGGATATCCAGAAAGAGCGCGTCTATATATTCGCTAGGCACGGCCTTCTCCTCACAATCAACTGCAAAAAGCAGCTCGAGGCTTTCTCGCAGCTTGGAAGGGGCCAGGCTTCGGTCGAGGCTGCACTCTGCTACCTGCTGCTTTCGTCTTCCGAAGACAACGAGCGCCTGATGGAGGAGCTAGAAATCAACGTGGAGTCTATGCAGGACAAGCTTATCCGAAGGCACGAGATGCAAGCCGACAAAGTGCTTTTCGCGAAAAGAATGATACTTTCGGTGAACAAGGTGCTCTGGCACGAGCGGGAGATAATGTTCTACCTGCGCAACTGCACCTCCCTCGAATTTGGGCAAACCGAGAGGGCGCAGCTCGATGAGGCCCACAACTCGCTCCTCTACTGCGTCGACCTGAACAGCACGTTCCGCGAGATACTCACCGACTCGCTCGACGTCTACCACACAATCGTCTCGAACAAGATAAACAACGCGATAAAAAGGCTCACGATAGTCACAGTTGTGCTCGCCATAATCGCGACCGTCACCTCCATTCCGAACACGATAGCGACAATACTCGGAATACCCTACCTCCCCATAGAAGCCAAAACCAAAATCATGCAAATCTATGGGATGGACATATACCCCTGGGACCTGATTCTCGTTTTGCTTCTGCTGGGCTCCGCAATCCCGTCTTATATGCTCTACTGGTGGTGGGAGAAGGTAAGAAGGGAGAGCGAGCACCCCCCGGCTCACTAAAGACTTTTAATTTTAAGGTACGAAGAGTTTTCGATGCTCATGCATTTCACGCCGATATCCTCAATATTGGAAGGAAAGGAGACAGGGAAGCAGGTCTTGATTAGGGGCTGGGTATACCGAAAGCGCTCGAGCGGCGGGATGCATTTTGTTGTCATACGGGACTCGTCCGGAGTAATTCAGTGCGCAGTGAAGAAGGATGCGGTGAGCGAGAAGGCTTTCGGGGATGCGGAGAAGACATTCATCGAGTCTTCGATTACATGTGCTGGGACTGTTTCCGAGGACAAGCGGGCTCCTGGCGGCTTTGAGATAAAGGCCACTGATTTTTCCCTTGTCTATCTGGGCGAGCCGTTTCCAATAGCCAAGGACCAGTCAGTTGAATTCCTTCTCGACACAAGGCATCTTTGGCTCCGCTCGCAGAGGCTCACCAACATAATGAAGGCCCGGGATTACCTCACCCGCTACCTTCGCGAGTTCCTTTTCTCGAATGATTTCTGGGAACTTTCGCCACCTATTATCACTCGGGCAGGATGCGAAGGGGGCTCCACACTCTTTAACGTAGATTATTTCGGGGAGCAGGCCTATCTGACCCAGAGCGGTCAGCTCTATAACGAGGCATTCATCACCTCGCACGAAAAAGTCTTTATCCTCGCGCCCAGCTTCCGCGCCGAGCCCTCGAGGACCGTCCGCCACCTGTGCGAATACTGGCACCTCGAGCCCGAGATGGCCTGGGTGGACAACGAGGGCAACATGAAAGTCCAGGAGGAAATGATAAGTTACGTTTGCCAGAAGCTCGCGAAGGAGCGCGCGGACCTGCTCAAATCCCTTGGCAGGAACCCAGACGATTTGCTCGCAGTCAAGCCTCCGTTCCCGAGAATGAGCTACCTCGATGCTTGCGATAAGCTCGAGGGAATGGGCTTGAAAATGGAGAGGGGGAAGGACTTCGGGGCGGACGAGGAAGCAGCCCTTACAAAGGGACTGAAGACGCCTCTCTTCGTCCATCACTATCCAAAGGGCGCTAAGGCATTCTATATGCGCGAGGACCCGGAGCAGAAAGGGTATGTCCTATGCGCTGATTTGCTCGCACCCGAAGGCCACGGGGAAGTCATCGGCGGGAGCGAGAGAATCTGGGACCTAAGCGAACTTCAAAAGAGGATGAAGGAGGAAAAGCTCGAGGAGAAGGACTACCAGTGGTACGTTGATTTGAGGAGATACGGGAGCGTTCCGCACTCGGGCTTCGGCCTCGGAATCGAGAGGTTAGTGAAATGGACACTCAACCTCGACCACATAAGGGACGCGATTCCATTCCCGAGAGTGCTCAACAGGGTATATCCTTAGTCTATTTCTCATTTATTACAAAAGATGTCTTATCCCAAGATAATTTCCTCTCGGCAAATTTATTTACTTCTATGACAAAACTAAATCAGGCTTACGTCGTAGAGATTCTCAGGAGGCTGAATCTTGGAAATAAAGGAGCTTACACCATTG
>JAKAKT010000101.1 GCA_021813385.1 Microcaldota archaeon
TATCAGCGAAGTCGCGCGCATGCTGAAGCCGGGAGGGCTATTCTGCTATGACACCGTCAATCGAACCTGGCTAAGTAAAGTTGCGTTGATCAAAATCAGCCAGGAATGGAGCTTTACCAACTGGACCAAGCCCAATGTCCATGTCTGGGAGAAGTTCATCAAGCCGGCGGAACTTATTGGTTTAATGAACCGCTGCAAGCTCGCCAATCTGGAGCTGAGAGGCATTTCTTCGAAAAAAAATCCTCTGGCACTGCTCGCATGTTTACGAGCTCTGAAAAAAGGAAAACTGATTGACCGGGAGTTAAGCGGCGTCTTCGCATTACATGAATCCGAAGACCTGAGAATATCCTACATGGGCTATGCCATCAAAAGCTCTTCTCTTTGACCGTCATGGCCCGGGGGGCCGGATGCACGAGCCGGGAACCCCACCTGCAAGCCACCACAAGCAGAAGGGCTGGAGCAGGACGGCGTTCATCGGAAACATCTTATTTTGAACCCTGAAGACGGTAGTATCCATAGGTCCGGGCCTGAAGACGCCTTCAGATTCCATTCGTGAACACTGTATGACTACCTGCGACTTCGCAAAAAAAGGTCAACTGAAATTCCGGCCAACCCATTGGTTTTCTTCCACGTGCTGAAGCGGGGATTCCTTCAAAGCCTTGTAGAGCCTTCATTTTCCTCACTTCGGCATTTTGAGGTTGCGTCCTCCATGCAAAAATCCGCAAGCCATCCGCAACCATTTGCAAGGATTTGCAGGCCTCTTGCAGAGCTGCCATTTTTCGGCTGACATTTGGCTTGGCTGTGCCCGAAGTTTTAAACCAACCGGCTCTGCGGGAACCATTATCTCAGCTCCAAGCTTCAAGATTGACAGCGCTAGAGTTGCCTGCTAAAAGCGAAGGAGTTAATTTCTGCTTGGAAGCTGTAAAAAGAGTTCGAATCGCGTGCCCCGTGGCGGCAGGAGGCTGGTTATGTCCGAACCTAAAAGCCGATTGAGTACATTTCTTGACGGGATGGGGAGAACTCTTGATCTAGGGGCTACTTTTACTACGACCAGAATCGAAAAATTGAGATCAAAGTTGCTTATTAGCCCACGCCAAGCGCTCGCTTCTGATTCGCAATCAATCATACATGACTCAAGAAAGGCACTTGATCGCTTAGTCAGCGAAATTAGTGCTAAAGCTGAAGAGTCTGGGGCGGCTAGCAATTATAAAGTTTGCAAAATTCTCAAGGCTGGCTCTGTTTCCTTCATTACTTTGACTTCAACAGAGACACCCTCTTTTTCCAAAAAGAACAGTGAGGAATCAAAAACCCCTGATACCTCGCGAGAAAGCCGGAAAGGCGGAACGGTATTTATAAAGTGCAAAGCATTCATTAAGCCAGGCGCATCGTTAGATGCCGCTACTCATCCTATCATTGTCAATATTAAAGGAGTATCAGCAACCGGAGAATGTTCTGGGGATCGCAAAAAGCGGATTGTACACAAGAGATATGCCTGTGAACGATAGAAATGATATGCGTCAAAAGGCAAGTAATTCTATTGACACAAAAATCGATCCAAGCAAATCGGCTTCCTCCGAGGAAGGCCAGAATGCCAAAGATTCTCCTGATACTGTAGAGTTAATCATCCCAGAGGAAGAATTACAACAGATACTGACCCATAGGGCGGTCAGGCTTGAGGTGCGAGAGGATTATAAGGGTGATCTCCCGCATCCCAATATTTTGCGAGGGTTTGAAGAGCTGATGCCGGGAGCCACGCAAAGATTTTTCGCCTTAATGGAGGATGAATCAAAGCATCGCCGGGAGATTGAGCGTCAGATTCTTAGTAGTGAGCTTCGCATAGAATCCAGAAACAGCCTCTTGGGTGTTTTGTCTGCCTTTTTCTTAGGAGTAATTACAATAGGCGGGGCAACCGTTTGCATCTACCATGGGATGCAATGGGGTGGCGGTTTCTTGGGTGCAGGAGGATTAGCCGCCTTAGTCACTGCATTTTTACAAGGAACGCGAAGGCAAAGTAAGCCAGAGAAACCGGGCTCACCTTCCTTACCAAATCCAAATGCCCAAAGCCACCCCTCAACCTCTGCAGCTCCCATGCCCGCGTCTAAAAAATCCAAACCTGAATCGTCGAAGCGAAAAAATTCAAAATAGCGTTTATTGCGTCCTCCGTGCAAAAATCCCCAACCCAGTCGCAACCATTTGCAAGGATTTGCAGACCTCGACGAATCGCGGTAAAATTGCGGTGTTTCAAAATTCAATCGGGAAATAACACCAGAGAGTGAATTTTGGAAAGGAGAAAGAAGCAATGCCTATACAAATACCCCACGAACGACCAGGGAAGGCGCACCGCAGTCCTAGTCCCCATTAAAGAGTGGGAGAATTTACAGGCTCGAATCGAGTATGCTTCGGACGTTACTCCCGAGGAGATTTTCGAGGCGAATGCGGCTTGCAAAGAGCACTTCAAACAGCCGGGTAAAGCCAAGAGTATCGAGCAGATCATGCTCGAACAACTCGAAAGACGCGATGATTAATGAAGACGTGAATGTCATTATTCTTCCCAAAGCTGAAAATAGATTGGAAAGAATGCCTCGTCAGGAGAGGGCTCGCGTCATCGAAGCTCTTTAAGCACTCAGGGATAACCCTTTCCGGTGTAGGGAAACAGCACCCCGCGCAGTAGAGTCAATACGCCTATCCAGTTCAAGCTTACCGGGACACGACTCGCCACGATTTGTTCGACGTGGGCCGGGTGGAGAAGGGCAAAGACCTTTTAAAGGGACTGGAAGATGTTCCTCCCTTGCACGACATCTTCTACAAAATCAAAGGTCCCGCCATTGCCGACGTTTTGGCCAACTTCGTAGAGCGCTACAACGGGGCGAGTATCGAAAACCAGTACTTTTTCGACCTTGGGATCGTTTCCGAAATACACGAGGCAGCCGAACGCGGGGCCAAGGTGATCATAATTCTGACCTCAAGCCCGGACGAGGGACTCTTCCAGGGAGAGGTGGAAAGCATTCTTGAAAAGATTGCCGGCTATGAGGAGTCCTTGCCGATCCTGTCCGGCCATGCGAACGTCGGGATATTCACCCTGGGAAACTACGTGCCTGATCCGCGAAGCGACGGTAAGAATATCATCAGCGAGACCTACATCCACTCCAAAACTATGGCCGTTATCGCCTTTATCGATCCTGACAAAATAAGTAGCTGGGTTGCCAGACTCTGGGCGGAGCACACAATCAGACCGGCGGAGACAACAGTATGCGCGAAAACACTGATCTTTTTTCAAGTTTAACCACCATCGCATGTTGAATTAAGCCGGGCACCAAGATCGCATTTGAAGAAAATCTAAGGGGACCGGAACGTCAATCATTTCCCGATACAATCCGGACTCAAACGAATGAAATTACGGGGAGCCACAAACTGCTGGAGAGAGCACGGCAGTAGGAACTACAGGTGTGTTGGGTTCTTTGGGAAGCAAAAGGAAGCAAACGAGCTCTTCGGCAATCCCTTGATTTTCTTCCCTGTGCCGAAGCGGAGATTTCTTCGAAATCTTACGAGCCTGGATTTTCCCTGCTTCGACACTTTTTCAGGTTGCGTCCTCCGTGCAAGAATCCCCAACCCAGTCGCAACCATTCGCAAGGATTTGCACCATGGCCATGACTGGTGGTCCGAGGATGCTCCGTTTGATATTTCGAGCCTCAGATATTGCATGAACCCTGTGAGGTACGGGTATTTCAGGCGCGCGCTTCAGAAACTGCGCTTTCAGGGCAGGATATTATTGGACGTCGGCTGTGGAGGCGGTTTTCTCTCGGAGGAATTCGCACGGGACGGGTTCTGCGTAACAGGTATCGATCCGGCGGATCGTT
>JAKAKT010000034.1 GCA_021813385.1 Microcaldota archaeon
TGAGCAGTTCCTGATCTTCCCTCCGCACGTCTTGCACTTGAGCCCCGGGTCGATGACCCCCATTCTCTGGTCCACGAGCCCTCCGTCAATCGGGTAGCCGTCCTCGTTGTATGTGTCCGGAATCGTGATCTTCGCAGCGGAAATCTTCCTTACCATCTCTGGGGAAAACAGGGAGAACTTAATCCTGTCAATCATCTTTTCGACTTGTTCCTCAGCCATGTGATCACGCCCGGTCCTTGAGTATCATTCTCGGCAGGATGCCGATTGCCTTAATCTCATCAAGCAGCAGCTTGAACGCGTAGCTCATCTCCACCCTGTGCAGGTCGGTGTTGTCGCAAAGCGGGCAGTAGTCCCTGTTCTTCAGGTGGTCGTGCACCGAAATTGAGCCGCACTTCGAGCAGACGAGCTCGGTCGTCTTGTCCGACTCCTCCAGAAGCCTTTCCTTCAGAAGCATCCCCGCCCCATAGCCTATGAGGCAGTCCCTCTCCATCTCCCCGAACCTCAAGCCCCCTTCCCTCGCCCTGCCTTCTGTAGGCTGGTGCGTAAGAAGCTGAACCGGGCCCCTGCTCCTGACGTGCATCTTATTCGAGACGAGGTGGTGGAGTTTCTGGTAGTAGATTACCCCGATGTAAATCTTGGTCTCAATCGCTTCCCCTGTCCTGCCGTCGTAGAGCCTCTCGCTCCCGTATGATTCGAAACCGTACTGCTCCATCACTTTCGTGAAGTCTTCCTCGGTCTGGCCAGAGAAAGCTGTCGCATCCGCAATCTCTCCGCTGTAGCAGGCGGCCTTTCCGCCCAACATCTCGAGCAAGTGGCCGGCTGTCATGCGGGATGGAATTGCGTGCGGGTTGATTATCATGTCAGGGACAACGCCGGACTCGGTGAAAGGCATGTCCTCCTGGTTCGCAAGAAGGCCGATGACTCCCTTCTGGCCGTGCCTTGAAGCGAACTTGTCGCCCGGCTCGGGTATCTTTATGCTCCTCACTTTTATCCTGACGAGCTTGTTCCCCGATGGGCTTTCAGTAAGCATGACTGAATCGACGTTCCCGTCTTCCCCGCTCTTGAGCGTGACCGAGTTCTCCCTCTTCTTCTCCTCGGCTATCCCGAAGACTGAGACTTCCTCAAGGAATCTCGGGGGTGATGTTTTTCCGACGAGCACATCCTTGGCTTTCAATTCCGCGCTCGGGACCACGATGCCATCCTCGCCTAGGTGCCGGTAAGTCGCCTCGTCCCTGTAGCCTGAAACAGTTGGGTTGGGAATCTCGAACTTGTCCTTCTGGCCCCCCGGGTAGCGCCTCTCCTCGCTCTCATAAGTCTTGTAGAAGGCGGACCTCCCAAGACCCCTGTTGACGGCATTCCTGTTTACCACCACTGCGTCTCCCATGTTGTATCCATAGTGGCTCGTGATTGCGACGACGAAGTTCTGCCCTGCCGGCCTGTCGGAGAATCTCAGCAGCCGGTAAGGCCTGGTCTGGGCAAGGGGCTTCTGCGGGTAATACATGAAGTGTGCCCTCGAGTCCATCCTTATGTTGAAGTTGCTCGCGTATATCCCGAGGGACTGCTTGCTCATGGCGCAAGCCATCGTGATTCTCGGGGATGAGTTGTATTCCGGGAACGGGAGCTGGGAGACCGTGACCCCCGTTATTGAGACCGGGTCGATTTCGAGGTGGGTGTTCTCCGGGATTATCTGCTCCTCTTTAAGGGCAACAAAGGCGGACTCCCCCTCCTCCTCGGCATCAAGGTATTCGATGACCCCGCTCTTCACGAGCTGGGACCAGGAGATTTCGCCTGCCATGACCTTCTCGCGGAGTTCAGGCGTGTATTTCGACTTGCCGCCCTCGAGGACTATGTAAGGCCTTCTCGCCCTCCCGCTGTCAGTGTTTATGTAGAGCTCGTAAGTTTTCCTGTTGTAAGCAAAATTCGCCTCTTCTGTGATTTGGCCCTCCCTCCTGATTTTCCTTAGAGTCCTCACGAGCTCCCTGCCGTGGACGTGGAACCCGATGAGCCTGCCGTTGAGGTAAACTGCGGTTTTGTTTCTCTTATGCGGTTCTTTTTTTGCCATGCCCCACAACCCCCACAAACACGAAACATCAATCCCTGCCGGCTTTCTCTTGCCCGGCTATCAGCTTTTCACTCCCGATTTTCAGACTACCACACCTGACTTTATTCGATTTTAACATCCATTTTCCTGAGAAGCTCTTCAATCGCCCTCTCGTCTTCGCCTGTTGAAATCTGGCAGAGGAGCGCCATGTTCTTCACAAGAGCGCAAGACGGGCCTTCGGGTGACTCGTTCGGGCAGAGCTTGCCCCAGTGGGTCCCGTGAAGGTCCCTTGCCTTGAAGTGCGGGTGCTTCCTGCTCAAAGGAGAGATGATTCTCCTGAGGTGCGAGGTGCTCGCGAGGAAATTGGTCCTGTCGAGCAATTGCGAAACTCCTGTCTGTCCGGCAATCCAGTTGCCTGTCGCCATCGAGTACCTGATTCTCTCGCTGAGGGCATCGGGCCTGACCAGTGTCTGGACCACGAGCCTCCTGCCTCTCGCAGCAGCCCTCTCAACCTGGTAAGTGACGTCCTTGACCAAGAACTGGAACGCATACCTGAAGAGCTCGTCCATCAGGTTGCCAGTGAGCTTTATGCGCTTGTTCATGTAGTGGTCCTTGTCATCCTGCGGAATTTTCCTGTTCGCGACCTTTATGGACTTCTCGGCCATCTTGCACAAGTAATATGCTTTCGTAATCCTGTCCTTCGGCTCGACTCCTATGTGCGGCAGGAGGTAGGTGTCGAGGAGAATCTCCGCCCTCTTCGAGCGGTATTCCTTCGCCTGCCCCGGGGCAGCCTTCTTCCCAATCCTCTCCATCGCCTCGTCCGCGTTCTTCGTCTGGTCGGATTCGAGGTTGAGCAGGATGTCGTTTTTTATTTCCGAGTCAATCATGAAAGCAGATGAGATTTCCGTGTCCTTGGCGAGCCCGAGGGCGCGAAGCACTGTCACGAGCTCTAAGTTTGTTGGAGCTGCGGGGAAAGTTACGTAGAGGAGCCCCTCATTCGTCCTATCAACAACGCAGCGGGCCCGAAAGCCGAATCTCGTTGAGAAAACTTTGGCTGAGACGAGCGCCCCATCCTTCTCCTCCGAGCACATAATCCTGTTCGGCGCGAGGTCCTCAATCGAAACTAGCACGCGCTCGCTCCCGTTTATTATGAAATAGCCGCCCGGGTCGTTCGGGTCCTCGCCCACATCGTAGAACTCTTCCCTGCCCATCCCATCGAGGTGGCAGAGCTTGCTCTTGAGCATGACTGGAAGCTCCCCGATGAAGACTTCGTTGAAACCCCTGCGCTCGACATCGTGAATCACGGGGGTGATTTGGAGGAAAACCGGGGCTGCGTAAGTAAGGTTTCTTAGCCTCGCTTCCATTGGGTAGATTGGCCTTCTCGAGCCGTCGGCTTCGACAATCATCGGCCGCTCAAGCCTGACCCTCCCGAACTTGAGCTTGTAGCCCTCGATGTTGGGCTCGACCTGCCCGACCTTGTCGATTACATCCTGGATTCCAAATTCTAAGAACTTGTTGTATGATTCCAGGTGCTGCCGAACGAGATTGTTTTCTCTAAAGTATGCAGTAAGTAGCCCGTCATCCATATCCATCACTCCACTACTTCACCACAAGCCGGTAGTACAGGTTCTCCCCGGTTTGGTCCTTGCGTGATATTTTTATTACATCCCCAGGCTTCGCTCCCAGTTTTTTTGCCTGAGGGTCGCTCGCGCGCATTTTGGGGAGGTTTATCTTTGTGGCGCCAAA
>JAKAKT010000058.1 GCA_021813385.1 Microcaldota archaeon
AACAATCCCCTACCCATCTCGGCTATGTCGGCCCCGAGGAACGGGGCTATTGAACGGACGAACGCAAACACTATCACGAGAACCGATATCGGGTAGAAGTAACCGAACACTATCATCGAAGATGCTCCTCCGCCCAGGCTGCCGGAGCCAAGGGAGGCCTCGGCCTTTGCCGACTGAATCAGCTCGACGAAAGAGGAGGGTTCTGTTGCGCAGAGGCTCTTCTGGACCGTCATGGGGACCGGCGAACAGCCTTCGGGGGCAGAGCCTGAATTCGCAATCACAACTATGAACATGAGCGGATAAACTATATATAGCCCGATAGCGAGGGCGATGAGCAGCGCTCCCGCTCCCCTTGTCCATGGGAATATGCGCAGAACAATGCCTATTGGGAGATAGACCGTGAACATAGAGGTCTCAATCCACTTAAGGAAATTTATCTGGAAATATAGCGCAAGAGCAAGCCAGGTATAATTGTTTGCGAGGTATTGCGCGAGCGCCATCTTCTGGTAGAGAAGGAACATTATGAGCTTGAAGTCTATCGGGACAGTCACTGGCCCTGCCTCGATTGTGATTATTATCGATAATGCTCGCTCGGTTGCGCGATTGGTCTTGTACTCGTTCATGTATTTTATTTTCACGCACTCGGCCATGTTCCGGAGGAATGCGTAGGAGGCGATGAACGGGTCAGCGCGCACCTCGATGTTGCTTGCGCCAGCAGCTCCGGGCATCAGCAGGTTGCCTGCGACGAGCTCGGTCTGGTTCTGCAGGAACCGAACACCATAGGACTCTCCGGCCACTACGCTGAAGAGCAGGCCTATCAGGACCGCTGATGCAAAAGCCTGGGCGAGCTCGCTCTTCACCCACCGATAAAGGTCCTGAACGCTGAACGCCTTGGAAACCATGAAGAGTATTGCGAGGAGCAGGAAGTGCATGAGCACGGCTGTTAATGCGATTGCCGCCCATCCGTATCCCCCAAGGCTATTGCCCAGGTCCGCTGCAGCTGTGCTCCACGTCATCTTTTCCACCAATTCATTCGCTCTTCATTCAGCTAAATCACCCTGCTCAGGCTCGTTACATCAACTTCCTGCCCGAGCACCTTCGAAAGCTCCCTCACCACAGCCACGAAAACAACTGCATTTATTGCCGGCAATATGAAAGCCGAAAGCCCGACAACCCCGAGCCCCACTATCGGTTCTTCCACGAAGTAAATTATGATGATATCCAGTAGAGTGCGGAAGATGCCGATTGGACCGAACAATAGGTTCGGCCCGAGACTGACGATATGGCTCTTTATTGTATTGATTATCCCGTAATTTATCCCTGTTACGGCTGGATTGATGCTTTTAGTCCCTACTGCCGCGTCGTCAATTACCAGCATGAGCGGGTAGAAGATGAAAAGGCCTATTGCGATTGCTATGAGCGAGCCGCCGAATTGCCTTGTGAACGGGAACGACCTGCACACTATGCCTGCTGGCAGGAGTATGTTGAACGCGCCGGCTTCAATGAACTTCAGTATTGTTATCTGCGCCACAGTCGCGATTAAGCATATCATCGCCCCGTTAATGAACAGGTTCATGATGTTCATTAAGGGCTGAAGGCCAGCGAATGGCTGCCCGGATACCCCTATGCCGAATATCGTGAACCCCATCATCACTGACAGGAGCATCGAAATTGCGCTGTTCATCACCATCAGGTCGCCTAGAACCGCCATCGTATTGTTCCTGACCCAGAGCAGGTAGTTCGTAGCAGTGTCGAACAGGTTCCCCTTTGCCTGAGGGTTCATGTAGCTTGCTGGGAACGTGCAGGCGCCGGTTACTATCACTATCACCGAGCCGAGTATGAGCGTCGTTGTTATAATCTCCCACACTTCGGATTTCGCCCTCGCCATGAGCCCGATATTGTCGAGGAAAGAACCAACCATGTAAGCCAGTGACACAACGAACCAGGAGACCAGGATGCCGAGAGCGCTCAGGACCTGCCAGCTAGAGAGCCAGTCGCTTGGCGAGCTGCATGCGTTTATTATGTTCCCGACCATGCCATCACAGCAGTTTTATCAAAGATGAAAAATCTACATCCGCCCCGAAAATCTGGGCAAATGACCGTATGAACATTATTGTCACCAAGAGAGACGCGATGGGGAGGAATGTGGAGGCTATGGCTATAATGTATATCATGGGCCCGAATGGGCCTTCGAGGGACAGAATGTTTGCGAGCTGGGATGCGTTCTTCCCATCGCTCTTGAACATGTCGTCCGCGATGTCGCGGGCATTTCCGAAGAAACCTTTCAGAATGTCCCAAGTGCCGAATTCGCAGTTCCCGTGCCCCACGCAGTATTCCCGAACAACTTCCTCCGAGAGGAGGTAAGCAACAGGAAGAACGATGTAGAACCCTATTGCGAGAGATATTAATGCGCCCCCTGCTTGGCGAGTTATTGAGAATGCGCTCAAAACCACGCCTAAAGGCAGCAGCAGCGAGAACATGTAGCCTCTCGAGAAGCACAGCAGAACTTCCTGTATTTTTAGCTGGGCGATAGTCACCGCGAGCATGTAAAGCCCGTATCCAATCGTATCTATCACTGGCTTGAGAGCTACACCCGGGCTGAAGCCGAACCCGAGCAGTCCGAGCGGAGTGATTACGATGTTCAGAGAGGAGACGATTCCGAGGACGAAATTTATTTCTGAAAGCGCTTTGAAATACAGGATGTTCTTCTCCCTCAAGCAGATTGAATAATCGATTGTGTGCCCCTGCAGGTCGTACCAAGTGTTCCAGTTTGCTCCCGAGCCGCTTGCCCCGTAGTCGCAGAACGGGGCGCTCACTCTCGTCGTGGTCGGGTCTATAAGCGATTGTGTCGCGAACATGGGCAGGAAAGTCTGTGTCATTATCTGGTCAGCCCCGTAGAGGGCCCCAAGGATGATTGCGACGAATGCCAGGTACATCAGGTCCCTCTTTGTCGACGCGACGAGCTTTGGCACATTGAAGCCGGTCCCTATCATGTAAAGCCCGCCGACAATCAGGAAGCCCATGAAAAGGCCGACAAGGGCCATCTCCTCCCAGTTGGCTATGGGGGGGGTGGAGCTGAGGATGACCCCTTTGCATTGGTCGTACGCAAATGCGGGGCTAGCGAGAAGGAACAGGAACATTGCGGTTTTCATTTTTTTCATTCGTATCCAACCTTTTCCTGAAATTTCATTTATCTCATAATATTCTTGTGAGCCCTGCCAGCTCAACATCTCCTCCGAGCGAAGCCGAGAGGGTTTTTATGAATGCTATTGTCACAAAAAAATTGAGCATCGGAACAACGACCGCCGGGAGCATAAGCCCTGCTGCGATATCGAGCACCCCTGGCGTGGGTATGTTAGTCACTGGGTCATAGCTTGTGAATAGCAGCTTTTCCACCTCATCGTTGTTCAGGCCGAGGTTCAGGGTCTCCCACGGAAGAATCGGGGTGCGGAAGCCGTTCGTGTTCGGCACCAAGGAAGTGTTGATGTTGATGAGCGTTGAACTCGTGTCTATTGTGTACCAGCACAGGACATACATTAGCGGGTAAACAGTATAGACTCCAATTGCAATCGCTATCAGCAGACCGCCGAGCTTCCTCAGGAACCAAATAGAGCGGAGTATTATCCCGGATATGAGGAACACCGGGAATATCCCGTTCTGGATATATAAGAGAGTCATCTCCTGGAATTTGAGCGCTGCCATCGCCTTCACCATGAAATCAAAGCAGATGCCAAGCGAATGGTAAACCATCGAGAGCCCGGTGAAGGGCATTACTGTGATTTTTATGGTAAGCACAATGGCGATTATGTTGACGAACGCCCCTACCCTGAAATAGTCCAGCCACGAAAGGGTAGCGTAAGATTTCACGATTGACCTTGCGATTTCATAGACGCGCTCATACGTTAAGCCAAGGTAGGCCCTGGCGAGATAGATGTGGCACGGGGAGGTGCAGTTGAACGTATTCCCCGCCGGGGCGCCGGGCCCGATTTCCACGACCTCCCATCGTCCAGTCCATTTGCCGCCAGCCATCTTTTCCCTGGTGACGTTGATTAAGCTGCCCGGGTTCACCTGCCACAATCCTGAACTTTTCCAGGTGACGCTTCCAGCCCCCCCCTGCATTGCGAGGATGTCGGCAGCTGACTGCTGGGAGAACGAATCCATCAGGTAAACGAAAAATAGGACGTTACCGAGAATAAACGCGGAGGCTGCGAGCTGTATGAGCTCGTTCTTCACGAAAATCTGAATGGTTTTGAAGTCGAAAGCATATGCCACCATGTAGATTGTTCCCATCAGGAGGAAGCCGATGACGATGACGAGAACAACAATGCCGTTGTAGTCCTGCCATATCAAAAGCGCGGATGCCGTGCTT
Source organism: Microcaldota archaeon (assembly GCA_021813385.1). Lineage (GTDB taxonomy): Archaea > Micrarchaeota > Micrarchaeia > Burarchaeales > JAKAKT01 > JAKAKT01. The sequence goes on from JAKAKT010000058.1 coordinate 4,370, forward strand.
CTGCCCATGCAGGTGGCAGTCGCATCAACGCAGCATTGCGAGGCGTCGCTCCAGCCTGTTCCGGAAGGGCAAGAAGTCGGGCCGGGCTTTGGGATGGTGCAGCCTGACAGGATTAGGAGAACAGCCGCCAGTGCGAGCAAAATAATTCTCATTGCAAATCCTCCTGGTAATCTCTCGCAAGTATTTTTGAAAGCGTCTGCATGAACGAGATGGTTATGACTAAGTTGAGAGCCGGCAAGAAAGCTGCTTGAGGCAAGACCTGCCCGACAGTATTAAGCGCTTGGCAAGCTCCGGAGCCGAGCCCGGAAAGCCCTCCCCCCCAACCGACCAATCCTTTCTGGCACCAGTTTGCGACCATCGGGTCGTACATCACTTCGCGCATTATCGTGGAGTTGAACACATAAGTGAGGGGGAATACTACATAGAAGGCAACTGCTGCTGCAATAAGGAAAGCGCCAGCCTCTCTTGTGAATGGGAACACCTTCAGGATGAACCCAATCGGGAGGATTATCGTGAAAGCTATGTCCTTTACGAATTGGAGGAAGAGTTTCTGGAATAGCAAGCTCGCGCCAAATGGGGTTATGATTGAGGCCATCGTCTCGAGGCTGTAGCTCAGCGTTCCAAGGCCGGCGAAAGGCTGGAAGCATATTCCCTCGCTGCAGCTAATAAGGCCTAGAGTGAACACCGACAACTTTTGCGCCTTGAATGAGAGTTGGAAAAGATTGTTAACTGCGGGAACGAGCCTGTTCCAGAGCGTGTAATGGAGATACCGGTCGGAGATGTAGAACGGGTCGCCCCCAGCGAGGCTCTCGGATATCATGCACGCTGTGCCCGTGAAGGATAAGATTAATCCCACGATGATGCAGGCTGCAATTGTCTGCCAGAGCTCGGACTTTGCCCACACCGCCCAGTCCGGCCGCTTGAAAAACTGGGACAGCATATAAACTAACGAAATTATGAAGAAGGACATGATGATGAGCAGGCCGATTATCGCGGTCCAGCTCAGGTAGTCTTCAGAGACGCTGCATCCATACATCCGAATCGCACCCTATTTTTCGATGCCATCTCGCATCATCATTCTCGCATCATCATTCTCGCATCATCATTCTCGCATCATCATTCTCGCATCATCATTCTCGCATCATTTGCATAACTCATATGAATTGCGCAAGGCCGGTTATCCTGGACTCGCCCCCGATTGCCTCCGAGAGGCTTCTCATCGCAGTGACGACGATTATCAGGTCGAGGACCGGGAAAAGGAAAGCCGCTGTGATTGGCTGCATCGCCCACGGTATCATGTTCGCATAATAGTCGAATCCGCTCGCAGTCACTTCCGCGACCCCATGAGTGAGAACTTGAGCGAGGACTTTCAATATGAACGCGAGAGTTGTGAAGAGCGCAACTACGAAGCTGATTACCCAGGCGATTATTGCCCGAAGCCAGCAGAACGCAATCCAGTCCCAGACAGTCTTGCAGAACTTCCCGAAATTCGGACCGAGGAACAGGTCTGACCAGGCACCCATGTTGAACTGGTCGAGCGGGAAAGTGCTGCTGTGGTATTCGCTCTGGGGCAACTTATCAACTGAGTTGTAAATCTGGTCGTTCATCACGAGAGTAATCGGATAAACTATGTAAGCGCCAATGGCTATTGCCATGAGGGTCGCGCCGAGCTTCCTTGTGAACGTGAAGCATCGAAGGACAATCGCTACCGGGAGGAGAATCCTGAAAGCAGACCCAAGAACGAAATCCAGGATTACCTTTTGGCCTATTGTCGCCATGATTGCGAATGAGACGATGTTCGTGAACATTATGAGGCTGTTCGAGAGAAGGTTCATCCCGCCGAACGGGTAGAGCTGGCCTGTGACCCCGATATTCACAATTCCGGTTGGAACGAGGACGATGGAAAGCTCGGTGCCGAGGTACCCGAGGAATCCCATCGCGAAAACTCCCTTGAGCATTAGTCCATATATGCGGAGAAGCTCCCCGGAAAGGTTGTGCACATAGTTATCTGCTATCTGGACATAGCTTGCCCCTGTGAGCTCTGTCGAAACCGCTATAAGGAGGCCGATGAAGAAGAAGGCCGAGCCAACGAGCATAGCCGATGCGGAGACTTCATACAATTCGCTTTTAGACCAGGCCTCGAGCTCTGGCGAGCCGATAATGTGCGAGACCATGTAGACGAGGGCAGCGAGGAAATAGCCGAACAGCAGAGCGAGAACAACAAGGGGCACCCAGCCATCGAGCGAGAACCCGCTCGCAGCTGTCAGGGCAGTTATGGATTGGCATTTGTCTGCGATGCACATCTCTCCGGCAGGGCAGCCGCAGTCAGCGCAGCAGTTGGCTTGCGTTTCAGTGGCTTCGCACCCCCAGGCTCCGCAGTATGGGTGAATCTCCGTCTCCGTGTATACGAAGTCACCGCCTTGGTATACGCACTCCCCTTTCAACCAGGGGGTTTCCGGGTTCGTGAGCGCAGGAAGGCCGCCGGCTGAGTTTTTGTCCGCGCTGTTTATGGGCGCGCGAAGAACGCACAAGCCCCTGATGCAAACATCTACGTGGCACTGGTCGGTGTACGGGGCCAGCTCATTGCTGCACGGCTTCCCCGTGTATGAATTGCCATCGAAGACGCATGTTTTCGACTGCGGGTCGCAGTAGTAGAATGTGCAGTTGAGCTGCATTGGATGAAGCGCTGCAGGGCAGACGCTGTCGGAGTTTTCGATTGTGCAGGAGGGGCAGGGTCCGCAGTCCGCTCGGCAATTATAGCAGTTCTCCCCAGCCGCCCCTTCGCAAGCGCCGTTCCCGCACTTGGAGCAATCGGATGGGCAGGAGGCTGCAGACTCCCCTGGGTCGCAATTGCGGTCCCCGCAGAGTGTCGAACACACGGTTCCGCAATCTGCCGGGCACGTATAGCAGTCCTCGCCAAGCGCGCTTGAGCAGGCCCCATCACCGCAGCAGGGGCCTCTGCAGTCTTGGGGACATGTATGGCAGTTCTCCCCGAGAGCATCTTCACAGGCGCCGTTGCAGTTGCACGGCCCTGGGGTTTGGGCGCACGCTGCGCGGGTGACACCTACAAATAATAAGAGGGCCAAAGATACGAAGAGGATGAACTTGGTTTTCTCCCGCACGATATACAATGTCGCTTGCCTTTTTTAATCTTTCTTCCGGGAATTCCGGCTATTTCGAAAATGCTTTCTTCTCGAAAAAAAACGCATTATATCGCGGGCGCAAGAATTGCGAGCGAGCCCGGGTCGGCGATTATGAGGAGCACGAGCACGAAATAGGCGAGGAAAACGAATGGCTCCGGATTTTTCAGCTTCAGGATGGATATTGCTGCAGCAGCCCCGAGGAAAGCCGAAAGAAGCAGGAAGTCCGGCAGCACCAGGATTGGGAACGAAATGAAGGCGAGGAATAGGAAAAGAGCGGCAGCGAGCCTCTCATTGCCCTTCCCGAACAAAGTGATTGCATTCTGAACCCCATCCTTTCTGTCGCCATCCAAATCCTTCAAATCCTTGAAATTCGCCCCCAGGGCAATCGAGACAAACAGCGCGATTGAGAACGGGAAGCCGATTTTGGAAAAAGATAACGGGGCAGCGGATGAAGCGCTTGGGATGGCCGATGCCCCTGCGATAACCGCGGCCAGCGAGCAGAGAGCTATGACTGTGGATGAGAAGGGGTATAGCCTGAGCCGAATCGGCGGAACGGAGTAGATGAGAGCCAAGCACGAGTAAGTGAGAACCGAGATGAACATCGAAAAACTTGCTGCGAGCGACGCGACGAGCGAAAAGGACAGCGCGAAGCCTGAGATTAGCAAGAGCTCATCGCGGGAAAGAGAGCCTGAAGGAATCGGCCTTTTCGTGTTCGAAACCGCATCGATGTTCTTGTCGAAAATATCGTTTACTGAAGCAGCGAAGAGAAAGGCCGAAGATAGCGAGAGAAACGCCATAAGGATGTTGGGAAGGGGCATGTTGCTGGCAGGAATTGAGAATAGCCCGGCGAGCGCCATCCCGCCTGCTGCGAGAATGAGGTAATGCAGGAGCCGGGTTAGTTGGATACCCGAAAAAAACGAGCGGAACTTCGAATTGTCGTATAGGAAAAACCAGGCACATAGCGAGAGCGCTATGCTTATTGCGAAATACATTTGAACGGTGGATAGGCCACTTTCGGATTTTTGCGGGGTGTTCATGATTGCCCTCGAGGCTACTGAAAAAGCGCTGCCAATTTGAGGCGCTTCAGCGTACGTGCTGGCTTTTGGCAATGGGCTTGACGAGAATTCTTCCACAGTGAGCGCAGGGATAAAACCATGAAGCACTATAATAGAGTAGATGAGGAAAGATGCAAGAAATGCCCTGAAAGCAGAACTCGTCTTGGAGAAAACATAAAGGAAAGAGAGGGCCACGACTGCAAGAATCTCAAAAAGCATTCCGGGAGAGATTCCCTCTGTATTCATAAGGAATGAGGAAAAAGACTTTAGCAGGAATTGGTGGTCCCCGCGAGGATATGCGATTTTGAACATGCTGAGCGCAGGGTGCCCCACGATTGCCCAGCTCAGCAGGAAATCGATGATTGGGGGGAGCAGTATTATTAGAAAAGCGAAAAGGACTGCCTTGCTGGTTCTCCCAACGCGCTCCCCGCTTATGACCGAAAGGATAACAGCCACTGCCAAAAAAACTGCCATGTAGAACATCGTGTAGTGGAAATAGGCTTCTGGAGCTGCATCTCCATCAACAAGGAAAAGCTCGAGGGATGTTCTTGCGAGCGCAATTGCAAGAAACAAAGCGCAGAACAAGGAAACGCTTAACGGCGACTGCTCAATCCTCTTGACTTCCTCCCTGAACCTCTTGAGGACCATGTTTTCGCTTTGCACTTCTGGATTTATTAATTATTGTCGAGTCCGAGGAAGACCAGTATAAATTTACAACAATCGATGTTGTTTCTCGAATCGGCGAAAGTAAAAAACCAACAAAGCTTATAAAGCAAGTTTGAGAAATAAAATCATGAGGGGTAGTCTCCTGCTCTTGCTCGTCCTGCTTGTTTATTCAGTACCTGCCATGGCGCAGCTATGCCCGGTTGAGAAAATACCGACCGACATAGAACTTTATGTTGACAGGAACGAACCCTCCGGCGTCCTAGAAGCTGGCGCGACCTTAACGGGGATAGACCTCGCGAACAAAGCATCCGCCCCGCTGCCTCTCGAGATGGTTTATTTCCAGGAGTGCACTATTGGGAATTTCTCCTTAACCTGCCCCTCGTATGCACATATATGCGTGCCCGGACCGCCGACGGCAATGGGGGACATTTGGAACTGCTCATCCGGATGCTGCATGAGCGTGCAGTCAAAAAAGACCGATTCTGAGGGGAAAGCGTCCGTATTGTTCCCGCTCATGGAAAACACAACGATTGTCGCGGTTTATCCTGGCGGCGATGCATATCTATCGAGCAACAGCACAGCGAGCTACATCTATCCCCCTATGCTCGGGGCCCTCTCGATTACGGCCTGCTTCCCTCTCTTCTTCATTCTCGGGCTCCTTGTGCTTTCGATGAACGCGATGGGGAAGAGCCCGATTGGCGCATTCGACTTCTCGGCGCTTCACGCACCCCGGGCGAGGGCGAAGGCCGTTACGCCGCTTGTGATAAGCACGAAGATGCTGGCTGTTGCAGCTGGATTGATGGCAGCAGGAAAGGAAGTGGACAGTGCCATTAAAGATAACAAGCGGAAGAAAGAAGAGGCGGCAAAAGGGAACATCACACCGGCCCAGGGGCCCCTAGCTCCTGGCCAGAAAGAGCCCGCGTATGTTGTGACCGATAAGGGGAAGGCGGCAGGGGTAGTGGTTGTGACTGGGCCGGATGGGAGGCAGAAAGTTACGACAATGGCGGAGCTGGCGAAAAAAGCGGATAAAATGGAAAAGGGAAAAGGAATCCTCGGGAAAATCGGGGGTGTTGCCTGGAATGTCGCCATGGCAGACTGGGCGACAAAAGACAGGGCGAGCAACAAGGACAAGAAACTGAATGACATGGTGAGAAGCGGATTGATTAGGAACGAGGGTGGGAAATGGGTCCCCACAGATGAGAAAAATGAAACGGTCAAGAGAATGCTCGCAAAGCTTGAGACCCCGGCATACGCTAAAAACACAAGTTCTGGCTCTGGCGTGTGGAAAACGATTTTCGCGCCAGTAGGCATTGTAGGGGGCTTTGCCAAGACCGCAGTGAAGGCGACTGATTTCGGTTTGAGGACAGCCACTGGCGGGGTTGTCGGAGTTACAAAGGGAAAAGTGTCGCTCGTGAAAGCGCCGATTTTGGGCGGGAAACTCATTGCAAAGGGAGCCGTAGCTGGAGCGAAACAAGTGGCAATTGGGGCAAAAGCGGTTAACGCCGGGCTCGGAGGAGTGCCATTTGCTGTTGGCGGGGCCGTCGGAACTGGGGCATATGCGGTCGGGAAGGGGGCAGTCGTAGCCGGAAAGACGGCGTATAAGGTCGGGGATGCGACAGTCCATGTCTTGCAGTATGCAACTGGAAAGGATTCGCACGGAAGGCCATTGGAAGCGAAATACTTCGGCTTCAAGGCATTCGGCCTTGACTTCGGAGTCGGGTTCGGAGGGACTGCTGAGAGCTGGGCGCATACGGAACATGGCTGGGACCCATTAGGCCTCGCCAAGGAGAGGAGAGAGGCGAAAGCGAACCAGGTCGCGTTCCAGGAGTATATGAAGCATTGCCCGGGAATGACGGTCCTTGAGTTAAAGAGGGAATTGGAAGAGCGGAAGAAGAACGAGGAGACCTTTACGGGATACGCCCAGCGCAGCAAGGACGGAGAGTTCGAGCTCACAGCGAAAGGGAAGAAAGAATTCGCGAACTTTGTCAAGGAGAGAAGTGAAACTACTGTTGATGGAACTGTGACGGTGAAGACTCTCGAGCTGACCAAGAAGGGAGAGGCACTCGTAGATGGCGCGGACAAGCAGGGCAGGATTCTCTATAATTTGGTGAATACCATCAGCGGGAAAGGGTCGGGCCACGGAAGCGAGAGCTTAAGCTACGAGACGCTCGAGAGGCTCATCGACATGCAGGGCAAGGAGACGAAGGTTTATGGAAACGAGCGGGGACCGTTCGGGCTTTATGGAGGAGGGTGGGGTTTTGAGCAGCACGGGACAATACACCAGGCGCCAGATGGCAGCCTTGTCTTAGATGCTCCTGCGCAGAAGCCGACAGCAGGCGCGCTTCTCGAAGCCCTCAGCTATGCAAAAGACAGCACTTACACTATGAGGTTCGGCAGGATAGAGCAGATTGGGGCTATGGGCAGGGCCCCAAGCTCTGAGCCAATTGCTACTGTTTTTGAGGAGAATGAAAATTCCCAGAAAGCCGCAGAACTTCTCGAAAATAAGGACCCTGCAAACTGGTCGCAGAAGGAAATGGACATGGTAAGCCATTCTTTGGGTTTCCAGGAAGTTGCCTCGCATGCCACCACCATCATGGGCCGGCTTGAATTCAGGAACGCCGGGCTGAACCTAAGCGAGGATAAGATTGCGGCTGTGGAGAAAGCGCTCGGCGAGCAGGAGCACAATTTCCCCTTAAATAAGTCATTTGACCCCGATAAATTCGAGAAAGACCTTCAGAAGGCCGGGCTCACTGGACTGGAGATAGGCGCACTGAATTCTTACGCGAACGGCGGGACGAAACAGGAAGGCCTCAGACTCATCGCTCACGAGATGAAGCTCGGGGCGCAAACGTGGAATTGCACAGATGAAGCGCAGTACGGGAGGATGAAAGACCTAGTGCAGGACTTGCACAGGGAGAACCATACTGCCGAAAATGTTGATCGTATCGTAACACTTACGGGCGGCGAGTACGACCTTGCCCAGTTGAGGGCTGAGAGGCACGAGCTGAAGGCGTCGATAGAGGCGACACAGAACAAGCTCCACATGTTTACGCAGAGTATTTCCCCCATCGAGGGGGCGGGTTCGGAAGATGAAAAAGGGAAGTTTCCGCTTCCGACAAAGGATGCGCTGCGAGAGCTTAATGCAAAAGATCTGACCGAACTCGGGGCGAAGCTTGAGGAAAACGAACGTGATGCGGATAGGATAAGGCAGGAGATGAAGAATGCCACGAGTGCACAGCACTTTGAACCGAGCATGAGGGAGAAGGCTGAGGGCGCAATGCTTGAGTCTGAGAAAGAAAGGAAACAAGCTGACTCAGCAGCAGAGCAGCAGCAATCTTCGCTGGATAGGAACGCCAATATAAACAACTACATGTCCCAGATGATGGATGACCGATTGGCCGATATGATTGAGAGGAGAAGGCAGATGCTCGAGCAATTTGGCTATAATGTGTAGATGTGAAATTATGCTGCTGATGAGACCCGACGTGGAAGAGGCCCTCAGGAACAGGATAGCCCTGATGAGGGAGATGCTTGCTGATGAGACCGATGTAACCGCAGCGAAAGAACAGGAGGGCAAGCTGCTCGAACTCGAGAGGGAGCTGGAGGCTTTCGAGAAGAATGGAGAGTTCAAGAAGGTCTCCGATGAATACTGGTCCCACAACGGAGTCCAGCTGTCAGTAATGAGCATGATTCTGCAGGAACTCGGAATCGAGATGGCCAAGCTTGCTGGCCTTTCTGGTGAAAAGGGCAAGAAGGCAAACGAACTTGAAGAGCTGGAAAAGCGAAAAAAGGATTTTTCTGGTGACATAGACGGAATACTCGCTTTTGTCCCAGTAGGCGCAAGGACAGGCTGGCTTGTGAGGCAGGTTAGCGAGGATTGGGAGAAAGCCAAAGGGGCAAGAGATAGAATAGCATTCATAAAAACCCTGATAAGCGAAGGCGAGGGAGTGTCGCTCGCAATCTCAAGAAAGCTCGAACTCGAAAGAAAAAAGCTGCCGAGTGACAGGAGTGGCTGGAGCGGTGGAACCGAAACCGAATCCAGGAAAGCCGGGATAACCAAGCTAACTGACGACAGCTCGAGGGTTATGGGCAACATAAAGAGGAGAAATCAACTTCTCTATGAGCTCCAAGGCTCGCTTCTCGACTTGAACGAGAAGTTCCAAAAAGATGTTAGGGAACTCGCTAGGATTTCAGCGGAAAGCAAAATGAGCGAAGAAGCTGGCAAGACCCTCAAGGAAGTGGCGCTCACTTACTCGCTCCCCCAAGTTCGGTTGATGGTGAGAAGGGCTGCCGAGGCCATACCAAGAGACGTTCTCTTGAAGCTGCAGGAGGTCGCGATTGAGAGATACGATGAATTAAGGGGAAAATTTGAACGTGTTGTAACAAAAGCAAAGAGCAGGTCCAGATGCAATAGATGCAGGGAGGCCATAGACTCGCTGATGAATGGGGCGATTGACCACGACGCACCTGAGGTTAGGATGTGCGCAAAAGCTCTTGAGGACGGGGACATATTCGAAGCGAGGAGGGAGCTCAATCGCGCTTTCGAGAACGGGAAGATGCACGAGTACGTTAGGGCTGAGCTCGATGGAATGATGAAGGAACTCTTGATTCTCTACGATGAGAAGGGCGAAGTCTCGAGCGCTGAGGAAAAGGTGCGCAAAGCCGGTAGCTTGCTTTTCCGCTCAAGGCTCGACCTGATGAGGCTCGACTACATTCTTGGAGGGGTCCACTCTGCGGGCGAGTTCTGGAAGGCTGCATCAGAAACGCTCCGGTGGCTCGAAGGAATCGGAATGATGTTCGGTGATGACGTGGATAAGGAGATGGAGGACATGACGGGCAAGCCCGAGTTCATCGCCAACTTCAACTCGAGCGGGTTCACAAAAGAGCAGATTGAAAATGCAAAAGCGCTAGCCGAGTTTCTGAGCTCTGAAGCAAAACTGCTCGAGCAGATGGGAGGCTCTGATGCTGCCCGCGAGATTTTTGAATTAGAAAAGAAGATGGCAAGCGCAGTGGCCGCATCTGAGAACTTTGAGAATTCACTTTTCTTGAAGAGTGTGCTGACGGGGGACGAGAACGCAAATTCCATGTTGGGAAGAATGTTCGAAAATGCCGGGGAGAGGAAAGAGGAACTGACGCTTTACCTCGAAGCGGCAGTAAGGAAGGAAGCGCTTTCGAAGCTTAAGTCCGATGTTGAATCCTCAGCCAATGCCCTTTCTAGGGTCAGCGTGCTCTGTGATGATGTGGGAAAAATGAAAAATGCGATATCGAAGTCAAAGACCAGCGAAACTGTTTCCCAAAAGCTCGCGCTTGGGAAAAAAATAAAGGAACTTGAGGACGTTCTGGGTGGAATTGTAGGGGAAAACCTAGACGACGAGCTCATCGCAAAAATAGCAGAACCTAAACTCGGCGGAGCGAAGCTTTATAACGAGATAACCCGGAGCCGGTCGGTCAGGAAAGCAATTGCAGCACTTATTGAACATGAGGGGGAAGCTTTGGGCGTGCTTATCGCAGGAGAAAAAGAAGAGGGGGAAGAGCTGAGCACTCCGTTTAAAGCGAATGCCGGCTGAGGCGTCTGGCTGGCTTTAGCTTGCGTCGATTCACGGTGGGCTTTTTATATGTTGCCCCGTAGAATATAGGCTTGCTGTCCTGTGGCCAAGGTGGTGTAATGGTAGCACGGGGGCCTGTGGTGAAGCTTTTTCTTTCTTTGGAGGAAAGAAAAAACCTTGGAAAAAAGAAAGAACGCCAAAAGAAAATTAGCGAACTCTTTCCCGCAGAAAGCCCTTAGCCCGAGTTCGAATCTCGGCCCTGGCCCTCTGAACCAAGGGAGACATCTCTTAACTACGCCATGCGTTTTGGATGGGGCGACTTTTTATTCACTTTTTTCTCTTTCTCGTATTCGAGATACGAATAGATGAACAGGTAGATGGACGCCAGCAGTACGGGCGCAATAACGAAAACGATTGCGTAATCGCCCGCGAAAACCCCAAGGAGCGAGATGGCTCCACAGGCTTTGAAGAGCTTCGCCCCGATCTTGTGGGTCTTGTTCCAGACATTTTCGCTGGACATCGTCCATGGTGTCCGAATCCCTATGAACCAGTTCATCTTCGCGTGCTCCATCAGTACTCCGGAGTAGTAGAAAAGAACTGCAAAGCCGGGGGTGATGAGCGCGAGCAGGTTGAACCTGGCGCCGAGATTCCAGGCAATGGTAAGGGAGTATAGGTAGAATAAAAAGAGTGTTATGATGAGAACGAAGTTCTCGAAATAACTCCTGAATTTCTCGACGTTTGCCTTCATCGGGTCAATCCTCGGGATTAGGAACAATAGACCAGCCAGGAAAACGGATATTATCGGCATTATGAACAGGCCCCAGAACTTCGGCGAGTAAGCATCGGCTTCGCCCCTGAAGTTCCAGTGGGAAGCAATCCGCTCGGGCATCTGCTCGTAGAAGTAAAGGCTTAATGCAAAAGATAACAAGACGATTGCGAGAACCGCGGTTTCGAGTTTTCTCAACTGAACACCCCCGGGGCTGCTTTCAATTCCTGTTCCCCGACTGAGTAATACTCAATTGGCTTAAGATTTAACGCTTTCGCAACGATTAGGTGCGGGAACGTTGCAATCTGCTTGTTGTAGAGCATCACCGCATCGTTGTAATATTCGCGGGAGCCTGCAATCTGGTCCTCGAGCCCGACCAGTTCTTTTTGAAGCGCGAGGAAATTCTCGTTTGCCTTCAGGTCTGGGTAGCTCTCAGAGACTGCAAATAGGATTTTCCCGGATTCGCCGACTTTTGCAGACCTGAGGCTCGCGACCATCTCCTGCATCGCCCTCTCGTATTTCGCGTATTCCTGGACCACTTTCACGAGGTTCGGGAGCAGGTCGTGCCGTTTAAGCAAGAATGTGTCGACATTCGCCCTCGACCTGTTTATCTGGTTCTTCAAGAGGATGAGCCCGTTGTAGGCTGCTGTGAAAAGAGTCCATGCAAGCCAGATGTAAAGCAGGACCGGGATGATTAGCCCGGCGAACATTAATGGGGCCACATCGGACAACTTGGCCCCGAACTCCATAACGAGACCCAGTACCGCAAACTCGAAGCCCGCGAACGCAAGAAGCGGGCAGCCGAAAACCATTGCGTTGAGCAACTGCCCCACCCTGGAGAGCGCGCCCTTCTCGGTTCCGTCGGATATGCAGTAAATCCCTGTCCTCTTGTCATCCTTCACTATCAGCCTCGGCCTTGGCTCGTTCGGGTCGAATATCTCGGCCTTTCCGAGGACATAAATCGGGTCGCCATCCTGTATGTAGGTCTCGTAAACCTCTATCTTGTCCCCGTATTCGGCAAGATTCGGGCAGAACTCGCAGAGGAATGGCTTGAGTTTGTCATTTGGGTCGCTCTGCCAGAAAAGCCCCGCTAAGCCGCCGGGCCTGCTTGATTTCGACACGTCCGTTCGCATGTACGCTCTTGACTTCGAGCTCGATGGGTAAATTGTAGCCTGGACCAGGATTGTGCCTGTTTTGTCCTCGATGAGAATCGGGTCGTCGCTTTTTATTCTCTTCTCGAGCGTTTTCCTCCGGTGCTTCCCGGAGCCTGACCATTTCCATATCTCGGTCGCGTAATAGAGGCACTCCTTCTTGTCGTATGGGGAGAGTTTTTTGCCCGCATAGGGCCTTGCGATTCCAGAGACCTCCGTGAGCCCGGGGACGGCTGAAACCGCTTTGGAGGTTGGGGTATACTCGATGGCCTTCTTGAGTGAATAGTTCTTCAGGCCTTGGTAGAACAACCAGACCCCTGCCACGAGCGCAGCTAACCCGATTACTACTGTTGCACCCTTCCTAGAAGCCATGCTTCTTGATGAGAATGCGCGTATTAAATAATTAGCGCCTGAGCTGAACTCAGATCTAAAACGAATGGCTGATTTTGACCTCGCTTGTCTCTGCTGTTTTGAACCACGTCCGCTCCTTTTCGAACGCCAGCCATTCGCTATCCAGTTCCCGTCTACTTAGATGAAAGTCCTTTTCGGTTAGTCGAGCTATCCTCTGAAGCTGTTGCGCTATAAACATTGGTGGGTTTTTGGAAAGCCAGTGTTCGGCAGCAAATTTGAATTTTTCAAGAGCGACCTCGTGGAGAGTCTTTCCTGTTATTTCTTCGATATCAAAATCATCTGTCTGGATAAGCGCATGCGAACCGTTTACGATGGCAGGCAAACAACCAGAAAGTCGAAAGTACAAATATTTTTCTATTATTGCGCCTTTCACTTCGTGGGTATATCCTTCAACAAGTGAATTTTCACTTCCTGCCGTCTTGTCGTGAAACGCTATCGGGATATCTGATAAGGACGTCTTATCATCCATAAACCTGAATCCCCTAAGGAGGAATCTCGATGAAAACTCAAAAAAGTGGTCTTCTATGCGATACCTGGTTGGGGCAAAGCACATTTTCGTTTTAAATCTAGATGATATACCCATAACGCCGCCCGCGAGACCACTTATCCCTGCGGTTCTTTCGGGCAATGGTGCGGCGCCACCAAGAAATTCACGAGCCCGTTGCGTGAACTCCGTCTGATTCCAGCGCGTTTGTTCTAATAGGCTAAAGAAAGATACCATTGAGTAAACATAATTGCCCCCGCACCCAGAATACTTGCCCTGCACTAAGTCATACTTCTGCAAAGCATTCTGGAAAGCAACTTTGGTTTGCTCGTTCGGGATTACGTCATCATCAAAGAAGATGATGCTTTGGCTACGATCGAGCGAGTTACTTATCAGCAAAAGCAGGTTTCTGACATGCCCGAAAGAAGTTGCCCTTTCGGATGCGCCCCCATATCCAAACTCCTTATTGGCAAGTTGTAGCGTTAAAACGATAGGTTGTTTGGAGTTAGAAATAGATGGATACGTTAATCCTTTGTCTGGGACGCAGATTATGATTTCACTTTTATTAAAAGTCCCAGTGACGCTCGAAAGCGTCTTTTTCAAAGATTCTGGGCGCCAGCCCATAATTAGGATATGTGTCACAGTTTCTTAGTAGATGACAGGATTAAATTGATTTTTGTTGTTGGCAATCTTGGCAGCTCGTCCATTCAAGCCAAACAGCTACACTGCGGGGTCATCGAATGCGATGCCAAAAGCTACTCCGCGCCGAAGTTTGCTTTGCTCAGGGGAAAACAAGAATAAGTGCCAAGAAGTTTATTCTTCCGCTCCTTGCGCGTCATCGCGTTTCCCGCTGCGCCTGCCCCTGCCCTGCATGTTGAATGGGACAAAAACCAGCAACTCCATCGTCTTTGCGCTGTATTTCGCCCCGCAGTCCGGGCAGACCAGGATTTGGCATTTGTGCTTAGCCTGTTCAGTCAAGTTGTCAACCCCGATAGGTACTTAGTTCGTGTAAACTTAAAGAATGCGTTGTCAGAACCTAACCCCTGAACTTCTCGTAGCCTTCCTTCCGCTTAAGGATATCGATTAGGAGAACGGTGTTTCCTTCCACTTTGTAGATTAGCCTGAAGTTTCTCAAATATATCCGAAAATAGTTTGCAGAATGCTCCAATCGGTGAGCAGGCAGAATCGGGTTTTCTTTCAGCTTCTCCAATTTTTTCTCGACTTCGATGATTACGCTTCTATCGAGAGCGTTCATTTTTTCCAAGAATAATTTTGACGGGATTAATTCGAAGGGCATTTCACTGCCTCTTTTTCTTTTTTATTATGTCCCGAAGCTCTTTCTCAGTGCCAAGCCCCATTTCCCCGCTTTTTATTTGTCTGTCGATTTCTCTCGCATGGGCAAGGTCGCTCTTAAGCTCTTCGATTATGTGGTATTCCTTCCCGAGCTCGAGAATCCCCGCCCTGAGGGCTTCGGTTTTGGTCTTGAAATAGCCCGTTTCCACTAGCTCGTTAAGAATGTCCGCAACTATTCCGTCGAACCGAACAATTGTTTCCACCTAATCACCACTAATATGTTATCAAAAAGATATATAAAAGTTATCATTAATGCGATGTCAGAAGCTACTGATACTAACCCTTGGTTAAAAGGAGTAACGGATGGAAAGGGATAAATATGAGGCGAACAATTAGTATTTTATGAGGATAAAGGCGTTTCTTAGAAAGAAGTGGGATGTGGGCCTTGCGTCAATTGTATTAACACTAACATTATTGGCTCTGTACATTTCTATGTTCTTGTTTCAGATATTATTATTGGTCTCAGTTGCTGTAGTTAGTGTATTAGGTGTAGAGTGCACACACATTTGTCCTAAAATAGTGCACGAACTTATGTCCGCTTTCACCCACCCGTTTGGGTGGGAAAATGGTGAAAGCGGCTATGGAAATCAGGCTCAAGTCGGTTGTTCTCT
>JAKAKT010000026.1 GCA_021813385.1 Microcaldota archaeon
TCTCGCACTTCTCGCACTCGCGCCTCCTCCTTATCGCGTCCGATTCCTCGACCTCCCTTGAGTCGAGCACCTTGGTCTCGGCGTGATGGCAGTAAGGGCACCTCATAAGCGGAATTCCCCCTCAAAAGCTTTTATAGATTCCCTTGAGGTAACAATGAGAACCTAGGGAACAACCACCCACGAGCCTACCTATGCATTTTATATTCACTAAAAACCATAACCAATTGGTGATTTCTATGGGTTCAGGCGCTGCTACACTTCAACAGGCTCCGAAAAAGGAAGAGAATTACGGGACTTATGTGCAGAACACTATCGGGTTTGCTAAGAAGCTCGACTCGTGCAAGACGGACGGGCAAAAGGCGGATGCGGTTCGCGAGTTCATGGAGGGCGGAGGGCTGAGGACAGGATTGAAGCCGGTCTCAACGAGGAAATATTCCTCAGTTCTTTATTTCGAAAGCGGGCTCAATTTCCAGGTCGGGACAACGGCATTGAAATTCGATGGTTCGCAATCAACAGAGCCAAATGTATTCGCAATTCCCCCTGGCAGCCTGGTGGAGTTTGAATATAACACCGAGAAGGGGGCAGCACTGATATTGCTCAATAACCGGGACGAGGTCGTTAGGATTTCGATCGATGGGAGATTTGGTGCCCCTATGACAGTCAACCCGACTGAACCAGAAGCAGTAAACGTATTTTTCGAGGCGATAAAAAGCACAGTCAAGCTATACGCGAGCGATAAGATGTCTGCGACGTTTATGGAACAGGCAATGGACGCTCTTTATGGGGTCGGGCACAAGTTCTCGAAGCACAAGGGCCCATACATGTCGACTATGCCGAGCCCCGTCGGGCTCGAGGCCATGATATCGGCGCTTCGAGGCGCACCACCTGTTTATGGGCCGTTAGGCCAAGCAAAGGACCAAACGATAGGCGATTGGGCGGATAAAATAGACGAGATGGTCAATCCGAAAAATACCACAATAGGAATATCGGGCAGCGCCAGTCAGCGTCAAGAGGTTATTCGCGAGCTCAAGCTTACGGACGAAGAGACCAGCAACAGATATGCTGGGTTCTTAGTTAAGGACGGACGGATTGCTCTGAATTTTTATAACTATATGAACTTGAAGGGCGAGAAGACGGAGTTCAAGCCAGTCCTCATGTACCAAATCCAGGGCGGGGGGCAGGGATTGAACGTCGATTTCAAAAACCATAGCTTCGTCAAGGTCCCGTGCAACACCTTTCCAAGCCCAAAGTACAGGAAGGACTATGATAATACACAAGTTCAGGATGAACAGGATATGGAGGACCGCCTGACAGCGATTTACAACCAGAGGATGCGAAACCAAGAGGACAAGCCTATCTGCATATTCGCCGCGAATATCGTGATGCCTGACAGCATGTTCGCTAAGTTCGCTCAATCGTTTGCCCAAGAGTTTAAGAGCCTCTGCACCCTCCCGTAGAAATGCAATCCGGACAGCGGGAGATGCAGGCCGTAAAGCCGGACTTGTCAGCCCTCGTCCTATCCCAGAGAGACTCGTATGCCTGGGTGTGCAGCCCCCATTTGTGTTTGCGCAAATAGAGGGAGTTATGCACATTCCCACAAAACCTTAAAAAGGGCGCTTCTCAATTTATACCGTTACTGAAGGTGTTGATTTGCCAATTGATGCGAATGCCCTGCTAGCGAGGCTTGACGGGGTCAAAGGCGCAGCCATCCTGAAAAAGGACGGCACAGTGCTGGCCTCGAGGCTGCCCAGCGGCGTGGATTCGAAGGAACTCGCCAAGAGCGCAGTCGGCCTCATGGAATCGTCGGCACACTATGTCGAGAGGGCAGGCGGCGTACAGGTGGGCTATGCGGTAGCCGGTGGGCAGGATGGCGCCGTGGCGGTCGCGCAGGACGGGGACTTCATGCTCGTTTGCATAACTGGTCCAGAATCGGATATCGATTCGATTTCCTCGAAAGTAAAGAAGGCCGCAGAAGGCCTGCGGGAGTTGGCTTAGTTGATAAACCTTGGGGTTCCGAAGCTCGACAAGCTCATCGGAGGAGTGAAAGAGGCCTCGAACATCCTAATCCTTGGCCCGCCAGGCCCTGAGAAGACTGCTCTCGGCCTGCATTTCATAAACGAGGGGCTCGACAACAAGCAGAGCTGCATTTACACTACGAGCGATGTGGCGCCGAACGAAATTGAGGAACGGGCCGGCGAGATGGGAGTGGATGTCTCATCCCGCATCGGCAAGGGATTCACATTTATCGACTGCTACTCCTGGGCTCTTGGGACGCCGCCAGTAAGCAGGCAGGACATCCAGGTTCCAGGGCCTAATGCCCTCGACGACATGTCGATTGCAGTCGCCCAGTCGATACAGGAAACCGGAAAGGACCCAAAAACCGGCCCGAGAATGGTCCTTCACAGCCTATCGACCCTTCTGCTCTACAACAACCCGGAAATAACATTCCGATTCGTCCAGATAACCGGCGCAAGGCTCAAGGCAGCTGGCTGCACGACACTCTATTTTCTCGAGTCGGGAATGCACGAGGAAAGAATGGTCGTCACAATCAAGCACCTGATGGATTCGGTAGTCGAAATGAAGAACGAGAACAACAAGAGCTACCTGACCGCCCCGCTCTATGGCTTGAAGAAATGGGCAGAGTTCGAGGTAAATAAGAAAGGGATACAGATACTCTGAATTGGTGTAAAATTGACTGGAATGAAATCAAAACACTACATCTACATTTCTGTTTTGCTAGTTGTTTTTGCGTATCTCTTCTTTGTTGAGAATCAAACCAACATTTTCGTCTATGCAATCCTTGCCCTTCTCGATCTTGCGTTCATAGCTAATGATTTTATACGGG
This sequence comes from Microcaldota archaeon, assembly GCA_021813385.1. Taxonomy (GTDB): domain Archaea; phylum Micrarchaeota; class Micrarchaeia; order Burarchaeales; family JAKAKT01; genus JAKAKT01. Next base: position 2,846 of record JAKAKT010000026.1, read on the forward strand.
AAAAATACTTGAAAAATCCGGAAGCATCCTATGTAGAAGATGAAAGCAAGTTAAAAAGACTTGTTCGCTTGCTGACTAACAGCACAATCCTCTTTCCACCTAACTGGTTGTGGTTATTGCTTTTTGCTCTTATTGCTTTGATTATTGGCGTGATTATAAACGGCGGTTCCAACTAGACCTGCCCGAGCAGCTCCCTGTGCTTCTCGAAATATTTCCTGCTCGGCTCGAGGACTTTCGCCAATTCTTTCCCGACTGCATTCTTCAAATCCATTGGGTGCAGCTTTCCCTCGGAGAATGAGCCCTTGAGCTCGGCAATTGTCAGCTCAACATCCCCGCCGAACTTGGCCGGCCTCTCAATTTTCAATGTCGAAGCATCGTCCCGTAAAAGTAATACTTCGCACATGTCGATTACCGGGTTCTCGGTTATTTGTTTTTCAGGGCAGTAAGCTTTCTTCAACTTTCGGGCGATGTCTTCCGTCGAATCATGTATATAGATGCACGAGTCCGGGTCGCTCTTGCTCATCTTCGAGGAGATTGAGAGGTCGAGCTTCTCGTCCGAGTCCATGCCCATCCTCTTCGGCCCCTGCAGGCCCATCAATAATTTCACGTGGAGCGCAACAGGCTTCTTTCGCTTCAATTTCTCGGCAACTTCCCTTGCCAGCACGTGCACCTTCCGCTGGTCCATCCCCGCGTGGACCAAATCGACATTGAGCTTGAAAATATCAGCAACCTGCATCGCCGGATAGAGGACCGAGGCAGAGTCTGTCGCATCGCCCTCCTTCCTTCCCATTATCGTTGTGCAGCGCAGCATGCGGGCAAGAGTGGCCGATTTCGAGATTTCGAGGACTGTTTTCCAATAATCATTATCATAAAGCTCGCTTGCGAGAACGTAGTCGACTTTTCCCTCTTCCAAGCCCAGCGACAGGAACGCACTCTTGAAATACCCCTTTGCAACTTTTTGAATCTTCTCCAGGTCGCCCCCCATCTTTCCATTAATCCAGGCGTGGTAATCCGCGAGGAATATCGTGGGCTTCATGCCGGCCTCGAGAAAATCCTTCACTTTGAGGGCAGTTGAAAGCCCTGTCCCGAGATGGACTTTGCCCGAGATTTCGAAGCCAATGTAATGGCGGGGATGCTCTTCGGTCTCGAACATTTGCTTTAGGTCGTCCCTAGTCAGCACTTCCTCAGCCGGCCTCCTTGTTGCAATCTCGATTTTCCTCTCGACGTCCATAGACAGTTATTTCCCGAGGATAGCTTTATAATGCTCACTGAGTATATAATGACCCTGAAAACGAGGTTGAGATTTTGGGTTCAATTCCTAGGAAATGGAAGAAAAAGGGCCGAATGCGCTGGAAATGGCTCAAGAAGAGACGAAAGCGCATGAAGAGAAAGGCCAAGAGAAGGGTTGGAGAGCTCTAGGCTAGGGCTTTTTTTAGTTTTATTCAGCTTGCCTAGCTTGGCGGTTTTTCAGCCCTTCCCTGGCGGGTCTAGTTCTTTTTTCCATTGCTGGCCATTTCTGGAGCTGCTCTAGTGCCCATGCCGGCTGTTCCCGTTTCCCGCTTTCGGTCCAGACTCAACGGTGAGAACTCCAAATTTCTTATCAAGCATAATAGGGCACGCTATCACATGGATGGTCCCGTTTGTAATCCCCTTCTCAACTGCAGGCAGGCCGACGAACGCTTCAGCCAAGAAGTCGAACTTGACCGGCAGGTCGCCTTTGTGGTCTTTATAATCCTTGACAGGGAGCCCGGAAACCGCGCTGACAACATCATATGGGCTGTCCCCTGTGGGAATCATCGGCGCAACCATGACACAGGCGTCGTTCTTCGGAGTGAAAACAGTCCTTTTATGATGCTCTTCAATTGTCACGTCATACTGGAACACTGGCTTGCCGTGGTCAAGGAAAAGCATCCCGTTCTCCTCTATCACGACGGGGTTGATGGCGAAGATAGCCCCGTTCCGAACCCGATTCCCAGGAATGCCATCAATAATCCTTGTCCAGCCGTCCATTGGGTTTTGGTATTCCAAAACCCGGCCAGTGACCTCTCCCCAACCAATCACAGTTCCGCTCAGGAAAGGCTGGAAAGGTCCCACCATGCCAGAAACCGCTTTCAGCGAAAGGAATCTCTCGCCAAAAGACAGAGGCATCAAGACATCGGGGTTGTGGTGGAGCTTAAGCGCCTCTTCAGGGGTTAGCCCTTTCAAAATCTTGCACTTATCGCTTCCGAGCTTATCCTCGACCATCAGGCCAAGGTCCAGCATCTCGCTGGTTCGCATTATCTGGTCGTGCTCGAGAGCCGCCCTGTGGGCGATAACCCTCAATGAGCTGTTGGGTAAAGCTATGGAAAAACCAGTCAGCGTCGGAACTTTTTGTTTGGCTTGGGCTGTAGCGCTCATTCTATCCCTCGTTTTTACTGAACGCCTTTCGCCTTCTCAGACTTAGCAATATCTTATGGTTAAAGTGATATAAAAACCTAACACAAAGCGCACTTGCCAAAAATCGCTATTTTAGTCCTGCATCGCACTCACTGACACTCCGCGGGTGCGCGGAAGCCGCACGTCTTCAGATTGCGGCACGTTTTGCCTGCTGGCAAAGCGCCCCAAACGTTTCACGTTTGTGGAGGAGCGCACCCTTCAGAGCGGCTCCCGATTCGCGCTCGGGCGCGAATGGGCGCATTTTTCGGGACGCCGAAAAATCGCGTCCGCCTGAATCCAAACTTCCTGCGGAAGCCGCGGGTTTCAGCCCGCGGGGTGTCACAAGGCATTCTGCCGGCTTTGGGTCGTTATCTCGCAGTCTCTCTCATCCTTGCATTGCCCTGACTACATATCTCCCGCGCTTCTCGACTTCTGTCAGTTGTCCCATAACTCTCCCGAATTCCTTGCTCTCGGTTTCGTACCCTTTCAGGAATGTGCGATATTGCTTCTCGTCCCCGAGCGCCTTTTTCATCAGCAAAATGTCAACAGCCTTGTCCTCGAGGTCCTTCGAGAAGGAGCCAAGCCCGAAATCAATCACGAACAGTTCTCCCTTCGAATCAACCATCAAATTCGCGGGAGTATAATCTCCATGAATGATGCTCAAGTTATGGAGGCGGGCGAGGTAAGTTCCAGCGAGCTTGAGGAGCAGGGGGGTGGCGCGAGCGTCTCTGAGTAGTTTTCCCTCAATCCTCATCATCGTTATCTCGAATTCCCCGAGCCCGTAAATCAGCGGGACCTTCACTCTTGCTTTCTTCGCAGCAGAGAGCAGGCGGGCCTCGATTTTGGTCCTTTTCTTCCGGAGAGGGACATCAATCTCCTTTATCCGGTATTTCTTCTCGATTCGATTTTTGACAACGACCCCTTCGGTAATAAATCTGCCTTCCCGGAGTTCTGCCTCCGCGCCCTTGCCGATTAATCTCATGACTAGGCTTTCGCAGGAAGATATTAAAAAAGAGCATCAGGCCGGCAAGAGCTGGGCGAAACTCGCAATAGGATAGGGAAGATTATGGCTCAATGTCTTTCCTGCCCGCCCTTACCAAAGCGCTCGCGAATGTTTCGCTGGCAATTATTTCCCCGGATACCGGTTTATTGGTTGAAAACTGAAGGACCGCTTCGCTGCCCCATTGCGAGAACGAGTCGATAACTGGAAGCCCGGCGAATTGTTCCTGTGGGACCGAGACATCTCCAAAACCGGGCATCTTGAACACGAACCGATTTCCGGATTCCTTTAATGCTACGACTGAAACAGCTCCACTACTTAAGGCCGAATCGACTGGCTGGAATGTAATCAACTTGTCTTTGGCAGGCCCCCAAGAAACAAAAAATTGGGGGACAGGGCAGCCGTCGTTTTCAGCAATCTCGCCCTTTCCGTTGAATTTGTAAAGGTCAGCAATGAAAAGGATGGGCCGTGTAGACTCCCTATCAAGAGGCTTTCCGTCGAGCATCGGACTTATCGGGGTTAGAAATTCTCTCATATAAGGATCCACAGGACTCTTTGCGGAAACAAAATCCAAAGCTTCTGTCATAGCTTTTGCGCCCCCCAGGCTCAAGGCAAAAACAGTGCCGCAAATCGCCGGAGTGGCATCCTCAAGGATATAGCGTCCTCGGGTATCAAGGCGAAGAAGCCAGGAGAGAGGAGCGAGCACATCAGGTTTTGGGTTCTGCCCTGCTCGTTTTTGAAACTCCGTCAGCCTGTTCTGTCTCTTGAAAAATGCTAGGTCAAGCCCTTCCCCTCGGCTGTCGCCCATAGGATAACGCCCGGTTATGAGCCGGTTCCCCGGGATTTCCACCACTACTTCACGAATCTTCTTTCTCGTGTCTTTCACTTGTGCAGTTGCCGGTATGCTCATAAATCCACCCCAAAATGTTAACAACAGAATGAGAAGGATATTACGCAGGAAAACAATTTAAACATTGATACTAACTCCCGCGTCATACGGCCAAACCGAATCAAAACTCGAGAGCCAATTACTTTCAACACAATGCACTCCAAACTAATCTTGCGCCCTCGGGGGCGCCGGTGTGATTTTTTTGTTTTGTTGTAACTGGTTCGAGCCTCTCAAGCGGGTTAATCTTTTATTAAGCGTTGCGGAAATACTCACCTATGCGGGTCCTCACCGAGGAGCTTCGGGCTGAGCTCAAGAAGCCTTTCGGCAAGATTGTCAATAACGGCGAGCTTGCCCTCGAGGCGAGAAGGGGAAGGCCCCTCATTGCTGTGGGCGACCATTGCGCAGTATCACTCTTAAAGCAAGGGGTTCGCCCGGACATAGTCATTTTCGACCTGAAGACAAAGCGTGAGCCAGTTGCCCCAGAGATACGAACTGCCCTCGAGATATTCCGCAATCCGGTCAAGGTTTCGAGCCAGCCCGGAGTAATAACCGACGAGCTCGAGCGGGCAGTGAGAAAAGCCCTGAAGGAAGGGAACGGGCAAATTTTCGTCGAAGGTGAGGATGATTTGGCAGGCCTCGTTGTTCTCGCTTACGCGAAAGAAGGCTCAATTTTAGTATACGGCTTGCCTGACCAAGGCGCGGTCGTGGTTCACATCACGAAGAAGGACAATGAGAAGGCTCTCGAGATGCTGGGCAGAATGACGAAAAAATAGGAAAGTCCTCGCCCAAGGCTATAGAATCAGAAACTTCGCCAACCAAGGTGCTATTAATTACTTAGTCCCCGCCCCCGCCGCCTCCACCTCTGTGGAGTTTCGGGAGGAGAAGCATCCCCACCAAGAAGGTCAAGAATCCTGCGCCGGCAGATTCCCAAATTTCACCCTTCGGCCTGAAATAGTAGAACGCGTATCCCATAAGGACTCCGGCGATCACGCTTATAATAAAGTGTGCAATCCTCACAGATGCCTTTGTCATGCACTCCTTTTCTGGGTTATTGTTTTTAATTATATCCCCCAAACTCATTATATGGCTGAAAAACTCCTGCTCAAGAGCCCGAACTGCGCCGACTTGGGGCTCAAGGCAGAGCCAATTGAACTAAAGCACTTCCCGGATGGGGAAAGCTATGTCAGAATCCCGGTCGAGGCAAAGGGAAAAGATGTCGTGCTGGTCCACAGGTGCTATCCAGAACCCGACCCATCCCTAATCCAGCTATTCCTTGCCATCAGGCAACTAGCGGAGATGAAGGCAGCCAGCATAACGGCGGTCGTCCCCTACCTTCCCTACGCGAGGCAGGACAAGAGATTCCTCCAAGGGGAGGCGATGAGCTCTGAAACAGTCTGCAAGATGATGAAAGAAGCTGGATGCAGCAGGCTGCTCACATTTGATTGCCATTTCCTTAAGAAAGAAGGAGATTTCTCTTGCGGGGGAATGCCGACAACAAACGTGAGCCTCGGGCCAAAAGTCGTGGAATTCCTGAAGCAAGGCCTAGAAAACCCGCTCGTCATCTCTCCAGACGAGGGTGCCGCCTACCTCACTGAGAAAGAGAAGGAAAAGGGAGTGATGAAGAAAGTGAGAGGCGATTACGGGAAGGGAAAGAGCGCTTACCGGGAAGTCGCGAAGCTTGAGGCGAAGTTCGATGTTAAGGGACGGGACGTGGTAATAGTGGATGATATTATCGCAGGCGGCAGCACGATGGTCAAAGCCTTGAAGCTCTGCCTTGAGGGAGGGGCGAAAACTGTTCGCTGCGGGGCCGTCCACGGGCTGTTCCTGAATGATGCGGCGGCCAGGCTTTCTTCCGGCGGGGCTTCGCAGGTCGCCTGCACCAACAGCATTAAGTCCAGCTTGTCGAAAATCGACATCTCGGACTCGATAAAGATGTTGCTATGAGGATGCGAAAGCGGATGAGCGGGCTCGCAAGGAAAATCGGGGAACAGTGCAGCAAGATGGACGAGAAGTCAATTGAGCGATTCCTTGGCCTTCTTCTCGCGAAGCGGCGCGTTTTCATCGTCGGCTCCGGGAGGAGCGGGCTCGTAGGCAAGGCTTTCGGGATGCGCCTCATGCACCTCGGCTTCGAGGTATACATAGTTGGGGAAACGATAACGCCGGCAGTCAGAAAGAGCGACCTCATTCTCGCAATAAGCGGCTCAGGTGCGACGAGCTATGTCAATGTGGTCGCGAAGACGGCGAAGAGGATGGGCGCAACAGTGGCTGCAATCACCTCGCACCCCGAGTCCGAGTTGGGCGAGGCAGCCGACTGCATCGTCAAAGTCATGGGGAGAGCCGGAGGGGGAAGGAGGGACTACGCCGAGAGGCAGATAAGGGGCGACCATGAGCCGATGACCCCGCTAGGCACGCTGTTCGAGCTATCGGCAATGGTGTTCTTGGAGACTCTTGTCGGTGAAATAATGATGCGGCAGGGCAAAACCGAGGAAGGGATGAGAAGGCGCCACAGCAACATCTAGCGAACGAGCCTCGTTATGTGCATGAATCCGTTATCATAAATCCTGTCCCCGTCTTCCTGCGTCAAATTTCTTCGTTCAGGCCTCGGAGGCCATCCGGTTTCATCCTCAACAACAACCGAAACGTTGTACTGCTTCACTTTCGAGAGGTCGCCATAATAGTAAAACCTGTCCTCTGCCTCGAATTTTTTTAGGCTCGCGTACTCAACATAAAGGTCCGCGAGAACTGGCCTTTTGCCCACATACGTTTCGAGATGCCCGTACATCGGGTTTATCGCTATGCTTTCATTCGCCAAAACATATCTCTCGATGTATCTCATCGGCGAGATGCACATATCATTCGAGACGCCCCAGGTGCACCAGTCATTTGTGCCCGAGTGGATAATCGGAATTAAAGCGACATTGACTAGGAGGAACAAGGCCACAAGCGCCAAGTTCAGCCTGTCTTCGAGCTCTTTTTCGAACACAAGCGGGAAAAGAGCTGCGAAAAGGACAGTGAGAATGATGTTCACCCTGTAGAGAACAAACGCATTCAAGAATGCGAAAAAGGCAACCAGGATTCCCGGGATTCGGTGGTCTTTCTTGAGAATTGCTGCGAACGACAATGCGACGAGCGGAAGCATCAGCAAGAACTCGAAATGCATTCCATTGAGCCCGTAGGTAAAGAAATAGCCCCAGCGTTCCGGGACAATCTCATAAGGGAGCCCGCTCCTTAGGAATACCGGGATGTAAAAAATGAGGGACAGCGCGACAGCGAGAACAGGGATTGCCACGGTCGCCCTCAGGTCGAGCTTGAATTTCCTCGATGCGTACAAGTAGAACGGGTAGAGGAAAAGGGTTATCGGATGTGTTGAGAACGCGATACCCAGGAAAATCGGCGAGAGGCCGATTGGGGCGATTAGTGCGATGTTGAGCATAACGTAGGCGAACGTGTGGAGCGATAGCGTTGTTGCCGTCATCGTGAAGAACCACTGGAGAAGTATGAACAAGGTGGCAAGAACCGCGCTAGTCCTGGAGAACCTGTGAAAGACTGCGTAAGTCGAAAGGGCAAACAAGAATGCAAGAAAGAGCTGGAAAAGGACTCGGAACGATGTGAAGTCAGGGGCCCCTGCAAGGCCGCCGAAAGAAGCCGCAAGGTTGAAGAATGCCGGCGGATAGGTGGCAGGCCGCCCCAAATAGCTCAGGCTGTCGTAGTAGAACGGGCTCCAGTTCTTTAGTGTCATGTCTGCCTGCCTGTTGTAATACGAGCTCCACACGTCAAGATTTCCGATTGAGGAGTTGAGGAGCGTTATGTAAATGACAAAGGTGAGGGAGACTGCGAGTGCGCCCTTCCATCCCACTTGAGCAGGTGATAGTTTGGGCCTCTTTGCGAGAGCGTATATGGCTGCAAGAATTAACACAACTAGAACCAGCCAAGGAGCTCCGAGGGCTTCTAGCTGGAAGTGGAAAATTAGAGCCGAGAATACGATTCCGATTCCTAACAGAAAGGATGCCGGGGTCAAACGGCCGAGCAGCAAGACGGATAAGGCGACTGAGAGCGATGCAGAAGCGAGCAGGAATATGGGGTAGGGCCTTTTAATGCCGGCTGCAATCGCTGTTTCACTTGGGCTTGAAAAACTCGAGTTCATCGAGAACCAGAGGGACCTATCCCCGCAGGAGAGAACCGCCCTATCAGCGCACCCAGTTGTATCCAGCGCATTCTCGCCCGGCCTGAGCGAAACCGGTTTCCCGCAGAGGGAACATTGGCGCTCGCTAGTTGAATGAACAGAAAACCCTCCCGGTTCGTACTCCTTAAGGTATATCTCGTTGCTCCCAGGCCTGTTGAGATAGTTGAACCCTATTTCCCCCATCTTCCCATACTGGGCCCAGAGGCCAAGCAGCAGGAGGACCAACAGGGCAACAGTCAGGCTTTTCTTGGCAGTTAAGCCCCACATCGAAAAGGTTTCCCACGCGAACGTATTTAAATGATGCTCGGCCAATAATCTTGCAAGGTGTGGTTCTAAATGAGCATGGTGAAAAAGCATCTGCTGGTAGCGACAATAGTGCTAACTTCAATAGGCGGAGTTCTCTACGGCGCCTACCTCCTGAAGGATGTGCTCGGGACTCCAGTGGATAAGGCAATAGGTACGGTGTTCCTGTTCCTCCTTACTGTGAATGCGGTATTCAACATTTCCGGATGCTACTACTACCTGAAATCATTCGGCGCAATAAGGGGCTACAAGAAACCTGAACTCAAGAGCACCCCGCCTGTCGCCGTCGTTCTTCCTTTCAGGAATGAGGCTCCCGGGATAGTCGAGAGGACTCTGGCATCACTGAAGAACCTGGAATACCCGGGGAAGATTTCCTACTACGTTATCGACAACTCGAGCAAGCCGGATGCGAAAGTGAGGGAGTTCTGCAAGAGAGAGAAGATGATTTACAAGTATCTCGAGAATCCCGCGAAGCTCAAGAGCTATGCACTTAATGCGGCATTGCCGGAAATAAAGGAAGAGTTCCTTGCGATTTTTGATGCCGATGACGTGCTAACAGACCCGAACCTGCTGCTCGATGTGATGGGCCACTTCGATGAGGATGAAACGCTGGCTTCTGTCCAGACCCACAAGGAATATGCGCCAGGCGGACTTTTCGCGAATACGGTCAACTCTTATTATTCATTCTTCTATAAGTTCATCCAGCCAGTAAGGAACCTGCATAAGAGTGGGATGTTCTGCGGGTCAGTTGGAGTAGTGAGAAAATCAGTTGTCCAGAAAATCGACGGCTTCCCGGCTTCCCCGACGGAGGACACGGCATTCTCATTTTATGCGGACTTAATCGGCCATGGGGGAATCTTTGTGCCGAAGAGATATGCATACGGTGAGCCTATAGAAAGTTTTTCGACATTTGTTGCCCAGCAATGGAGATACACAGTCGGCAACAGCTGGCTGATTAGGACTTACCTAAAGAACCTTTTCAGGATTCCCCTTAAGAAGCAACTCCACTACTCGACCCAGGTCTTCAGCTTCATGTACCTTTCATATCTATTCATACTTTACGCGGTGATTACGCTTTTCTTCGTTATCACAAACCTCTCAGTAATAGTATTTTACCAGTCGCTCGTAATCCCCGAGATGGCGAGATTCGTGGCTCTCAGCTACCTTATCGCCGTAGTTGGGATGACGGTTGTCGGAGCCCAGCTCTATTTCGGCTCTTACAAAGTTGGCCTGATGGTGCTTTTTATAAATTTCTCGGTTGCGATAAAGAGGGCCAAAGCCGTTATCGCTGCTGTTTTCAACCTGCCGACGAAATTTGTGATGACAAGGCAGCACGCGCATACACTAACGCATATGGAGGCGCTCAAGCTAACATACATTGAAACGACATTTGCGGCGATTCTCTTGTTCTTCTCAGTACTAAGCTTCCTGAGCCTCGATATGATTGGAGGCTTTTGGCTATTCTGGTATGGATGGCTGTTTTCCTCATCCATCATTTTCGCCTACAGCACTGATGTGAACAGGAAAGGCGCTGTGGCCGCACAAGCGTGAGAGGATGAAGAACACCATCATATTCGGAATTTTGTTCATACTATGCACCGTAGTGCAAGCTGAAAGCGTAAAGGTCGACTACTACAACCAGGCCGGCTGCTCTCACTGCGAGACATTCGAAAAAATCCTTGAGCAGGTCAAAACTGAAGGGAAATACCAGCTCGTCGTGAACTCCTACGAGATACGCCTCGACCCAGCGGGTAGGAGCAAGTTCATAGAGATGGCGAAGAAATTCGGGATACCGGAAGAGGAGTGGGGGACCCCGACAGTCGTCCTGAACGACCAGTCCTATTTCATCGGAGAAATCTCTAAAGAGGAATTCGAAGGGTGGCTTTTCAACTGTTCTACAGGGAATTGCAAAGGCTCAGGGGGAGGGAGCGGCCAAAGCGTTCTCAGCCCCCCAACTGCCTTCATTGCGGGCCTGGTTTCAGGCTTCAACCCCTGCCTCTTCGCTGTCCTCCTATTCCTTATCACATACTCGCTCGGGATGTCAGAAAATAAAATGAGGCTGGTCAAACTCACAATCTCGTTCTCGCTCGGAATTTTTGCCGCCTATTTCATAATCGGGCTCGGGCTATTGAGCTTCGCTTCGGTCATCGACCTCGGCGCAATCAGCATGTTCATCGCAGCACTCGTAATCGTCCTCGGCCTCTGGACAATAAAAGACTACAGGAACCCAAAGAGCCTGCTAGTGGAGACACCTGATAGTGTCAAGGGCATGAGCGAGTCCCTCACGAGAAAAAACAGCGTATTCGCGGCATTTGCCCTTGGGGGCATATTCTCGCTCGTGAAAGCGCCCTGCGTCGGCGGGCTCTACCTCTCGATACTCGACATGGTTTCCTCGTCAGACGTGGCGACCAAGGCGAACTCGATTCCGCTCCTCATAGCCTACAATCTGGGATTAGTGTTTCCTCTCCTTCTGATTAGCGGCGCAGTACTTTTCGGAGTGCCGCCCAAGAAGATTGAGGAATGGCGCGAGAAGAACAAGTATGCGATGAGGATATTCCTGGGGCTCGCGCTCATAGCCGTTGGGCTGATAATGCTCTGGCAGGCAGGGATAATCAGGCTCTAGCGGTATTTTTTGGCAATCGAAATCAGGGTTTCGAATTCCCCATCTACTCCTTTCCCGCTCATGCCAGAAAACATTGAGATTTTCCCGCCTTTAACTATAATTCCAACTCTTTCCCCGTAACGATCAACGCCGGATTCTGACACAATCCAGTTTTCATTAATCAACAGTCTCCTTAACTCTGGATAATTTTGATCGCAAAATATTTTCGCACGTGCCGGCTTGTCACTCTTTATCCAGAACTCATTGTGCCTTTTTCCTCCTAATGAAAAAACCCATTTTAAAGCATCGCTGGCAGGGTCCAAGTTCCCGCAGTAAATAATCCTGAAGTCAAATCCAGTTCTGCAATCTGCTGAAATCTTAACGTCAAAGCGCCCGACCCGGCGTACTCCTTCCACCGAATACTGGACCCCGTCATACTCACCGATTAATGTTCCCGCGTCGTTCCAGTTATCCCCCGAGTTACTGCCCGAAACACCCTTAACCACTCCGCCGTTGTATTTCTTTTCAAACCTATCAAAAAATGCCGGCAAAGATGCGTTCGCCATCTCCCTAACAGAATAAACAGTCCAACCAATTACGGCGAACACTCCTATCATAACCAATGCAAAAAGCCCAGAATAATACAAAATAGTGCTTCTTTCTACCAAGCCATAAACCGTAAGCCCGATAGCGCCAATAGCTAACACGAGAAGCGAGAAAAACCTCTTAAAATTTTCCCGTGCCAGGGCTTTCCATTCTTTATCGTCTACTTCCATGTATCCAATTGAGTAAAACTTATTTAAATCCCCTTCGAGCTAACCTCCTCATGGATAAGCCTCCGGCCCCCCAGCAGCCACAGGTTACTCCGTTAGTCACCCCCCCGCCAGCCCCGGCTCCAACTCCCATAACCACTCCAGTTTCACCAGCCACCCCCCCGCCAGCCCCAGCGCTGCCATACGCCCTTGACTGGCTCGTGAGGCAGAAGCCATACATGCTTATCTCCTCGCTTCGGCAAGGCGGGGAGCAGAACATTTCGACACTCGCCAAGAAATCTTCAATGAGCTATGTCCACGCAATTGAGATGCTCAAAATGCTCGAGGAGAAAGGAGTTATCTCCACTGAAATAAAGGGGAACAAGAGGATGGTGAGGCTCACTGAGAGTGGGCTTGCGTTCGCTTCAGCACTGGAGGAGCTAGTGAAAAAGACCCCGCAGAAAAAATGACTGGTGGTGGTCGGATGTATGTGAAGAAATACGAGGTGCAGAAGGAAATCGTAGTTGCTGTCTGCGACAAGGAACTGATAGGGAAGGTGCTTAGGGAAGGCGAGATTGTGCTCGATTTGAAAAAATACTCCTCATTCTACCTCGGCGAGCTTGCTAGCGAGGAAGAGGCGTGGGAAAAAATGAAGGATGCTACCTCGTTGAATTTGGTCGGGAAGAAGGCGGTCGGGCTTGCAATGAAGAAGAAATTGGCGAAAAAAGGGGACGAAAGGACAGTTGGCGGAGTCCCGCACCTGCAGGTCTATACGCTCTAAACGCCGAACTCAACATGGGCCCAAGCTTTCTCGCAATGGCCCCAAGTTCTAGGAAACTCTCCATCCCCTAAACATCCAAATACGTCCTGAATTCGAGCGGGGTCGGCATCGTCGCGTCCTTCTGGACATCTTCCGCCTTCAATTCCAGGTATCTGTCCAGGATTGCGCTCGGGAACGCGGATTTTAAGAAAGCGTTGTCTCCCCTCAAGTTCTCAAGCGCGTCGCGCAAGGAGCGCGGGAGCTTCGGGCTCAGCCTCTTGTCGAGTTCCGAATCAGGAGTTGCGCCAGTTATTGGCTCCCCGGGCTCGACCTTGTTCTTTATCCCGTCCAGTCCAGCCATGACCACTGCGGATAGCGCAAGATATGGATTGCATGCTGGGTCAGGAATGCGGTAGTCAACTCTCTTTGAGTCTTCGTTTCCTCTTTCGTAAACCGGGACCCTCACTGATGCGGACCTGTTGCCGATTCCCCAGGTCGCTCGTGTGAAGCCCTCGCCCATGAGCCGCTTGTACGAGTTCGTGGTCGGGTTCGTTATTGCGCAAAGGGCCGGAGCATGCCCGAGGATTCCGCCGATGTAATATCTCGCAGCTTGGCTGAGCTCACCCGTAGGCTCGTTCGCGTCATAAAACGCATTCTTTTCCCCGACCCAGAGGCTCTGGTGCACCCTAAGGGACGACCCCCTCTGGTTGTACAACGGTTTTGGGATGAATGTTGCCATCAGGTTCGATGCTGCTCCTGCGTTCTTCACTACATATTTCGAGGTAACCAGGTTGTCAGCGCTCCTCAGGGGCGAGGCATACTTCAACTCGAGCGCAGAATGGCCTGCAGTTGCCTGCCCGTGCTTATGCGAGCTTATCTCTATGCCGAAAACGCCTTCCAGCATGTCGGAGATGTTTGAGCGGAAAACCGAGAGGGCGTCCTTTGGAGGCGAAGCCATATAGCCAGAATCGAATCCAATCGGGTAGTTCTGGCCATAATAATTCCAGGCTGCTTCACGTGAGTCCACGGCATACCCCTGGCTCTTGTGCGGCGCGAGAGAGTCAACAGTCACGTTATCAAAAATGAAGAACTCAAGCTGGAGCCCAATCTTCGAAGTGTATCCCATGCCGGAGAGAGCGCTCTCCGCCTTCTTGGCTATATAACGGGAGTCGAAATCCGAGCGATTGCCTCCTCTCGGCTCCTGCAAGTTGCAGAAAAGCCTCGCAGTGGTCTGGTCCCAAGGGAGTTTCGCGTAAGTTTCAGGGTCAGGAAGAAGCACGAGCTCTTCCGAAGAACCGTAAAACCCCCTGATGCTCGAAGCGTCGAGCTTCGGGACTCCCCTTGTGAAGGTGTTCATGTTCAGGTAGCGGGAATGGACCGAGACGTGGTGTAGCCGGCCTTCTATGTCCGAGAACTGCAGGTCTATCCACTTTATCTCGTCCTCATGAACCGAGTTAAGAACATCTTGGCCAGTGACCATAACAACACCCCGAGCATAATAACCCACAAACGAATAAAAACCTATGTAGCTATTAATATGGCGCTCGCCGTTGTAGCTCAGCCTGGGAGAGCGTCTGATCCGTTAAGGCTCAACCTTTCGGGAGACGAAGCTGAAGACCAGAAAGTCGCCGGTTCAAACCCGGCCAACGGCATCCTTTCTTTTTGAATAATTAACGGCTTCAAGTGCCGATTTTTTATACCCCGAGAGGTCTAATTATACCATGGCATCCCCGGCTGTAGTGCAAAGGCATTTCGCCCAAATTCACACTTATTTGAGACAGCGAAAGGAAGCCAGAAGACAAGCAGAACAAGAACGCACCGAACAAGCCGTATTGAATAGAATAAAAGAAAGAACTGAAAACCCGCCGGTTTTCGAGAAACACGAACAGACTTATCATTTCTCCCACAACTTTCGTTCAATTCCAGCTGCAGTAAAATTGGCTCTTGATGACGCAAACAGGAAAAACTCTCCGCTGAATGCATGGGTGATTGGAATAGGTGAGAAAGCACATAGCGAGGAAGGGCGAAAAGCGTTGCCTGAGCATGAGCGAATAGCAGAACAGATAGAGAAACTGAGCCCGGGGACAAATTACACGCTTTTTGTTTCGGAATATCACCCCGGCATAGCCAAGTCGGCCAGGGAAAGGCTGCCTCCAAAATATGGCGGTAAAATAAATTTCATAACCGGAGACGCATCACTGCATAGTCCAGTCAAGAAAGTCAGCCTTGTGTTCGCTCTCGACGCGGGCCGTAACCCAGAGGACACTGAGTTTGCAATGCCTCTCGCAGACAGGATTTATGAAGCCTTGGAAGAAGGAGGTATCGCAATAGCAAACGGGCAAGCGTTACAGGCGTGCCTTACTTCAAAGGGCTTGGTTGCATTCAGAAGCCAAATTGAACAAAGCGAAGGGCACGGTAGCATTGTGTATTTCTTCAGGAAACTGCCCTAGCAGGAAAAGTAATTCGCTTGTTCATTATCATTAATGGGTTCGGAGAACCGGCCAACGGCATCTTTTTTAACATCATTCTGCATAACTACTCTTGGTGATTGAGTGGCTGAACCTCCAAAGCTCAAGACTCCTGAAGAATGGCTTTCTGAAGCAAACGGTGTGCCCAATCCTTACGAGAAGTTGAAATTGACCCTTACGGCTATCGAGAGCTCGGACAAATATCTCGATTCTAACAATACCAAAGGCGTAGGCACCCCGGATAATCAATGGGACGCCTATAATAAACTAGGAAAAATGCCGGCCCAGATGCTCCAAAAAGGCGCTGGCAAGAGCCTCACGATTGAGCAGCGCCTTGAATTGTTCGACCGCCTCGATTTTATAAGGGGGAACAGCAGAGAAACCCCAACCGACATAATTCTGAATGCGATATCCCTGCTCTCTACTGGGGCACGCTGGCCCGGTTCGGAAAAACTCCAGGAAAAAGTCCTTCCCCTATTGGTATTGGAGTTCACTCAGCACGGAGCGGGTTTGGAATCCGAATCAACCAGAAAAATGGCGAAAAACTATCTCGATTTTGCGTTCAAGCCCGAGAACATCAGATTGTTTTCGAAGGAAGCCCTTGATGGAGCAAGGGCTGAACTTAGGAAAGACATCATTATTCAAGAAAGAAAGAAATCGTTCTACCTGGGAGAGCCAACGTCCCCCCAGAACGACAATTACATCAAGAATTGCCAAGAGAGGATTGACACAAGAGAAAGCTATGTCAAGGCGATTGAATCCGAAGTCGAGAGAAGGGGAAGCATGGCCAAGTTGAGGCAGCCGGCTGGCTTCTGAACGAACAGTGCATTTTTAATTCTTTCGAGGTAAAAACAATCTCGCATTTGCGGCTGTAGTCTAGCCTGGTCAGGACTCGAGGTTGCCAATCTCGTAACCCGGGTTCAAAACTCCTTCCCCTTTCTTTTGGAAAAGAAAGGGTCTGGAGCAACCCCCAAAGAAAACCGAATCATCGAAACGGGGGTTTTGGAAATCCCGGCAGCCGCATTTTTTTACCCTGCCAGCTCAAGCCACCGAAGGCACATTTTTAATCCTTTTAGCGCAAAAGCAATCTCGCATTTGCGGCCGTAGTCTAGCCTGGTAGGACCCTGGCCTTCCAAGCCCGTGACCCGGGTTCAAATGAAATCCCTTTTCTTTCAGATTTGGGCTTTGGCCCAAATACAGGGAAAGTTGTTGGCAACTTTCCCTTAAGAAAAGAAAAGGTCTTTCA
>JAKAKT010000056.1 GCA_021813385.1 Microcaldota archaeon
GACCTTGAGAAAACGAGGAGTTATGTGCGCGAGCAAGCAGGGCAGACTACGTTAGCGGGTTTTTCCTAAAGTCCGGGGAAACCCCGACCTTTAGGTCGGGGAGGATGTCATTAAACAGGGTAAGAGCGGACTTGTTCATCATCTTGCTGTGAATTGCGGGAGTTTTTATTATGCATATACTTTCTAAAGCACCGCAATCTTTAATATTTATGCACGCCGAACTCTACTTATGCGTGCCCAAGTCGGAATCGAGATAATGGGAGTAATCGGATTCGCGATGCTCGTGCTAATCCCATTGTTCGCCGGCTTCTACCTCTATTCCAATAACTTTTGGGAGAGGCTCGCAATCGAGAAAGCGGACACCGCGGGAACGAGAATCTCCTCGATGGTTGATATCGTCGGGACGCAGGGCGACGCGATGCTCGTGCAGGAAATCGTGATTCCCGAGAATGTCGAGCGAATAGAAATCCGGGGGAGGGAGATAACCCTCGCTCTCTCGACTTCCTCGGGGACAACTGAAATAGTGAAAACAACAACCCACGAATCGGTTTCGGGTTTCGGGAACCTTAAGAGCGGGAGCTACCGAATCAAAGCTGAATCGAACAGGGGAATCGTGACCTTGAGCTTGGAGTGAATCCGATGAAAATCTACAACACGATGACCGGGAAGAAAGAGGAGCTTTCGGTTCCGGACAACGAAATCGGGATGTACGTCTGCGGACCTACTGTTTATGACTATGCGCATCTTGGTCATGCCCGGAGCGAATTGGTTTTTGATATTATTAGGCGATACCTTGGATACCGCGGTTTTGTCGTTCACTACGTCCATAACATCACCGACGTGGATGATAAAATCATAAAGAAGGCGAATGAATCCGGCGAGACTGCAGATTCTGTTTCAAAAAAATTCACTGAAGAATACTTAAAGGACATGCGGGGGCTCGGAATAAAGGAAGCGACAGTTTATCCGAAAGCGACCGAGCACATCCCCGAGATGATTAATCTGGTTAAGGCGCTCGTCGATAAGGGATTCGCCTACACCACCTCAACCGGAGTCTATTTCGAGGTTTCAAAATTCAAGGGTTATGGAAAATTATCCGGGCAAAATCTTGAGCAATTGGAGTCCGGGGCGAGAGTGGATGTGGATGAGGAGAAGAAAAACCCCATCGATTTTGCTCTTTGGAAGCTTGCGAAGCCGGGCGAGCCCTCCTGGGACAGTCCCTGGGGGAAGGGAAGGCCTGGCTGGCACATCGAGTGCTCTTCGATGAGCCCCAAATACCTCAAGAGGCTCGACATCCACGGCGGGGGCAGGGACCTCATATTCCCGCACCACGAGAACGAAATCGCCCAGAGTGAAGCGGCAAGCGGGAAGGAACTCGCGCGCTACTGGATGCACAATGGGTTCATCAACATCTCCGGAGAAAAGATGAGCAAATCCCTCGGGAACATCAAGACAATCCGCGGAATTCTGGAGAAATACGGGCCCGGTGCAGTGCGTTTGTTCGTTCTCAACGGCCATTACCGGGGGCCGATGAATTTCGACGAGGATGCGCTCAAGCAGGCTAAAGCGGCTTTCGAAAGGCTAAGGAACACTGTCGAACTCGCTTATGAGATAAACCCGGGCGAAGGGAACCAGGAATCCGGCGGGAAGCTTCTCGAATCAGTCGAGAAAGCAAAGGAAAAGTTCATCGAGGCGATGGATGACGATTTCAACACCCCTTTCGCCCTCGCGGAGCTGTTTGCAATTTCAACTGCAATAAACACATACCTTTCGAGCGGGACGGTTGGCAAAGAGGCTCTTCTGAAGGCCCTCTCGACCTACCTGGAGCTTGCGAATTCAGTCGGCCTTGAGCTTGAGAAAAAAGAGGAAGGAGCGGGCAAGAAGCTCGAGCAGATTGCCGAAGTGGCAAGGAAAATGGGGATAAATCCCGCGGGAAATGCCGAGTCAATACTGAACGCATTAATCGCAGAGCGCGAGAATGCGAGAAAGAGCAAGAACTATTCCAAATCCGATGCAATAAGGAAAGAACTCGATGCGATAGGCATAATCCTCGAGGACAAGAAGGAAGGGGTCAGGTGGAAACTTAAGTAATGGACTTGCACCCGACTCCGAATATGTCCGGCTCAAAGCGCTTCTTTTTTTCAAGGCTTTCGGCAATCCCCTCAACGAGCATCGCCTTCAGTTTCAGATATGCTTCCCGCCCGACCTCTGCGTTCATCACTGCATACCTCTTGTTCTTCACGTTCGAGCAGAAGAGCGAGTCCCTGACATTCTCGCAGTTGTGGCAGAACATCGAGTCGCTGCAGTTGTAGCAGGATTCCATCTCAAAACAGCGGGTCAGGTATTTAGAATTATAACAATGAACACAAAACTTGCATTCAAAAACCCGGTAGCAGCCGAAAAAAAACTCGCTCTTGTCGGAGAAGAAGTCATACGCCAGATATTTCCCGTTCCAGCAGTCAATCGTTTTATCGGAATGCGCGAGGTTCTGGTAAAGGACCGAATCCGTCACATCTACGTTCTCCCCCTCGATGAACTCGACTATGTAATAGTTGATTTCCCCTGCTTTTTTCGCAATCTCCCTCAGCCCGTCGTTCTCGCCCACTCCAATCTTCCTTTCTGAAAGTTCCCTCAGGCTGTCAAGCCCGGCTATCCTTTGCTCCGGGAAGGTCTTGAAAACCGCATAGTTTGGAATGTATATCCGTTTCCCGGTTAGGCAGGATTTCCCAACGCGCCCCACGTCCATCCTCTGATTAAGCCATTCCTCGTAATCCGCAACTAAACCAAGCTCTTTCCCGAACAGAAGTTTCGTAAGCTTCCCGAATCCTTCATCCACAGCAGCCAAATCACCACCTCCCGGAACAGATTTCCGCCAAAGAAGGCGCTTGTTTATCTTTCCTCAGAATGCCGACCAGTTCTGCCAAAATCTTCTCCTTAAGCGTGAAGTACTTTTCCTTCGGGAGTTGAACATTCCCGATTGCATTGGTTTTGGAATGCTGGTTGAAGCAGAAGATTACCTCCCTGCATCCGTTGCAGTTGTGGGAGTAATACGCGTCGCTTGTCTTGATTGGCATTCCTGCCTCAAAGCACCTTATCGCCGAGGAAACCCAGCTCGAGTTCATGCAGAAGCTGTTCCCCTCGCCCCCGTGGGTGCAACCGAACATGTACTCGCTGAAATTCACCATGTCACAATAGGCGGCATATTTCACGTTCCAGATGTGTTTTGAGCGAAAGATTCCCACGGAATCGAAGCAGTTGTCGCTTTCAAGGACATCCTGGGAATTCCCGAGCACCTTGTTCCCCGCATACCAGAACCTCTCGCTTGCTGCCAAAAAGAGCGAATCGATGTCCTTGATCTCGTTTATCCCGAATGGCTCGTTTTTCATCATCGAGGCTTCGAGGTAAGAAAGGAATCTGGTCTCCCCGCAATAAGGTTCCGAGCAGGCGATTTTTTTTCCGCTTATGCCTGATTTTGCTTCCATCAACCCAGACGAATACCTCTTCAAAAAAGCCTCAAACTCAGAAAGTTCTCCTATCTCCTCGTGTAGCAAGACCTTGCAGGTCTTCCGGAAAGCCTCCTCAATCCCCGAGCTAAAGCTCGCACTAGCATCCGTTTCCTTGTTCATTCACTCACAGCGACTATTCCTCAGTCCGAGGATATAAAACATCTGAAAGCAAATTTTTACAAAATAGATAAATTTATATTAAAAATACACTAAATATTAATAAATGATTAAAAAAAACAGTCAAAAATTGCATATTTTAAAGATAGATAAAAAGGATAGGCGAATCCTTTACGAGCTGGACCTGGACGGCAGGGTCCCTATTGCCAAAATAGCGAGGAGGGCAGGGCTTTCAAGGCAGAGCGCCAGGTACAGGTTGAACTCGCTATTGAAGAGAAACGCCCTCTGGGGGTTCATAACATTCATCGACTATTCCAGGCTCGGGTTCTACAGCTGTGATGTGTGGATTCAGCTTAAAGACATCCCCCCAGCCAAAAAGAGCGAATTCATAAACCATTTCCTAAGCCACCCCAACAACCTTTGGATTTCCGAATGCATCGGGAGATGGGACATGTGCGTGTCGCTTATCGCAAGGAACATCGGCCACTTCTACAAGATGTTCGATAAGGCGCAGGACAAGTTCCCAGATGTCATCAGGGACTACACGGTTTCCTTCAACGTATCGGGCACCTGGCACTCAAGGACGCACCTCATTGATGAATCCGAACAGCCTGAACTCCTCTGGCACTGGGAAAGTGACCACGAGATTGTGAAAACCGACAAGACGGACAGGAAGATTCTCGCGCTCCTGGCTGAAAATGCGCGAATCCCAACCCGAGAAATAGCCAGGCGGATATGCGTGGATCCTGCGACAGTTGTCAGGAGGATAGGGCGCCTCGAGAAGAAAAAAGTCATACAGGGCTACCACGGAATGAGCGAGGGGCGGATTTTTGGCTTGTCCCGATACGAGATTCTCGTGAAGTTCAGGGGCATGACCCCAAGGCAAGAGAGGTCCCTTGAAGAATTCTGCTCCTCAAACCCCTACCTCTACTTTTACATCAAATGCGTGGGCCGATGGGATGCCGACATAGTGGCCGAGGTAAAAAGCACCGAGCATCTCCAGTCAATACTTTCCGAGATGAGGGAGACGTTCCCGGATACAGTCTTGGACTACGAGGCAATGCCAATCTTAAAGGAGCACAGGATGAACTTCTTCCCAGGCTCCCTCCTTTGACTTATTTCTTCAAATAAACCGTCCTGCTCGGGAACGCGAACCCAATCTTAGCCTTCGTGAAATCCTCATGTATTTTCGTGTTCACGATGTCCTGCAGCTCAAATAGCCTGGGCACATCCGAGACAAAGTAGGTGACCGTGAGATTGAGCGAGGAATCCCCGAATTGGGTGAAGTAAATCCTCGCGCTGTCTGTTTCGAGTCCTTCGGTCTTTTTCACAATCCTTTTTACTATCTCCTTCGCTTCCTCGATTTTCTTCGGGCTCGTTCTATACTCAAGCCCAAGTGTGAAATTAACTCTCCTCCTTGTGGCTTTCGAATAGTTCTCGGTAACCGCGTTAGCAACATCCGCGTTCGGGATTGTCACGAGCGTGCCGTCGAGCGTCCTGACCCGGGTCGACCTGATTCCGACCTCCTCAACATTCCCAGTGGTTCCACCTATCTTCACCGCATCGCCAACTTCAAATGGCCTGTCAGCGAATATGGTGGCCCCGCCTATTACGTGGCTCAGCGAGCTGTTGGCCGCCATGGCAATCGCAATGCCGGCGATGCCCAGGCCCCCGAGCACAGCCGTGATATCGTAGCCGAAGTTCGAGAGGATGCTGAGGAAGGCGAGGATGAATATGATTATCCTGGCCCCATTCTTTAGGATTGGAACGAGCTGGTCGTCGAGCTTCGAGGTGCTCTTGGCAGCCATCGGGGTCACGTAGTTCTGTATCAAGCCGTCGGATAGTTTCATGAGGAACCAGGCAACGTCAAGAGTCAGAAGAACTCCGATGAATGCGTTTATCGTGTTGTTTATCCCGTCGGGCAAGACGAGCGGGGTCCGTGCATAAGAAATCCCCAGTATTATTATTAGCGCGAGCAGGGGCCCCTCCATCACTTCCACCAATATGTCGTCGAGCTTCGTCTCAGTTTTTGCAGTGAAAACCTTGATGTAGTGCTTTATCACGTAATAGGCGACCTTCGCCAGGACTACCGAGCCTAATACTAACAAAAGCGAAAGAATATACTGCCAGAGGGTATTCCCGAAAAGCACTATATCGATGAAAGGAATCTCGACCATAAACCCACCTCTCCAAAATGCGCCAACATCAAATATTCACCAACATTTTTTATACTTTTCGTGCTCAAAGTAGGAGGGGAACTTTGTGGCCGTCAAGCGAGCCTTAATCAGCGTCTACGACAAGACGGGAGTTGCCGACTTTTGCAGGGAACTTCATAGGCTAGGGATAGAGATACTCTCGACCGGGGGAACAGCAAAAGAGCTCAAGGCCGCAGGCATTCCTGTTACCGAAATTTCTGATTTCACGGGTTCCCCCGAAGTCTTTGGAGGCAGAGTGAAAACCCTCCACCCGAAAGTCCATGGGGGGATTCTTTACAGGAGAAAGGAGCACGCGAAAGAGGCAGAGAAGCACGGAATCGAGCCCATCGACATGGTGGTAGTCAATCTTTATCCTTTCGAGAAAACGATTGCGAAGAAAGAGGCGACGCAGCAGGAGATAATCGAGAACATCGACATTGGCGGTCCTGCGATGATTCGCTCAGCTGCGAAAAATTTCGAGAGCGTTGCAGTTGTCGTTGACCCGTCCGATTATACTGGCCTGCTCAAGGAATTGGGGGAGAAGAAGGACTTTTCTAACGAGACACGAAGAAGGCTGATGGAAAAGGCCTTTGCCAGGACTGCCGAGTACGATTGGGCCATCAGCGGCTATTTCGGAAAGCGAGAAGGATTCCCGCTGATGTATGAGTTGCGATTCAAGAAGGAATTCCCGCTCCGCTATGGAGAAAATCCCCACCAGCAAGCGACCGCGTATTCCCTGCTCGGAAGCACAAGCATCTTCCACTCGCCAGTCTATTCTGACGAAAAGATGTCCTACAACAACTACCTTGATGCAGATGCTGCTTTCGGCCTCATCTCGGAATTCGCTGGGGAAAACGCCTGCGCCATAATAAAGCACACGAACCCGTGCGGAGGCGCTCTCGGGAAAAGCCTTAAGGAGGCCTACGAAAAAGCCTTGCAGACTGACACACTCTCAGCATACGGCGGAATAATCGCTTTCGGGAAAAAAGTTGACAAGGAGACTGCGCAGGCTATCGGGAATAAATTCGTAGAGGTCATAATCGCTCCTGGGTACGAGGAAGGGGTTCTCGAAATCCTCAGAACGAAAAAAAAGAGGAGGATAATCGACATATCGAGCTTAATCGACACTAAGGAGAGATACAACTACAGGCAAGTTTTCGGCGGCCTGCTGTCGCAGGAGAAGGACTCGTTAATCTTCGACAAGGCGGCGCTAAAGGTTGTCTCAAAAAAGAAGCCGACAAAGACCGAGCTCGAAGACCTCGAGTTCGCGACAAAGTTCGTGAAGCATACGAAGTCTAATGCGCTGATAATCGCAAAGGGCCTCCAAGTCCTGGGGGTCGGGGCAGGGCAGATGAGCAGGGTGGATTCCTGCAAAACGTCGATATGGAAAGCGAAAGAAGCGAAATTCGATTTGAAAGGTTCGGTAGTGTCTTCCGACGCCTTCCTTCCTTTCCGCGATACGCTGGATGAATACGCGAAAGTCGGCGTGAGCGCGCTCCTCGAGCCAGGTGGTTCAATCAAGGATAAGGAAGTCATAGAAGCTGCAGACAATTACGGAATGGCCCTCGTGTTCAGCGGGGTTCGGCACTTCAGGCACTAAGGTGAGAGAATGTCTTTGGATGAGGAATCAGTAGAATTGCACGCAAAAGCGAAGGGGAAAATAGCGGTAGCGAGCAAGGTGGAGCTTAAGACCAGAAAAGACCTCTCGCTCGCCTACACCCCGGGAGTTGCGGAGCCCTGCAGGCGAATAGCTAGGGACAGGAAACTCGTTTATGATTACACTTCGAAATGGAACACCGTTGCAGTCGTCAGCGACGGGACGAGGGTTCTGGGCTTGGGGGACATCGGGCCTGAGGCAGCGCTCCCGGTCATGGAAGGAAAAGCAATCCTCTTCAAGGAATTTGGCGGAATTGACGCCTTCCCAATCTGCATCGCAGAGAAGGATACGAAGAAACTCATCGAAATCATCACCGCAATCACCCCTGCTTTCGGAGGCATAAACCTCGAGGACATCGCGAGCCCGAAGTGCTTCGAACTCGAGACAGAGCTCAAGAAGACGCTCAACATACCGGTTTTCCACGACGACCAGCACGGGACAGCGGTGGTTGCACTCGGGGGCTTGCTCAACGCGATGAAAATAGTCAAGAAAAAACCCGCAGACTCCCGAGTAGTCATCATCGGTGCCGGGGCTGCCGGGACCGCGATAGCCAAGCACCTTCTTAGCGCAGGCTTCGGGGATGTTTTGGTCTGCGACAGGAGCGGGCTGCTCGAAGAGGGGAAATCATCAGCCCACCATTCCGAGCTTTTGAAAATCACGAACAAGAAAAAGCTCAAGGGCTCAGCGCTCGATGCCTGCAAAGGGGCCGACGCAATCATCGGGGTTTCTGCCCCGGGCGGGATAACCGCCGAGATGATAAGGGCGATGGCAAAAGACCCGGTTGTTTTTGCTCTCGCGAACCCGATTCCTGAAATCCCTCCGGAAGAAGCAAAAAAGGCAGGTGCGCGGGTGGTTGCAACAGGAAGAAGCGATTACCCGAACCAAGTAAATAACCTTCTCGGGTTCCCGGGAATCTTCAGGGGCGCTCTCGACGCCAGGGCATCGCAGATAAACGAGCCGATGAAGGTTGCCGCATCCCACGCGCTCGCTTCCGCAGTCGGTGACAAGCTTTCAGCCGAATACATCCTCCCGGACCCGCTCATAAAAGAGGTCCACAAGAAGGTTGCCGAAGCCGTGAAGAAGGCGGCGAAGGACTCCGGGGTCGCGAGAATCTAGTTTTTGCCAGCGGGGCGAGTAAGATTCGGGAATCGCAAGAATCCGCTCTTGGTTAAAACGGCGAATAAGTTATCTTGTGCTGCTTATAAACGAGCAGTGGCTCGTAGCTCCTTATCTCCTTCGAGAACTTCACCTTCATCTCGCCCATCATCTCCCTGAATTTCTCCGGGCTCTCTATCTCAACGTCAATCCCCAAATCGAAAGTCCCGCTGTATTTCGAATAATGGATGACATTCGGGTGCTGCCTCAGGTACTCGAAAATCCCGCCCAACCCTTTCGGCGTGTTGAGCCTCACCATTACATTGTAGAACTGGTAGCCAAGAATCCTGGTGTTGAGTATGGGCCGGAACCTCTGCATTATGCCCCTATCGATCAAAGACCTTACGCGCCGGCTCACCGAATCCGGAACCATCCCAACCTCCTTCGCAAGCTCGAGCAGCCTTATCCTCGAGTTGTTCGCCATAATGCGGACAAGCTTCAGGTCTACCTCGTCAAGATCCTTCTGGGATGGAGTGCCGGAATAAACGGACTCCTCGGGCTCTGTCGAAACCAAGTATTTTCTCTTGCAGGAGTGGCTCTCGGTCATTATGTTGAGCTCCTTGTCCTGTATGAAGGAACCGTATCTCTCCAGGAATTTCGTGAAAAACCTGTCGAACTCATAGGTGCTCCTCGTCCAGGAGATGAACATGAAGTCCCATCTCCCGTCACAGCTAACAATCCAGCCGGCAATACCGGCCTTCTCCAGGTAATCTATCACCCCGGCCTCTTTCTCCGGGTCGATGTTCTGGAACTTTATCGTCACCTTGTGCGCAACAAGCCCGAGCTTCGAGATGTTGAGGACCGTATAGAAGCCGTCGATTATCCCCTCCTGTTCCATTCTCCTTATCCTATAAACTATTCCGTCCTTGGAAAGCTTCACTTTTTTCGCGATGTGGGATATCGGGGTTCTCGAATCCGTCTCGAGAAGGTCAAGGATAGCCCTATCGCGTGCGTCGAGCAACATTGTATCACGATGAAATCATGACTTATTTTTTATCTTTTTTCTAGTATTTAAACCCAATAGTTAGTTTTTTTCTGAAAAACTAGTGAGTTGTTTAATATCTGTCCTCTTCCTTAACTTAACAGGCCTTCTCTACAGGCAGAGGGGGTCCTTGGGAGGCAAGTTTTACAAACGAAGGTTAGCGCGAGCCCCAGCGAGCCGCAGGGAGGTGAGAAAATGGACATCGACGAGGCATTCGGTCACACATTCGACACCCTTTTCGGGAGAGGCGAGCCTGCCCGGCTCGATGATTTCAAGGATTACCTTCTCCAGTATTCGATTCCAGTCACAAGACGGAAATCGGCTCTTTCAGGTAAGAGCGTGACTTTAGTCTCGAACGATTATTGCGAAGGGGCGAATTTCATATCCCAGGAAGAGATGAAAGAGCTCTCAAAACCATTCAGCATAAACGAGGTAAAGGACATAGACGGCATTCTCGAAGCGATAGCAGACAGGTCCCTCTACACGGGGAACAAGACCCTTGGGAACTCTTCTTTCATAAAAGATTCAGACGTCTGCATGGACAGTTTTCAAGTTAGGGGCAGCACCAACGCCCAGCAGTCCAAGTACATCGGTTACTCCTGGATGATACGGGATAACAGCGAGTTCGTGTTCGGCTCAGGAGTCATGGGCAAGGCCAGGTATATACTCAGAACTGTGGCAGCCTACAACATCGCTAGATGTTTCGAGTCCTACTACCTGACTGATTCTACTGACTGCTATTTCTCCTATGGATGCTATGGCTGCGCCCAGACAATGTTCTCTTTCAACCAGCGCGGGAGCAGGTATGTCCTCGGGAACAGCAAGCTCGATAAGGAGAAATACCTCGCGCTCAAGGACAAGCTTCTCGCCGAAGTGCGGGAGAAACTCCTCAAGGAAAAGTCGTTCAAGCCGCTCCTGAGCGTTTTCCAAAGTCCTGGCAAATGGGAAATGCCGATTATAAACGTAAGCTCGAAAAAAGACGAGCAGAACCCGGGGAGAATAGACCGCGCTTTCAGGTCCGCCACGAAAATAATATTGGGAAAAGAGTTCGGCCCGCTCACCGGCTTTGAGCCCTGGCTTTGCAGGCACACCACAAAAGTCGAAAGGAAAAAGACCCTGTTCGGGAACTACACGAACTCATTCACTGCCCTTTACCCGTTCTTCAAGGACATTCCCGACGACAGATTTGTTACAGACATAGAAGCCTCGGAGCTGGGGAAAATAGCGATAAAGATTGAAGAGGACGAATCCTTCGAGACGCTTTTCAAGAAAATTGGCAAAATCGCATACTGCTCCCCGGAAGCAATCCTGGGAAGCCGCCAGAACATCATCGATTCCCCCATAGCGGTTGACTCCTCCAACATTTACAAGATAGTGGATTCGACAAGCTCGAGGAATTCGGGGGTTTCCGGCCCTGTCCTGAACTCGGAATACATCTTCGGCTCTCTTAGGGCCATTAATTCGAGGTTCTGCATAAACTGCTACCATTCCCTCGACCTCACAAACTGCTTCGAGATGGACAGCTGCTCCCACTGCCGGGACTCGCTCTTCTGCCACAACTGCGAGAACCTGGACAATTGCATGTTCTGCTTCAACGTTAAGGGCAAGAGATACGCGATAGGGAATGTGGAAATCGAAAAAGAGCAGTACGCGAGAATAAAAGCCATTGTCCTGAACCAAATCGCCGAACAGCTCGAGAAAACCGGCGACCTCGGCTACGACATATACAACATCGGGTGCAAGGTGGAAAAAAGTGCCTAGCTTCGTCTTCCTTTCAATGCCCCCGGCAGTGTGCCTAAATGGCGAGAGGCTGCTGACTAACCGGCGCTCTAGGAACCCGAACCCGACCCCAGCAGTTGTCGGGAGCTTGATACGAGATTCATTCCAAAGAATCGGCCGAGAAGCCAGATTCTCCCAAATCGATTTGAGGGACGAACACTGGGGCGAGTTGAAAAGAACGGAGTATGGGAAGGTCAAAGTCCCTTACCTAAAAGAGCCTCTAATAAAAACTTACGATTCTGTCCAGCTTCCGTCTCCTGGAGTCAGAGCTGAAATTGAACGCTCGGATATCTTGCTTTTTTCAGGCAATTTCACGGCGAACAGGAATATCCTGAAAATGCACATCGCCGAAGCAAGGCGAATGAACCCGAAAGCAGAAATTTGGCTAGGGGGTTCCGATGCTTCTACGATAATTGATTTGGGCAGCTGGCTCGTCAGGCCTGATGTGCTGTTCACAGGCGAGACTATTTTCACTCTGCCCTCGTACATACAGATGCGATGGGGCGCGGGGAAATGGGAGGGCTTAAAGATAAAAAGAAATGGAGACGTGGTCGTCATCGCAGCGAAACCAAGCAACACCTTTGAAATCAAGGGCCTCTCATTTCCGCTTCCGCTGTACGAGGCGCGCCCTGGTTTCTTGGAGAGATTTTCCGAAAGCTCAGAAGGCCCGTTCCCCCAAGGAATCGGGGTTCCTGCAGCTTACTTCTATACCTCCCTCGGCTGCCCCATGGACTGTGATTTCTGCACCGCCCCTGAATTGAGGCGCTACTTCTGGTCAATGAACCTTGAGGAAATCGAAAAGCAGCTCGCCCATCTCAAGAGCATCGGCATCAATACCCTCCTCATCAGCGACGACCAGGTCCTCGGGGGCCTGTTGCTGCACCCCGGGATGGGCGGGATTGATTGTCAGCTGAACCGCATCCGAAGCATCATGGCACTCATAAACAAATATGGATTTGACATAGAATTTTCAAACGGGCTTCAGATGAGCCTTTTGCTAAAGTATTGGAATGAGCTTGCAGAATCCCTTTTCGAGAACTGCTTTCGGCTCTACGTGCCTCTTGAACGGCTCTCGAGGACAAAGGAGCTGGCAAAACTGCCTTCGCTCGAAGATACCATGGAGCTTTTACGCAGGCTCGCCGCCCTTCCTGCTCTCGGAACCGTCAAGCTGAGGCAGCTCACGCTGGGTTTGGTTTTCGGAAGCCCGGGGGATGCAGAAGAAGACCTCAAATCGACAGTTGCGAGATGCGAAGAAGTAAAACGAGTTTTCAAGGGGAGCGAGATTGAGATAGCGGTCACCCCGTTCTGCTGCAACATCGTCCCTGGGGCAGAGATGTTCCGGGACCATGGCGGCTTGAATCTCTTTTCAGTGGAAGAGCACCCCGAACTCCTATCGTACTCCCTTGTCAGCAATCACACGGCTTCGCTCCATGCCAACATAGTTTGGGACTACTGGCTTGCGGCGATGAACACAAACCCAGCGCCTGGCTATCTCGAGAATTTCAGAAAAACAGGGGGAGTGACCTTTGCCCGAGTGACATAGGCGGTTTCAATTAACTCACTTCCCGATAATCTCCTTCACTTCTTTCGAATCAACTTTCAGCCTATACTTCTTCATTATCGCACCGAAGTCCCTTCCCTCCTCTTCGACGAGCTTCAAAAGCTCTTCCCCGCTCACTTTCTTGAGCCCGAGCTTCTCGACCGCCTCCTCGCAAGTCGAGCCAAGGTTTTCGGACATATACTTTAAAATCTCTGGAATCGCGGCCTTCACAAAAAGGCCTTTCGAGCATTCAATGAAAAGGTCTTGCAGGTGCCCGACCGTCATCAGGTCCACTTTCGCCCCTTCCCGCCTGAGGTTCACTATGGTGTCCTGGAGAGTTACTGCTACAATCTGCGGCTCTATCTTCTGGTTGGTATTCACAATGAACTCGAAGGTGAGTTCCTCTTTCGAGTTGAACATCTTCTTCGCGAGCTCCTTCCCGAGCCTTCCTTCAAGGCGCCTGAGCCTCTCGTCAGGCATCAGCGGGAGTCTTTTCCTTATCCCATCGATTCTTCCCGCAGTTATCCTTACTGGGGGAACATCCGTCTCAGGATAAAGCCGTGCGCTTCCCGGAAGCGGCCTCATGTAAGCGCTTGTGCCGTTTGGAAGGGCTCTCCTAGTTTCCTTCGGGACATCAAGCAGGAGGGCCCTGTTCCTTACAATCCTCAGGGCAGACCATGACTTCTCGTCTTCATCAGTGACCACCACATACGCATCCCCCTACTCAAGGCTGAGTTTCATCTCGGCCTCGCGGGCCTCCTTTTCGGAAATCCCGTATTTCGAGAGATCCTCGTCCGAGTGCATTATGCCTGCCACGCCAGCGTTCATCTTAGCGTAATCGCTAAGCTCTGTCCCGAAGCGCCTTCCTTCTCCGACCTCGGTTCCCAGGAGCCCCTTGAACTTCGGCATCCTCATCCCAAAAATCCTGTGGCCCTTCCCAATCGCCCCCTTGAAGAGCTTCGAGCCAGTGTTCTCAAAGATTGTCGTTAAGTCAACTGCCTGATATCCGAAATCTACCTTCCCGCCAAACCTCTTCTCCAGCTCCTCCCTTATGCCCATCAGCGTTTTCTGCCTCCTCGCCTCGTTCTCAACCATCTTCCCTATGAGCTTTAGCTCCTGCGCCCCCTTTATCTCGACGCGGGCCCCGCCTTCCGTCGAGACATTGAGGTCCTGCCTTATCGTCCCAATCCCCCTCTGCACTTTTCCCGTAGTCCTCAAGATGCCGCCGAGCTTCTCGGCGACTTCCTGTGCGTGTTCCCCGTCAACAATAGTCGGGTCTGTCGCAATCTCGATGAGCGGCATTCCTAATCTATCGAGGCAGAACTTCGCAGCTCCCCCCTCTTCTCCAAGAATTCCCGAGCTCTCCTCCTCTATGCAGATAACCGGTATCCCTACCTCCCCCCTGCTCGTTCGCAGCTTCCCGTCAAGCCCAACTATGGAGGTCCTCTGGAACCCGCCCGTGTTGCTTCCATCAATAACGGTTTTCCTCATAACTTGCACTTCGTCGACCACTTTCGCCTCAAGGAGAAGGCAAATTTCAACCGCGATATCGATGGCAGTTGGGTTCATATCATGCGGGGGCTCGTCATCGCTCTCGACGAGGCAAGAAGCGTTCATCGGCGCTTCATAAAGGAATTGCCTCTTCCTCACGAATTCCTGCGCCGCTGCGGCATCAATCTTTCCCAGTTCACCGGCGACAGCCCGCTGCCTCCGATAAATGCTGGCTCCGTCTCCTTCTGCTGGAACTGACGGGCAGTTGCAGAATAGCTTCCCCGCATCTAATCTCTGGTGAATCTCTATCCCTACCTTCATTCACTCGCCTTTTTCAAAATCAGGTGCAACTTCCCTTCTCTCAACTATTTCACCTGCCACGTTTTGGCTGACCATGGCCTTTGCTTTCTCTTTCTCGTAATTTCCAAGGAGCCACATCAGCTTCGTGTAAGCCACTTCCGGGAGCATCCCTTGGCCAGAGATGACGCCCGCTTTCTGAAGGTCCCTCCCAGGGCCATATACATTCATGTTCACGTTTCCATATATGCACTGGGAGGTCATCACAACCAGGCATCCGGACTCCGCCAGACCCCTTATCTCATTAAAAATCCGGTCATTCTCATCCGAACTCTCATCCCCTTTCATCGGCATGTGGCCTAGGCCAGTTCCTTCAATGACCAACCCGTTGTAACCTTTCTCCCTGAAAAGGGCAACTTGCTCCAGCCTCATGCCGGGATAAACTTTGAGCAATCCAACTTTTGATTCAAGGCCGCTGGCAACAGAGAGCTCCAGGTGCCCTCTTTTTGGGTGCTCGCCGATGAAATCAATCTTCCCACCTTCGTAATCTACTCTGGCAATCGGCTTCATGTCGATGCTCTTAAACGCATCTCTCCTGCTTGTGTGCATTTTCCTGACCCGAGTCCCTGAGTGAATATGGCAGAACTTATCGTCAAGGGTCCCGTGCATGCAAACAACGACTCCGGAATAATCCGCATGGGCCGCAAAATTCACCCCGCAAATCAAGTTCATGGCAGCGTCGCTCGAGCCCCTGTCCGAACTCCTCTGCGCCCCCAATATGACGACCGGGACTGGGAGGTCCCTCAACATGAATGAAAGCATGGAAGACGTATAGTGCATCGTGTCTGTCCCATGAAGGATAACGACTCCTGCTGCGCCCTCGGCAATCTCGCTCGCAACCGCACCAGCCATATATTTGTAGTGCTCGGGCCGAATGTTCTCGGAAAATACGTTCATCACTGATTTTCCCTTGATGTTCGCGATATTTGCGAGCTCTGGGACAGCAGAAACCAAGTCAGCTGCCGAGAAAGCGGGTATCACCCCTCCGGTCCTGTAATCAACGCGGGAAGCAATTGTCCCCCCGGTGGAAAGAATCGCGACCACCGGCTTCCTATCGTCGAATTTAATCTCCTTTTGGGCGAGCTTTTCGAGCTCAACCCTGCCTTCAAGCTTCTCTATAGCCATCCCTTCTTCGTAATGTATGCCTACATTGTAACCGTTATCAAGCTTTATTACGATGCAGTCAGGGTCCCCTGTCTCAGGCTTGGGCATGAGGCTTCCCTCCTTGCCGCTGACCCTAATCCTGTCGCCTACCGTGATTCCAAAACCCTTCAAGCGCTCAGAGACCTTGTGGGAATACATAGCACCACATCCCTCGGGCTAAAGCCCTTTAGAAACGTACACTCCATCCCTATTGTACCCCATCTTATAATAATATTCTCTGGCGCCGACACCGCTTATTATTACGAGCTTCTTCGAGCCGTGCTCCTCCCCCGCGATTCTCTCGGCTTCTTCGAGCAATCTCCTCCCGAATCCCCTATGCTGCAGCTCGCTCTCCGGCTCCTTGCCAATCCCGAGAGCGCTCCCATAGACATGCAGCTCCCTCACAAGGGAAGTAGAATCGTCAATCTCTTTCCTGAAGGGCTCGCCGGGCTTTCTCAATCTCAAGAAACCAAACAACCCCTGCTCGCTCTCATAGCTTAAGAAAGTCTCCTTCCCGCCAGACGCTTTATAATCGATTCTGCAGA
The DNA here is from genome assembly GCA_021813385.1 of Microcaldota archaeon. Classification (GTDB taxonomy): domain Archaea; phylum Micrarchaeota; class Micrarchaeia; order Burarchaeales; family JAKAKT01; genus JAKAKT01. The sequence goes on from JAKAKT010000056.1 coordinate 16,468, forward strand.
GCTTTGCTTCAGATGGATTTGCTTCAACCCCACCCTTAAGCGCCCGGAGGCCGCTCTCCCGGCACCGGATACAACCGCATCTCTCGCCCCGCTCGCTAAGTTTTCGCTCGACTATTTGCCTCAGGTTGCTGTTCTTCACTCCCGCCTCGATTCTTGGCAAAGGAATGTCCCGCTGGACCCGCATTATCCGTACATACGGGGGGATAAACCTTGTTGCGTTTGCGAGCACTTCGGCTGCAGTCTTTGTATCATAGGGCTCGTACTCTCCTCTCTTCCACATTCCATAAAGTTCTGTCCCTTTCACCACCATGCAGGGGTAAATTTTCAGCATGTCCGGCCTGAACCGCGAGTCAGAGAATAGCCTCCGAAACATCGCAACATCTTTTTTCGGGGTCGAGAACAGGCCGGGCATCATATGATAGCATAATTTGAGAGCGGAATCCTTTAGGGATTTTGTCGCAAGGATTACGTCCTTAACCGAATGCCCCCGATTAACCCGTTCATAAACCCGGTCACTCAGGGTCTGCACCCCCAATTCCACCCTCGTGGCCCCGAGCTCGAGCATTTTGTTTATGTGCCCTTCGCGGGCAAAATCCGGCCGAGTCTCGAAGGTTATCCCGATTGCCCTCACTTTCGAGGTCTCGTTCATTTTTTTCGCCAGTTCAAGGCTAGCTGCTTTCCTCCCGTTCATCGCATCGAGGCATCCCTTAACGAATGAGCGCTGGTAGCTCCAACTTTGCGAATTGAAAGTGCCCCCCATGATTATGAGCTCGCACTTGTCGACAGTATGCCCGATTTCCGAGAGCTGGCGCAGCCTGGCCCTCACCTGCCTGAACGGGTCGAAGTCATTCTGTTTTCCCCTCATCGCAGCCGGCTCGTCCCCGGTATAGCTTTTCGGCGAATCAATTCCCCCCGGGCAATAGATGCATTTTCCCGGGCAGGGCAGCGGCTTGCTCATGACAGCGATGCTCGCGATTCCCGAGACTGTCCGAACAGGGCGAAGCTTCAGCAATTTGAGAATCTCAGCGCTTCGTTTTCCTTTTGGTATCTCCTTGAGAATTTCGGAATTCCTCATCGCAGGAAGCCCGCATTCCGAGCTCAGCTTTTTCTTCAATTGCTCAAGGTTCAATTTCGGGTTATTGAGAATCAGTTGGGCCGCTTCTTTTGCGGCTTCCCTCTTCCCCCTCATCTTATTACCTGAAAAATAGGTTTGAGATAAGCCCCATGATGCTGTATGCGGGCTGCTCGATTATCGGGAATAGCAGAAGACCATGCCCTGTTGCCTGGAGGTCTGATAACAGATTCGTGTTGATGTCGAGGAAGACCTTTCTCTCAGCCTTGAGGAGCTCGCTTGAGAACGGTGCCCTCACCTTTATCTTAACCTCATACTCCTGCTCCTCATTGCCAACGACCTCATACCTGACAACTTTCGAGGATCCTTTCGGGACGAAGACGAGCTGCGTATAATGCCAGTCAGGCACGCCTTCCGAACTAATCTCGAACACATCGCTCGCAACGCCCGTGTTGCTTATCCTCACATAATACCCCGCTGGCTGGCCCGCGCCTGTTGAAGCTGAATCAGGCCAGACATCCATCTTGAGCACATCCTTATTGACCACGAGCCTCGCCTTGAATGAAGTCTCACCCAGCTGCTCCTTGTTCCCTTCATCAACAGCCTTGAGGGTGAACCAGTACTCCCCATCGCTGGCATCAGCCGGGACCTTGATTATCGCTTTCATCGGGACCCCGTACAGCTCACTGGGGGTAGTCTCCCAGCCTCTCGGGGTTGAAGTGAAAACAAGCTGGTCGATTCTTCCGCCCATCCCCTGTATCCCGCCTTCCTTTATATCTGATTCAACAATAACGTATGCAGTCTGGCCAGGGCCTACTACTCCGAGGTCGACAGTCCCCCCATCCGTAACTGTCGTCGCAACCGGCTCATAAACAGTGAGTTGGAGTGCATATGGGGCTGACGCAAGCACCAAAAGGATTAAGGCTAGGGCTTCATTCCTCATGACCCCCTTTTCTCTCGCGCATAATAAAAATGTTTCTTTTTGAAATATCGTCATGGTGTTCATCAAGAAGAACGAAGAAGGCAAGGTAACCCATATACTCGGGGTCGAAGCTGAGCTTGTGGTCGGCCTTCTTCTGCTTGGGATTGGCGTTCTCGGGGTGCTTTGGGCCCACCTTGACTTTGTTTTCGATTGGCTCAAGAAAGTTTCGATAGAGTGAGAATATGCGCGCATTCATCGCAGTAGACGTTTCCGAGGGGATAATCCGAAGGCTCGCCGAAATCCAGCGTGAACTCCCCCCTGAACTGCGGCCCGTGGACCCGGGGAACATCCACATCACCCTCAAGTTCCTCGGAGAAATTGATGGGGGGAAAGCAGAAGAAGTCTCGAGAGCACTGGATTCTGTTGAGTTCTCCCCCTTCCCCCTCACCTGCAAGGGCCTGGGGGTTTTTCCTTCGGAAAAGTCCATCCGCGTGCTTTGGGCTGGAATAGAAAGCCCGGGCCTGCTTGAGCTATATTCAAGACTCGAGCCAAGGCTAACAGGACTCGGGTTTGAAAAGGAAAAGTTCGTCCCTCACTTAACTATCGCTCGGGCAAAGGGAAAAGCAAACCTTACTGAAATTCTCGCTAAATTCAGAGGTGAGGTTTTTGGGGAATGCAATGTCACTTCGTTTTCTTTAAAGAAAAGCACTCTCACCCCGGAGGGCCCAATTTACGAGGACATTCTCTCAGTTTCAGTTAAAGTTTAATACCCGGCCCCGAATATAGCATCATGAAGGGGCAGGAAGCAGGGCCTGGCGTTGGAGTAATCTACGTAACCTTCTTCATATTGCTCGTAGGAGTGGGCGGCTACTGGATACTCCACAGCAACACGTGGGTTGACTACAACATACTCTACGGCCCCCCAAAGATTATTGAGGGAAGGGTCACTCGT
>JAKAKT010000022.1 GCA_021813385.1 Microcaldota archaeon
CTTGAGAGCTGAGAGGATAAGCAATGTCATTGCGGCTCCTGCGCTTGGGCCATCGATTGAATCGAGGTCCTTCGTCCCTATCTTGAACATGACGTCGCACGTACTTTCATCATAGCCGGCAATCCGAGTAGCCACCCGCATCGCCTCATGCCCGGAGTTCTGCGTCATTCCTCCCACTATCGGCTGGGTTCCGATGAACGCGGTGCCGTCCCCTCTTTTCACTTCAAGGCTGATGTTGATTATCTGCCCCCTGCCTGAATCGGTGACCGCTGGGACCAACATGTCCCTGAAATAGCTCCCGGAGCAGTCTAGGGAGCGGGGAACACCGGCGAGGATAATGAGTGCGAGAACAATCGCGAATCTAAGGCGCATTTCCCATCACCATGCCCCTCACTCCCTCCGCTATGAATTGGATAGCGAATGCTGCGACAAAAAGGCCGAATAGCCTGGAGTATATCTCGAACCCCCGCTTGCCCAGGTATTTCTGGAGAGTTGTCGCGAAGCGGAGGACAGCCCAGGTCACGAAGACCGCAAACAGCGAGGCCCCAAGGGACACGAATATGCCGTATTCCTGCGACAATATTATCGCCATGCTCATGGCGCCAGGGCCAGTTATCATAGGAACAGCGAGCAGCACAACCGCAACGTCAAGTTCGCTCTTCTTCTCGCTGAATGATATGCCAAGAACAGTATAGATTCCCACAATTAGGAGCACGAGCCCTCCCCCTATCTTGAAGCTGTCAAGGCTTATCCCGATAGTCCCCAAGAGCGGGACCCCGAGCAATATGAACGCAACTAAGGCGATGGCTGCGACAAATGCGGCTTCACCAGCTGCCTTCGCCTTTTCGGATGCGCTTGCCTTTTTCGTGAGCGAAAGAAAAATCGGCACTGAGGAAAGCGGGTCGATTATGATGAACATCGCCACAAAAGCCTTGACGAAATTCATTATGTCAATCTCAACCATCCAAGACACCTTCGGGGAGTTCAAAACTTGGCTCTTTTCTCCTACTTGAGAATTTTCGCATTATTTAAAAAAATGCGGCTGCCGGGATTTTCACGCGAGGTTTTCTTTTCGCAGCATGCCTTTTCTTTTACAAAAGAAAAGGCGGTTTGAACCCGGGCAATGAGCTTGGGAAGCTCAGATCCTACCAGGCTAGATTACAGCCGCATTCAAATAACATTCATTTCGGAAGCGCGAAAGCTTCTTGCGGGATTTGGGCATTTGGCTCAAGGCGCCTCACTGTGAACTCGAGCTGGCTTACTGCAACCCCCCCGTTTCCTGTATCTTCCTCGACTACGAGCTTGCCGATAAGGGCAATTCCGGTTTCTTCATCAAGGCACTGTGATATCTGGGCGCTCTTTACTCCTTCCGGCAGCATCTCAGGAAGGGCCTCCCGCGCTTTAGTGTAATTTATTCTCGCAGAAATGAAGTTGCACTTCCTCCCAGCTGCATCGCGGTTTTCAACACCGCCGATAAATTCGAGTGCATCGGCGTTTAGGAGTTTTCTGCTGTTCTCAGTGAAAGAAACTGGCCCTGAAGACGCCTCATCCGCTTTGAGAGACGAATTAACTTCAACGCATTCCCACGAATCAGTTTTTCCGCAAATATAAGACCCGTTTTCTAGGGTGTAGGCGCGCAATTCGATTCCTTCGAGCCCGGGCATGCCGGAGATGTTCATGTCAGCCCTTATTTTCTTGCCGCTTAAGTGCTGGGTAATGAGCGCGGATGCAGTGGACGGGACCCCTGAGGAGACCGATGTCACATTCATCTCAAGCTCTGTAAACAGCGACCCCAGTTTCGCCGATTTCTCTAGGGACTTCAGCAGCACATCCTTTGGGGAAGGCTGGACTGAGCAGCCAAGGAGCAGAAGTCCTAGGGCTAATAAAGCAATATATCTCGTACTCATCGGCTTTATATATCGGGCGTTAATTTATTATAACTATGGAAAAGCCGCGTGGTTTCGAGGAGAATCGGCAACTGGCCCGAAAAAAAATCGAAAAAAAGGCCTTCTTCGCCTATGGGGCTAACCTTGACTCGGTTATACCTTTGAACCTTATCCAAGCCCGGTTAGTTTCGCCTTACTTGCCGGGCCTCCTCGAGTCGATGAAAAAGGGCGAGGGAAGGGAGATTAGGGTAAGCAAAGCCGCTTTTAGAAAAACCATCGAGCTTCTGCCCTGCGGTTCAAAGCGGGTGGGTGGGCAGGCGGGCAATATGGCACTCGATGCAGCGAGGTTAGGCGTTCTCTCGTATATGCACACTCCGAGCAGGTCAGGGGAGCTTTTGTCACTTTTCAGGAGCAACAGGGTCCTTGTGGCAGGAGAGAATGGGTTTGTGCCTGCCAAAGAAGCTTCCGACAACTCAAAACCGCCTGTCCATCTCATTCTCGAGTTCAAGAAGGGGCTTGAAACCCCGTCCTCGAACCGGTTCATAGCGTCCTGTGAGAACCTCAACCCCTCGCTCTGCATCGACCCGCTCTTTTCGAGAAACATCGCAAGGGAAATCCCGGAAATTTCCAGGGGGTTTGTCGCGGGCTTTCACCTGCTTAGCCCAAAAGTGTTTGAGGAACGCAAGAAGGTGGTCGTGAAGCAGCTCTTGGGCTGGAAAATGCAAAATCCTGACCTTAAGATTCACCTCGAGTGGGGAAGTTTTATTTCAGGCGAAACGGAGAGGCTTGCTGAAAAACATATTCTTCCTCTTGTCGATTGCGTTGGGTTCAACGAGGATGAGGTTCCTTCGACTGGGATAGGGACAATCGAAAAATTCCTGGACAAGACCAAGACCGTTGTGCTCCACACAAGGGACTATTCGCTTGCTTTTTCCAAAGAGTTCGAAGCGAAATCCCTTTCCTGCTCGCTTGCTTTCGCCTCGTGCGTAGCCGGGTTCAAAGCCTCAAGAGGGAGGGCCCCAACTCTCGCTGAACTGAAGAAAACCGGGTTCAAGCCTAAAAAAATAAGCCCGCCGAAGTTCGATGAACGGAAGCTATTGGGGAAGGGAATTTCTTTCGCATTCTCGCCATCAGTTGAGATTACCCCGAAATTCACAGTGGGGCTCGGGGACTGCTTCTCGATGGCGTTCTTCCTGACGCTGAAGTGAGAAACTAAACAGCGTGTTAAAAAATAAGTGGATGTTGCACTATGGGCTCGTTCAATAAATCTTTGAGAATTTGTTTTGTCCTCGGTGTTATGGCTACGCTATTGATTTCCGGTTGCACGCTTTTCCAGGACGAGACTGACAAAAAGCTTTCAGAGTGCGATAGATATCTTTCTTCTCCGACCTCGTACAGCTCGTGTTACACGGCCGTGGCTACTGATACCGCAAAAACAAATCCAAAAAGAGCAACGGGCATGTGCGAGCAGATGAAAAAGACGATTGAGACGAGACTTAAGCAGGCCAATTCGGCGAACGATATATACTGGGCTTTTTCCGAGGGGACCTCGTCTAGGCTTTACGACACATGCATAACCCAAGTGCTCCAAGCCAAAACCAAAAAGTAAAAAATGCGGCCGCCGGGATTTTCAAACCCCCGTTTCGAGTTCATTTTTCTTTTGGGGTTGTCCGTCGTTTTTCTTTTGGGACATTGAAAGACCTTTTCTTTTCTTAAGGGAAAGTTGCCAACAACTTTCCCTGTATTTGGGCCAAAGCCCAAATCTGAAAGAAAAGGGATT
>JAKAKT010000082.1 GCA_021813385.1 Microcaldota archaeon
CTTTTTCGCTCAAGTTTCCCCCATAATTTACCGTATCCCCGTATCAATATCAACATTAAGCTCGACGCTCTTCCCGGCCTCAATCGTTATTTCTTTCGGGACTTCGGCGCTTCTGTCAATGCCGAGCCTGTTGATGTCCACGACGTAAGTCCCGGGGTTCAGTTTCGCGCTGTAGCTCCCGTCGTTTCCCAGCTTTATCTCCTGAACCACTCCGGTCTTCACATCATCATAAACAAGCAGTCTCCTGGCGAAATAAGCCTGTGCCACCTGCTCGGGAGGGACATTGCAGGGCTCGACCGGGCAGAGGGGTCCGATTATGACTTTTCCATAAAAGGTGCCCTTCTGCTGTGGTTGTGAGCAGCCGGCGATAAGCACAACTACTGCTATCAGCAGCAAAATCGTCCTCCATGCTACAAATTTCTCTTCTTCCACCTACATCCTCTCCGGTGCCTCAACCCCAATCAACGCTAGCGAATTCTTAAGCACAATCTTTGTCGCATTTACCAAGCCCAATCTCGCGTCCCTCAATTCTCCCTCGGCCTTGAGAACAGGTGCCACATTGTAAAACCTGCTGAAATGTGTCGCGACCTCAAGAGCATATTCAGCAATGTAATGGGGCCTGTATTCCTTTGCTGATTTTTCAGCAATTAGCGGGAATTTCGAGAGGAGTTTTGCGAGTTCAAGTTCTTCCTTTTCAACGAGCAGCCCATAGCTGGCTTTCCCAACCTCTCCAGCTTTCTCCAATATTCTCGAAGCCCTGGCGTGCGAATACTGGACATAAGGCGCACTGTCTCCCTCGAAATTCAGCGCCTCTTCCCATTTGAAAATCAGTTTCTTCTCAGGAGTTGTTCGAATGAAAGAGAACCGAACGGCCCCCAGCCCAACCATTCTTGCCACGCCTCGCTTCTCCTCCTCTCCCATGTCCTTAAATCTTTCCCTAATCTCCTCATAAGCCCGCTTCTCGGCCTCGGCAATCACATCATCAGCAGAATACCCGAGCCAAGTCCCTTCCCTTCCTGAGAATTTCGCGTCAGGCAGCCCCGCGTGCTCATAAGAAAGATGAATGTGGTTCTCAGCCTGCTTAACAAAGCCCATCGAGCGCAGCACAACATTCAGGACTTTTTGCGGATACTTCTGCTCTACCCCAATCAAATTCACTACAACATCCGCTTTCCCGAAACGCATGGGCTTGCCTTTTCCGGAAGTCGAATAAAGCTCCTTCCCGTTCGGCTGTTTATCAAACTTTTCATACTTGAACGGGGACTCGACGAGCCCGAACTTCCACATATGGAACGCTATGTCCTTCGCAGTATAAGTCGCGGTCCCGTTTGACCTCAAGAGCACCTTGTCAGGGTTCTGGAGGTTCTTGAACTCCTCATCATCCTCGAGTTTCGCGACAACGCAGCCCTTGTTCTCGCCTTCGCTCTCTTTCACGACTTTTCCGCTCTCGAGCATCTTCCCGACAGCTTTTTCGAGCAGTTTGTTCCTGACTATGTCGCTCTCCCAAACAAGCGCATCGTGGTAAATCCCGAGGGCATAAGCGGTCTCGTACTGTGCTTTCACGCATTTCTCGCACAGCACCCTCCCTTTTTTCGCAATCTCCCCCTGCCCCTCCTCGAGTTCTTTTACTGTCCTCTTGATTTCTTCCCCGACTTTCGCCTCCTCGCTCTTTTTCGATGCCTCGACATATTCCTTTCCAATCCACTGGTCCGCCTTCCCTTCAATCTTCCCGTTGACATTCAAATAAGACCAGAGGCTTGTCGCCACCTGCATACCCAAATCGTCAATGTAGTCGATTCGCTCGACATGAAGGCCCGAGAATTCCAATACCCTTGCAACGCTGTCCCCAAGCAGGGCATTCCTCAAATGGCCGACGTGCCAGGGCTTGTTCGGATTCACGGAAGGGAACTCAATCATCACCTTGAGCTTCTTCTTTTTGCCCCTCCCGTAGTCATCTTTCTTCTTCCCGATTTCAGCCAAAACTTCTGAAGCAAACGCGTTCCCTAAATAAAAGTTGATGTATGGCCCGAGGACCTTAACTTCCGAAATCATCCCCCCGGCTTCAATCCCGCCCGCAATCTTTTCCGCGACCTCCTTCGGGTTCTTTTTTTCCCCTTTAGCAATCGAGAAGGCAATCGTGCAGGCAACATCGCCAAAACCTGGCTTCGCGTCCTCAATGCTCGCTTGCACTTCCTCTGCACTGGCTGAAAACCCGGCTTTCTTGCATGCCTCGAATATCATTTTGGCAATTGTTTTTTTAGCATCTGAATAAGAGTCCACTTCGTCCACCATCCTATAACGCTATTCTAACAACGGTTCCAGTTTCAGTCCGTTTCGTTTTCCCATCCGGCCCGTTCCCGGGTCTCGAAGTTGCGTCTAATGCCAAACCAACCACGATTCCCGCCCGGCTCGTTTCCATTCGGTTTTTCGCCCCGAGCATCCGTTCTTGTTCGAGCGAACTGAACGGGGAACGGCTCGAGCGAGTTCGCAAGCAGTGAGTTGGTTTTTTCCACCACCTTAGATTAATTAACCTTGTTGTTATAAACCTAATCCACTTTGGGGCTGTGGGGTAGCCTGGTATCCTTCCGGCTTCGGGAGCCGGAGACCTGAGTTCAAAACACCATTCCCTTTTCTTTCAGATTCGGGCGTTCGCCCGAATACAGGAAAAGTTGTCGGCAACTTTTCCTTCGGAAAAGAAAAGGTCTGGTGGAATCCAAAAAGAAAATAATTAGTTGGGTTCGATGAAACTCTCAGCAGCCCCATTTTTTCTTCCAAACGCGAATATTTATTAATTTGAAATCCCCATTTCTAGCCGGTGGACTAGTGGCTCAAGTTCAGCGAACTCAATCAAACCCAGGCAATGCTCCGGGCATTGGAGATAGGGATGCCCGAATTTTATACTCTTGTGCAATTACTTTTGCGCTGCCTGTCATAATCGGCACAGCGGCATTGGTAGCTACTTCTGCCTCAAAAGTCCAAATGAGCAGGGAAATAAAACCCCACGAAAAACCTCCTCTTATTCAAACGCAAAATCGCTCTCAGTTTATCGAACCCGCCCAGTTCATCGTGCCCATGGACTATGTCGTCCATCCAACTATTGCTGGATTAACAGAAAAAGCTTTGAAGGACTTCAAAATCACTGACCCTTCTAAGAAAGAGGAGCTCCGCCAGGCTTGCTACGAGATTTGTCTTGGCATTTCCTCGCTTGAGCAGATAAAGGACAGGTTATACTTGTTCCTGGAAGCAAGAAGGATTCTCGACCCGATAACGGACGAGAAGAAAATGTCCCGACTTACAGGTTCATATTTCTGTTATCTTTGCTTGCATACAGAATGGATACCGCCGCCAGTTCTCGCAGTAGAGTTTCTCAGTAGAAATGGGATGCCACCTGAAGAAGCCGAAAGATTGGTCCGAAGTCAAGTTAAAAACAACGGGCCCGAAGCTCGGCAAATAGAAGTTATCGAGTCAGCGTGATAAATTCGCAAAAAGTTTATTAATGCGAAAAGGCACAAGAAAGGGGGGGAGCAGATGACAAACCCGGCAGCATTCGCGGCAAAACAAACTCCTAGCCATAAGAGCAGAGTCAATCCATTCGTAGCGGTGGCAGCACTAGCAGTCCCGCTGACTATACTCGCGGGGTGCTCGAGGGATTCAAAGCCCAGGCTGATAGAGCACCAGGCTGTCGAGCTGGGCCGGGGAGTCGCAACATTTCTTTTCGAAAAAAGCGCGTATTCATTAATCAACGGTTCCTTTTCCGGTCCTGTGCGCGAAAGGATGGAAGCTGATGCCAAGAAACTCGGAGTATCCGTCAATGAGTTAGGGGATAAAATGCAATACGTATTGGAGTTTTTTGTCATACACAATGGCTTCATAACTTATCCAAAAATCGGTTCAAAAGAAGAAGCGGTTTTCAAATCAGCCCTCTTTGCAGTCGTCTCGGGTATGATTGACGAGTCGAACAAGAGAGGGAACCCGCCAATCGCCAGCCTCACTTGTACTAAGTTCGATTGTCTCTATGGGTGTGCAGTTAAAACGGCTGAGGCGAATGCAGCGGCAAGTTATGGCCCTCCCCTAAACGTCAGACTTCCGAGCGACAGGGTCCCTGACTTCACTGCGACAGCAAAAGACATGTTCATTCAATTGGCCGGTCAATCAGCAGTGAGAATTGGAGGGGGGACATCGATAAATTCTCAAGGCAATTTTCAAACAGATAACAGATAATCAGACGGTTTGAGGGCATAACGTTTGTGGGGTGGGAAAATGGGAATTCAAGATTCGAGTGGCGGGGGCGGAGGGCCATTACCAATGTCACCAATGCAAAGACAAATAAGGAATGGCAGGAACCTTGCGATTGCAAGTGTTGGTTTAGCGACTGTAGCTGTCGGTCTTTCAATTTTCAACATAATCCAGACTGGCAGGCTAAACACAAGAGCCGACCTTGCTGACAAGCAACATGCGAGCGATTCGACCAGGATTGCAGTTGTCGATTCGAGCCGGATTGCCGACAGCACAAGGAACGATAACAGGTTTGTTCTTCTAGAAGACAATCTCGCTGCAGTCGACAAGTCTGCTGCGAAAGTTCCGGCTGTCGATACTCTTAAGGGCAGGGTTGGCGTTCTTGAGAACAGGGCCGACAAGACCGATTCCGCGATTGCGGCAATCGATTCGACGCTCATCAGGATTCAGAAGACCATAGATGACCTCGCAGGAACGGACGATTCGCTCAAGGCCCAACTCAAAACAGTGGCCGATTCAGTCAGCAGCCTTGAAGAGGCGACTACAAGGATTCAAATGTACCTCGAGGCAAGCCACTTGATTGATGCCTGGAACACCAATAGAGGAGGAGTCCCGATTTTCGGGGGCGGAAGAAAGAAATTGCCCCCAATGTCCGGGGAAGATTTCAATCGAATGGTCTTTAAAACGACTTATCCTCCAGGAATCCCGGGGTTACCCGCTTTTCATTGGACTCTGAAAAGAGGTGGCTTGGGATTGTTATTCGACGACCCCATCCGGGCTGCCCGGATAGCTTTTGCTGTCCACGCAGAAAATAATGGCGTTAAAAAGGATGTCGTCAATGCTTGGCTCAGCGAACACCAACCTTAAGGTCAAAATATGTCAGTTCTTGCAGCAAAATCCCCGGACCGGAGAGCAGAACCTTCCCTTCCCAGCTTCGCGAGGGTCTCAGGAGCCGCAGTTGTAATTGCCAGTTCTGTTTTTTTTGGAATGATATTCTCGAATGGCGGAATCCCAGAACTCGCCCATAAGCAAGCCGACTCCCTGAAGGCTGCCGACAGGCGAAAAGTCGTGCAAACAAACAGCACTCCTACCTGTAGTACTTTAGTGATTGATGACATGGTGTTTTATGTCCCAAAAATCCCTCCGCCGGAACCAGACAATACCCGTACCTTCAACAACATGCCAAACCAAGCAACTGTCGAATTAACTAACGGCCAAAAAGAACAAGACGGGAAAGACGAAATCCCAGTAAAGGAAAAAAGGCCCAATGCTACCTTACAGGCGATAATCCCGCGAAAAGAAGAAACCAATCCTCAGCCAAAAACAGCAAGCGGAGAGCCCCCGGTTCCCGTCTTCGATTAGCCTACAGAAATGAAAAGAATAATAATACTGATTTGAAAAATACCAACGGGTGCTTCAAATGACTGTTGCAATAAAGGAATCGTCGGTCCAGAAGGAAAGAACAAGAACGACTAGAGCTAGCTTGGGAATCGCCGCAGCTGCAACTGCCGCAGTATTCCTGGCTCTCGCCCCGATGGCGAGCGGGATTACAAAGGGCGGAGTGTGTGACATTGACGGCCCAGGGTGCAAAGCTCCAAAGCCAAACCAAACCCAGGCCGCCACCCCCCGGCCCAGCGGTTACGCTCACACTGTTGAAAGAGATGCGACGGGCCGCGAGGTAGCTGTTTGCACCCCCATTTATGGAGGAGAAAAGGACCCGGGCCAAATAACAGAAAATAAGGGAGAAAAGAAAGGCCCGGAAAAGGACAAGTTGCCAAAAGTCCCACCGGTGTTCGCGGTGCTCCTGAGCAGGAGGGATACGGACGTCCTGTCGGAACCGAGCCAGCCAAACCCCCACCCTTCCGAAGGCCCCAATGGAAAAGGCAGCGGGAATGGCGAGGGACAGGGGAATGCCGGACCGAGGACGAGATCCGTCAAAACACCCGAATAGAGGTTAGCGAATGGCTTTATCAGCACCGATGGCAATCCCGAAAGAAAGAAAACCTGGAAGCAGTACCGGTGGCTTGAGAGAAATCGCAATGGCATTAGGGATTGCCGCCGTGGCGACACTGATTATTCCCCGGATAGCCAATACTCCAACTCAAGAAAAACCCGCGCTGATGGAGCAGCAAAGGAAAGCGTGTGCAGGTTGCCCGAGCGCTTTTGTGTGCGGGAAGGAAAAAGAAACAAAACCGGATTCCGTAAAGAAGAAAGAACTCCCGGGCGATTCGACTCTCTGGAGTGCTGAGATAAAAGAGATTTACGGCATCGTTTGCATGATGGTTAAAAATTTTAATGCCCGACCCCTTAACGAAGAGGGTCTCGGAGTTTATTATTGGCGGGCCGTTGAGTCCGATTCGACTCAGTATCAGGCAAAAGTAGCGGCAATACGCAATAAAAGAGATGTGCGAATTCCAACTCCAGACGATTTTTCTATTATTTTCAACAGATCAATTTCTATAAATGAAGTACCTACCCCAAACCACCTATTCAGCAACTGGGTTATCTTATACAATCTCCCTTAGTCTGCGCCTTGTTTATTTTACCTCTTGCGACATGTTTATTAACCTGAAATCCGTTAAATCTCGTCTGCTTGCGGGGGTCGCCCAGCTTGGTCAAAGGCGCAAGGCTCAGAACCTTGTCTCCTAGCGAGTTCGTGAGTTCGGGCTTTTTCTTTCTTTAGAAAAGAAAGGAAAAACCCCGGAAAAAGAAAGAAAACCAACTCCGGGCTCTAAAAAAGAAAGAAAGCCGCTCAAAAATCTCACCCCCCGCATTTTTGTTTTTACTTCTTGGCGAGATGAAGCGCCTCGCCCGCCGAGTCCAGGCAGGCCTCGGCGAAAGCTTCTGTGAGAGTAGGGTGCGGGTGGATTGTGGAAGTGATGTCCGTTATTTTGAGCTTGTTTCGAATCGCAACGCAAGCCTCCCCAATCAAATCGCTCGCGTGCGGGCCGATTATCCCTGTCCCAATTAAAATTCCATCCTTAACATAGACCTTTATCATTCCCTCGGTCTCGCCCATCGCCCTCGCCTTCCCGCTTGCGATGAACGGGAAACGACCGGCAATCAGAGATGCATCACTTGAACCTACGACTGCGATTTCCGGGAATGAGAAAACGCACGAAGGGATGCCCGAATAATCCATTCTCGAGTCCTTGCCCATAACATTTTCAGCAGCAACGACTCCCTCGGCACTCGCAACGTGGGCAAGCATCCCTTTCCCAACGCAGTCCCCGACTGCATAAATGTTTTTGGCTGAACTGCGCATCCTCTCGTCAGCAACAACTCCCCGTTCAGTCCTGACTCCAACCTGCCCAAGCTCCTCTTTCGCAAACCTCGGCTTTCTCCCAACAGAAATCAGGATTTTCTCAGCCTCAATTTCTTCCCCATTAACAATCGCGCCCTTCTCGCTCACCCTCTCGAACTTCGCCCCAAGTTTAACCTCGATTCCATCCCTTTTCATGCTCCTCTGGAGAACAGAAACGAGTTCCTGGTCGATGTTCGGGAGTATTTGGTCCCTCGCCTCAACAAGCGTCACCTTAGCTCCGAGGGAAGCGAAAATGCAGGCGTATTCGACCCCAACATATCCGCCTCCAACAACAAGAAGGGAACTCGGAAGCTTCTCAAGCTCAAGAAGCCCCTCGCTCGAGAGAACAGGACTTTTAAACGGGATGCCCGGAAGCGGAATAGGTTCACTGCCAGTGGCAATCACAATATTTTCGGTTTCAAAAGTTTGGTTTCCAACTTCCACCAAATTCGCCGCTTTTATCTTTCCTTCGCCCCTGACCACTTCGACCCCTGCCTTGCCCAAAAGCAGTTCTATCCCCTTGGCAGAAATCTGGGAAACAGAGAGGGCGCGTTTCCTCATCTCCGAGTAATCAATCGAAAGCTCGCCAGTTTTTATCCCGTGCTTCGAAGCACCTTTAATTTCCCTCACAATTTTCGCAGAAGACTGGAGCGCCTTCACCGGAATGCAGCCAGAATTCGTGCAGACTCCCCCGAGAGCATTTTTTTCGACAAGGACAACTTTCGCTCCCAACTGTGCTAACCTCAATGCACACGCATACCCGCCAGGACCTCCGCCGATGATTACTGCCTTATACACAGCCAATGCACCTCTCAATCCCCGCGGACCCTCGCCCGATTGTTTGCCTCATACGCGATGAAGCCACTTTTCCGACTTGTATTTTTCCTGGGAAAGCTTTTTTGCCTTCTCCTTCTCCCCTTCAGTCAGCTGGCTTGGAACGAGTTCAGCGCTCATGCTCTTTTCAAATCCTTTCTTCATCGCCCCGCTCGCCGCATCGAAAGAAACCCCAAGGCCAGTTACCCGCGCTTTCACATCGCTTATCAGTTTTCCCTTCATTTTCTCATTCGGGACTTTCAGGATTGCGAACATCTTGTCCACATCAACCTCGAGCAGAATGGTCCCGTGCTGAAGTAGCACGCCGTTCCTCCTTGTCTGCGCGTTCCCGGAAATCTTCTTCCCCCCGATAACTATGTCATTAAGCGGTGCGAATTGCGCCTCGAAACTCAAGGTCCTGAGCCCCTCGATTACGGCTGAGCAAATCCATTTGTAAGATTCCAGGATGTTCTGCGGGTATTCGCGGGAAATGAACGAGTAAGTGAGTTCCTTGTCGTGGAAAACCGCCCCGCCCCCGGTCTGCCTCCTGATGGTATCGACGCCAAGTTTCCTGCAAGCAGCCACATCGACTTCTTCATCCAGATTCTGGAAATACCCAATCGATACTGCCGGCGGGTTCCAGGAATAGAGCCTGAGCACGGGCTCCTTCGATTCCATAAGAACCTCGTCAATAGACATGTTCGTGAAGGCATCCGCAGAGCCAGTCTCAAGCAGTCTTATTTTCATGCAATCTCATCCCCGAATCCCATCCGAACAGTCTCGCCATCATCAACCAAATTCCAATCCGTCTCATTTTCATGCAACAGCACCCATAATCGCTTCAGTCAGGGAGTTGGCATCGAAGCCGAACGCTTCGAAGCGAGTGAGGCAATCGGCAATTCTCGCCATAATCTCTCCTTTTTCAACAGGGCAACCGACAAGTTTTTTCTCAATCTCCTCCAACCCTTCCTCAGGGTGAATGAAGAAATCGCCGGTTATCTTTATCCTTTCAATCTTATCCGAATATTCGGCTTTCACTTTTATCAGCTTCTGGGCCTTGTAAATGCTCTGCCCCTCATAAAGTTTCGCCTGTCCCAAGGCTAGAGTTCGCTCCTTTTCAGTCGGTTTTCGCGGATAATTATACGGCTTGCTTGGCGAGCCGTCGAAATAAGGCCTGTTGCAGTCCGGGCATCCGGAAGTCATGAATACCTCGCCAGGCACTTCCGGAAGCCTGAGTAGCTGCCCGCGCGAGTTGTAAGAGAAATCGACGTATCCGTTCATAATCAAATATCTCGCAATCTGCACTCTCCTGTAAGCCCCGATGTGCGGTTTTTGCATCGCCTCGAGGGGGCTTCCTTTTGCCGGAGTGAAGGCAAAAAGCCCGGCATAAACCCCGGAATACTTCAGCTTCTTCAAAAGCTCAACAGATTCCCTTTCGGTCTCCCCGAGCCCGATTATCAAATGAGTTGCGATTTTTCCAGGAAACTCCTTTCCAGCCCACTCCAGGAGCTCGAGCTGTTTTACGAAACCTCCCCGGCAAACCTTCTCGCTAATCTCAGGGGTGCAGGCATCGAGCGGGACGCAGACCCTGTCGGCCCCTGCTGAGAACAGCTTTCTCACATCGTCCTTTTTTTCAGCCCTGACCGTGACGCTCACAGGAAGGGGAATCTCGCCTATCAGTCCGATTGCTTCCTCAAGCCCAAAACTCGTTAGCTGGAGGCAGACCCTCCCGAACCCGCTGAACGAGGATGCAAGCACCTTTTCGACAGGAAATTCCGGCCAGTCGATTCTCGCTATCCTAGCGTCTTTCGAGCTGCAATAAGCGCAGGAATAATCGCATCCTTCGCCTATAAGGAAATGTGCAGTAGTAGGCGGGCTGTCCATTTTGCCATTCATCAGGCCCATTATTATTGCAGTTCCAACGGCAACTCTCATAAGCGCACCAAACTAGAAAGCGCAACACTCGTGGAAAACTTCGGCTTTCTCTCTCGAAATTCCCCTGGCAGGCATCACAATCCTATCCACAATCCCAAGCGCCTTCTTATCAAGCCTCTCCCGGTAATTGCCCCCCGGCCTTACGCACCCGAGATAAACCTTGTCGAATTTCCTTTTTGAGTAGTTGAGCAGCGAAACCACGTCGCCAACCGAAGGCGGGGCCCTGTCTTGATACCTGGTTCCGGGGGTCGGGACAAGGACGTTGAGCACGATTTTCTTTTGCCCAAGCCCGGCAATGATGTCAAGCGAATCCCTTTCGCCCTCGATTTTCCCGCCCCTCAATCCAATCGTCAGGTGCGGGACAGTCGGGACCTCTTTCATGAGTGCGCATAGCGAATCCACGTAATCCTGCCTTGTCTTGTCAATCCCGAACACTTCCCTTATTGCATTCGTGCTCGGAGGCAAATCAAATGAAACCACGTCAGCAATCCCCCGAAGCTCCTTCACCTTCCCGGGAGGGAAGAGCCCGGTGTGCGCCACAATTTTGTATTTTTCCCTCAGTTTCGAGAGCTCATCCCTGAACTCGAGAAGCGGGACCCTGCCTTCCTTGTCGCATCCCCCGCTCGCGAGTATGCTGCTGAAAGGCTTGTCCTGTTCCATATCGCCAAGAGTGCCCATGTTCCCCAAATAATGCCTGTTGCAGTGCGCGCAGTTGAGGGAGCACGCTCGGCCGGTCAAGCTTATTGCTTTCGTCCTAACTGGAAAGACGAACTCGGCCTCACTCATTCGACCATCTTAGGTTCGGTTGCCTAGCTGCCGCGACCCCGTCTAGCCTTCCGACCGGGGTTGTGACGGGCGCGCTCTTCACAAGTTCAGGGGGCTCGTTTGCAATCTTAATCATCGAATCCGCGAACTCATCGAGCTTCTCCTTCGGCTCGGTCTCAGTCGGCTCAATCATCAGTGCCTCGGGCACAACGAGCGGGAAGTAGATTGTCGGGGCGTGGTGCCCGTAGTCGAGCAGCCTTTTCGCGATATCCATCGTGTGCACTCCCTTTTCGTTCTGTTTCTTGCTCGTGAGCACGAACTCGTGCGCGCATATCCTGTCATAAGGCAAGTCGTAATGCGGCTGGAGCTTCCTCATCAGGTAATTGGCATTGAGAACAGCGGCTTCGGAAACAAGCTTGAGTTCCGGGCCGACTGCTTTTATGTATGTATAAGCTTTCACAAGGACCCCGAAATTCCCAAAGAAAGGCCCCACTTTTCCAATCGAGCCCTTCACTTTCCAGTTGAGAGAATACCTGTCGCCACCCTTAACGACTCTCGGGACCGGCAGGTAGTTCTCGAGGAACTTTTTCACCCCGACTGGCCCAGCCCCCGGTCCTCCCCCACCGTGCGGTGTCGAGAACGACTTGTGGAGGTTCAGGTGCATTATATCGAAACCCGCATCCCCCGGGCGGGTGATTCCCATCATCGCGTTCATGTTCGCCCCGTCGCAGTAGAGCAGCCCTCCCTTCGCGTGGACTATGTCCGCAATTTTCGTAATCTCTTCCTCGAAAAGCCCGAGGGTGTTGGGATTAGTAATCATGAGCATCGCAACATCTTCAGTCATCGCTTTCCCTAACTCGTCTAAATCTATGTTCCCTCTCGAATTCGACTTTATCGTGACCATCCCGAACCCGCACATCGCCCCGCTCGCAGGATTAGTCCCGTGCGCAGTGTCCGGAATCAGGATTTTGCTCCTCTTCTTCCCGAAGTGCTTCCTCGCAATCATAACGGAAGTGAGCTCCCCGTGCGCCCCTGCAGCAGGCTGGAGGGAGAACGCATCCATTCCGGTAATCTCACATAAATCTTTCTCAAGCTCGTACATCATCTCAAGGGCGCCCTGTGAGCTTTTCTCAGGAGTCAATGGGTGAAGCGCCGCAAACCCGGGCAGCCTTGCAACATCCTCGTTGATTTTCGGGTTGTATTTCATCGTGCAGGACCCGAGAGGATAAAATCCAGAATCAACGCCATAGTTGAGTGTAGAAAGCTTGGTATAGTGCCTTATCACCTGCACTTCCCCGAGGTCTGGAATCGGCAGTTCCTTTCTCCCGAAAGGCTCACGAAGCACAGCTTTCGATTCAGGGACATACTCGGAATTCTTCCCGCTTTGCTCGAATATAAGCTTCATAAGAGTCCCCTCGCACCGCTCTCACAGCCCCAATCAGTCCCCGCAATCATCATAAAAGCCCCCTCACCACATTAACATAATCTTCGACGTCTTGTTCGCTTAATTTCTCAGTGCAGCAAATTAGTATTCTGTCCTCTCCAATGCCAAGGCCGGCTGCAATCCCCCTCTTTTCCAAGGCTGCAATCAGCTTCTTTGGCTTGATTGGGCATTTCACCGCAAACTCATTATAGAATGGTTTGGTATTCTGGAGAGCAAATCCAAGCTCGCCCAGCTTCTTTTGCAATTCATGTGCCCTCTCATACGAAAGCTTCGCGACATTCGCCAAGCCGGTCTTCCCCATAAGCGCTAGATAAGCAGTCGCAGCAAGAGCGCACAATGCCTCGTTCGAGCAGATGTTGCAGCTCGCCCGCTCCCTCCTTATGTGCTGCTCCCTTGCCTGCAATGTGAGCACGAAGCCCTTCTTGCCCCTGCTGTCAGTTGTCATCCCGCAGAGCCTTCCGGGAATCCTCTTCACGAAGTCCTTCTTGACTGCGATATAGCCGAGCATCGGGCCCCCGAAGCTCACCGGGTTCCCGAAACCCTGCGCTTCGCCTGCAACCACGTCGGCCCCGCACTCGCCCGGGGCCTTGAGAATCGCAAGTGAAGTGGGCTCGGCAACCGAGACTACAAGAAGAGCCCCGGCCTCGTGTGCCCTATTTGCAAATTCTTCTAGTTCATGAACGTTTCCCTCGAAATCCGGGTTCTGCACAAGAACACAAGCGGACTTTTGGGTGAGTTCCCCCGTGATTTTTACCCCTCTCGACTCGCAGTAAGTCCTGAGCACCTTTTCATAATTCGGATTCAATTTATTCAGGACCGCAATCTCGCTCCTTTCAGTAATGTCGCAAGCAATGAACGCCGCTTCAGCAGTCGCGCTCGCCCCGTCATACATCGAGGCGTTCGACACGTCCATCCCGGTGAGCAGGCACATATAGCTCTGGAACTCGTAAATCACCTGGAGCGTTCCCTGGCTCACCTCTGCCTGATACGGGGTGTAAGCGGTGTAGAACTCTGAGCGGGAGGTTATGTGCGCAACTGCGCTCGGTATGTAGTGGTCATAGGAGCCGGCTCCGACAAAATTCTTCAGCAGAGTGTTCTTTCCAGACAGCTCGAGCATATGCCCCGCGAGCTCGAGCTCGCTTTTTGGAGGGGAGAGATTTAATTTTCTGGCAAGTTTTGGCTTAACTGAGGCGAAAAGTTCATCGAAGCTCGCGACCCCGGCGGCTTTCAGCATCTCGGCTGTTTCCTTTCCCTTGTTAGGAACGTAGTTCATCGAGCATCACCTGGGGATGTGCGGGATATTTTGTTTCGAACAAACAAAATCATTTCTTCTCCCCGCAGAACTTCTTGTACTGTTCCTCGCTCATCAGGCCCTCGATTTCCTTCGGGTTCGAGACTTTCACCTTAATCATCCAGCCCTTTTCCTGTGCGGACTCATTAACCAGCTGGGGAGAAGTGCCAAGTTCGGCATTAACTTCCTCAACTTCTCCGGAAACAGGTGAATAAATCGGGGATGACGCTTTCATCGAGTCAATCATCGCGAACTCCGAAAACTGCTTCACCTTCGTTCCCACTTTCGGCAAGTCGAGCGAGACAATGTCCCCGAGCTGGTGCTGGGCGTGGTCGGTTATCCCGACAGTCGCGATATCCCCTTCAAGCTCCACCCACTCGTGCTCTTTCGTGAATCTCATTTCGCATCCCTCCTGTAGAACCTAGTTGTCGTGATATTGGCTTCAACAATCTTCTCGTGAATCCTAATCCCGATTCTTTTCTCCTTCGGGTGGTCAGGGGGCACGAAGCACATCCCAATCGGCTTCTTGAGCGTTGGCGAGAAAGTCCCGCTGGTCACAACTCCCACCCTTTTCCCATCGACATAAACCTCATTCCCGTGCCTTGGGACAGCCCTTTCAACAAGTTCGAACCCAACAAGTTTTTTTGTCGTTTTTTTCTCGAGCAACGCCTTCTTCCCGATGAATTCTTTCTCGAACGAAACGGTCCATTTCAGCGGGACCTCGAGGGGAGTCGTATTCTCGTCCATGTCGCTCCCGTAGAGCATAAGCCCTGATTCGAGCCGCAGCGTATCCCTTGCCCCAAGCCCGACAGGCATGAGCCCATGGGGCACCCCCGCCTTCATAATCGCGTTCCAGACAGGTTCAGCCTTTTCCGCGTTAAAGTATATCTCAAATCCATCCTCGCCAGTGTAGCCTGTTCTCGAGACAATCGCATCAACCCCGGCGACTTTCGACTCAACGAACGTAAAAGGCGCCAGCCCATCAAGCTTCGCTTCAGTTATCCCGGACATCACTGCAAGAGCTTTCGGGCCCTGGACCGCGAGCTGGGCATATTCGTCGCTCTTGTTCTCGACTTCGACACCGTCGAAGTTCTTCTTCATCCAGTTGAAATCCTTCTCGACATTCGAGGCATTCACGACAATCAGGAACTTGTCTTTCGAGAACTGGTAAGTGATAAGGTCATCCACGATTCCTCCGCTCGGGAGGCACATCGGGCTGTAAATCGCCTTTCCGGGCCCGATTTTGCCCAAGTCGTTCGTAATCAGACGCTGGACCTGTTCCCAGGCTCCCGGGCCACTAACGAAAACCTCGCCCATGTGCGAGACGTCGAACAGGCCGCAGGCGGTCCTTGTGGCAAGGTGCTCCTCAATCAGGCCTTTGTATTGAACAGGCATCTCCCAGCCGACAAAAGGTACCATCCTTGCGCCGAGGGCAACGTGCATGCTGTAGAATGGGGTTCGTTTCAAATCCTCAGCCTCCCGAGAGTAGTTTCTCGCTTACTTATAAAAGTCTTTCGCGGGAGAGCGAGCATGCGAACAGGCCGGAGCTTCAATCTTATAATCCGGAGTTCTAGCTCACTTACCTACTTTCTCGATTCCATCCTTTTGAGAAATTCCTCGCACCTAGCTTTCATCGCGTTCATTTCGGCAACTTGTGTTAGAGCTGAGGCTATCTCGGGATATTGTTCTTCATCGGAATGAGAGCCCCCGACTCCCCATCGTTTCGCCTGCGCGCCTTGATAGAAATCCATTAATATTTCAACAGCAGCGGAATATGAACCGTCATCATTAATATCGTTTATCTTTTGTATCGCGTGAACAGCCATACGCATCAAGAACCCAACCTTAACCGATAAATTTTCTTCATATGTTACAAGATCAAAGTCGATTTTCCCGTTTTTAACTAAATTGATGAAATCTTTTTGAGTCAAGCCTCCATAACCGCAAGCCCACATCAATTCTTCCATTTTTTTCGAAAAAGTCTTATGGACCTCGAGAATCTTTTCCGCTACTTCAAGCATCTTAGTTTCATCTGCGCTTTCTGTTTTCCCTTGCCTCGCACTGTGGCCGACACGTTTTTCCAGAAATTCCCGGCAGTTCCCCCGGATTCGCTCAATATCTTCTACAAGGAACAGTGCTTCCTTAAGACTGCTGATAATTACTGGGTTGGCCTTCCCGTGCGCCAGAAATTCCCTAATCGTCTCCTGGTCAGCGCGAAACCCCGCATTCATGCGCTCTTCCATAAGGCGTAGTGCAGTTGAAGCGAAAATGACAAGACTGTCGAGCTCAATGTTTTTCATGAGATAAGCGGCGCTGGGACTCGCAGTTACTTCGCGAACGTACAAGAAAATCTCTTCTAAGCTGTTGTGTTTAATCTTCAATTCATCAAGTTTTAATCTCATTTCTTCCCTTAGCTCTGAAACAGCGTTCATTACTCTACTTGAGGCGTTTATTGCTTGTTCCATGGTTACAGGAATTCCTTTTGTCTTAATTTGCTCAAACTCGACATTCGGGCGGTTGCCAAACCCGAGAACTAGGTTGAGAATCTCGTCAAGAGAGTCAAAAGCAACACCAAACCCCTTATGGCGCATCGAAGCATTCATTATCGCCTCGTGTATACCTTTAAGAAACGATACAACTTTGCCCTCGCTGGCTTTTTCAGGATCAATGTACTCCCGAGCCACTTCGCGTATGCATTTCTTTATTTCTGTTTGCTCATCAGAGTGAAACATCATAAGCGAGCGAACGTGCGTCGCTATTAGTTTGTCCAATTGGGCATCAGAAATGGCAGCATTCGTTTTGGCTTTGCCGCTATCCGTTCCCCTATTCGGAGTTGGTTCTTTCCTAAACCAGTTCATGAATTTATTGCCCATTTCAAATTTTTAAATACGCTATCCTGGGCACGGCCCGCAAAGGATGCTAATCTGAGAAAGTAACGAATTCGGGTTCAAGGATGCTCGGGAACGCGAAAATTCTTCGAACTCGTATTTGAGCTGATAAAAAACACAAAGCGAAACTTTATAAATCAGTTTCGCGATAATAGAATACTTATTCTCAGATTTGAGCTGTGGCTCAAATACGGACAAATTCTCGAGAATTTGTCTTATTCGGAAGAGGTTGAAAAATGCCAACAGTCGTGGATGCGCCAAGAGTCAAAATTTCGAATAATGACGGCAAGCTGTACACCGGGATACAGCACCTCAGGCTCCTTGCAGAACTGCAACGGAAGGGGCTGGTCGAGGCCATTTTAACGTATCCGCAGCTTGACGAAGCCAATACGATTCTTTATAACAAACTGCCAGGCGACGTACAAAAACACCTGGTAGGATTTTGGGCAAGAGGCAGGACAATCGGGGGGAAGCCCGAAGATGGGGGCGAACCAAGGCGCATCGGGGAATTCTACGTGTTTGCTTCCAAAGATGCTAGTTTAGCCGTAGAGGTTGTGGTGCCCCGGATTGTTCTGGACCAATACCCCGGCAAAGCGCGCTGGGGCAGGGGGGCTTTCTGGGACGTTTCAAGCAACAACACGACATTTACGATTCATTCAGACCTAAAGAGTGTAACGGCACAGCTTCTTAATCCTGAAGACGCCGTAGCCCCGAAACTTGTTCCAAGCTGCACCTGGGGCATGGCAAACGGCTCCACGCGCCTTGTTCCGTCCGAAGAAGTCCTTGATGGAAACCCGGAAAGACGATATAATTGCATGTCGTCTGGCGAGGCTGCTGGTGCTCTCGGCTGCGGCCGCCTTGTCAGAAACCCCGAGTACAGTCAGTACGTCGGCCTTCACGGGCCCGGCTACAGCTCCTTTTTGCCGTTCATCGAGTCGGCATCGCTCAAGCTTAGCAGCGACGATTTGCTGATAAAGTGAAATAATCGCAAGAATTTTAGAAAAACGGCAGTTGCAAACCCATCTTAATATCGTGCCAATGCATTCGAACCTCTTCTTGAAAATCCGCTTATTAAACAGAATACGAACCATTATAAATCAGTTCTCCACTAATATATCATTTATCCTATTGGTCTCGGGATGAGGCTTAAAAATGTCAAACATAATCGTTCTCGCTCGATGCGAAAAGCCGGGGATGTCTGTAAGGCAGGCAATCAACACTGCCAACACAATGACGGCACAAAATCTTAGAGCCGGAATCAACAAGCATATTATTCTAATGCCGAACAAGAGCACAAGCAAGGATGCATCAGAGGGCTTTGACGGAAGGTTTGTCATGGTTAGCAGCGTCGAAAACGACGATAGGAAAGTAGATATAAAAACATGGGATAGAGAAAAGTATGAAACAGCTCATACAGGGACATTTTTCGTTTACGTTAAGAAAAATGAGCCTTTACCTAAAATTGTCGAATGCACCGACAGGGATACCAATGAAAAATGGATCTTTGAAACAGGCGAAGCAGCAGGCTTGAGGAATGTGATTCTTGCTGTAAATCACGGTTTTGATGAAAACGGAATCCCACTCATCAACCTTCACGATGATAAAAACCGAATCGTCGTTGAAGTTACAAATCCAAAAATGATAAAAATAATAGAAAATTTTCCAACAGAAGACGGCTATTATCTAACGGATCCACTGTTCGGCATACCTTTTGGTGAAAAGGTCAGACAGCCAAACCCGGATGCGCGTTATCTTTTCGCAAGATCAATGGATAGACTGAATATCGGGCTTCTGAATCGTGGTGCCACCGATCCTATGTACGTTAGGTGGATTTGGTTAAGTAGCTCTCAATCTTATAATCATGGGGTGCTGGCATTGGAACAGGACGTGTTCGTTTCGACGAAAAACCCAGCGTGAAGCGACTCGTGGTTGAAATACAGAAAGTTTTACAAAAGCCAGTTGGTGAAAGGACCGAGCAAGACTGGACGGCAGGATAGCGATTCGTAATGACAGTGAAAGAGTAATTGTAGAGTGCACACACATTTGTCCTAAAATAGTGCACGAACTTATGTCCGCTTTCACCCACCCGTTTGGGTGGGAAAATGGTGAAAGCGGCTATGGAAATCAGGCTCAAGTCGGTTGTTCTCT
>JAKAKT010000065.1 GCA_021813385.1 Microcaldota archaeon
ACTGGGCTGGCGCACTCCAGCCGAGATTTATTTCGACAAAAAGTATTTTAACAGGAGAAAACCAAAGCTCAAAAAGCGGACAAATGTTCGTTCAACAAAAGCGGACAGATGTTAGTTCACGCTACAATTAAGTATCCTGTTTTCTTGCATTCTTCGAAAGATTTTGGGATTTCTGAAGCACAAGAAACTCCCAGTGTTTCAGTTTGTTGGGTTTGACTGCTTTTGTTGACATCTTGCGAATTTGCTTGATTATTGCTGCAGCCAAAAGAAAACAACAACGCGAGTAATACGGCGCAAATAAATAGGCTTTTTGCTTCGGGGCATCTTTGGGGTGCCATATTAGACTCAAAGGTAGTTGGGTGGATAATAACCTTTCTATAGAGTTCCTTGCCCTCGAAAACGAATCTTGTCCTTACCTGTCCAAGAACTTGAGCAAATTCTTCATTAGTTCAGTCGGCATTGCGTATACCACGGTGTTGCTCTTCTCGTTCGCGAGGTTGTTTATAGTCTGCAAAGTCCTTATGTGGAGCGCCCCTGCAGTCGACGTGAGCATTTTCGCGGCTTTCACTAGGTTCTGCGAAGCCTCGAATTCCCCTTCTGCTTTTATGATGACTGCCCGCTTCTCCCGCTCTGCTTCAGCTGCCTTCCCTATGACCCTAATCAGGTCAGGGGGAAGCTCGATGTCCTTCAATTCGACGCTCTCCACGTTTATGCCCCAGGGGCCAGTTGCCTTGTCCACTATCTCTTTAATTCTAGCAGAGGTTGATTCCCTCTGCCCGAGAAGCGCATCGAGGCTCGTTTCGCCTACAACATTCCTCATCGAAGTTTGAGCTAGCTGAGAAGTCGCGTAGTAGTAATCCTGTATCTCGAGGACCGCCTTCTGCGGGTCTGCAACCCGGAAATAAAGCACTGCATTTACCATCACGGAAACGTTGTCCCTCGTCATTATGTCCTGCTTCGGGACGTCGATTGCATTCACGCGGATGTCGACCCTGCGCCATGACTGGAATATAGGGATGACTATCTGAAGGCCTGGCTCCATCAATCCGGAAAACTGACCCAGGGTGAATTTCACTCCTCGTTCATACTGATTGACTATCTTTATTGAGGAGAGCGCGAGCAGCACGAGAACTATGGCGACTGGAAAGCAGAGGGTTGCGAGAATTGCTATCAGTATTTCGCCTGCCATTACTTCTTCACCTTTTTATCTGGCTGCTCATAGCCCTCGTAAGGCCTAATAACATCAAACGGAATGAAGAACTTCACTGTGTTGGACGGGTCGGAAGCCACGTCGTTCAAGCTCTGGAGAGTCCTCAAGTGGAGGGCACCTGGAGTAGAGGACATTATCGAAGCGGCTTTCATGACTTTTTCAGCTGCTGCAGCGTCTCCCTCGGAGCGGATTATGACTGCCTGCTTGAGGCGCTCGGCTTCAGCTGCTTTCGCCATTATCCTTTTCATGTCATCCGGAAGCTCAACGTCCCTCAGCTCGACATCCTCGACCTTTATCCCCCAGGAACCAGTCATCTGGGCAACTAAATCCTTTATCTTCTGGGAAGTGGTCTCCCTCTGGGTGAGAAGCTCGTCAAGAGTTATCGAACCCACGACATTCCGCATTGTGGTCTGGGCGAGCTGGGAGGTCGCATACATGAAGTTCGTTACCTTGATGAGGGAAGCCGGGGCATCGACAATCCTGAAGTAGAGAACGGCATTCACCTTGACTGAAACATTATCTTTCGTGATTGTCTCCTGGGGCGGCACAACGATTACTCTTGTTCGCATATCTGCAACAGAGAAGGTCTGAAGTATTGGGATGACAACGCGAAGCCCGGGCTCGAGGGTTCCTGAGAATTTCCCGAGGGTGAAAAGGACTCCCCGCTCGTACTGGTAAATGACTTTTATCGCTCCTAGGGCTAGGAATAGGACAATCGCTCCGAAAACTAAAATAATGAATTCGAAAGCCATCTGAACCCCCCACTAACGATGTTTATGTAAGATTAAGCTTTTAAGCTATTTCCTGCTTTCGGAAGCTGGACTCGACAAAGGATAATAAATTTTCTTGCTCGAATTTTCCCCATGCGAAACCTGGGGATTGCATTAATAGACTTGAAGAAGGAGCTCGGGAAGGAGCTCGGGAAGAAAGGGACTGCTTCGGATTATACTATTTACAATAGGAAGAGCGATGAGAGCGTGCTTTGCTTCTACGAGCCTTCGCTCTACCCGGACAAGCTCGTCTCGCTTCTCCATTGCCTGAACTCTTCAGACATAGCACTCCTTATTTTCGACGGGGTGAGCAAGGAAATCGGGGAATGCATCGTTGCCCTTGATTCGCTTGGGATGACGGGAATTGTCGTTTTGCGGGGCGGGACGAAGGAAGAATTGATGGTGATTGCGAAGGGGACAGTTGTTGAGAAATACGAGGAATGCGAGAACGAGCCCGCAGCAATACTAAAAAAATTAGACTCGATTTCGCCCGCAAGAGAGGACTCGGGCGTTATTCGAGTCCCAGTCGATTCCGCGTTTGTTGTCAAGAGCGTCGGGCTTGTTGTTCTCGGGATTGTGAAGAGCGGAAAAGTGAAAATTCATGATGAGCTCGAGGCGCTGCCATCCAGGAAGCGGGCTGTCGTGCGTTCAATTCAAGTTCAGGATAAGGATGTCCAGGAAACGAATGCCGGGGACAGGGCAGGTTTATGCTTAAAGAATGTCGAACTCGAGGATGTTGAGAGGGGAGTCGAGTTGGTTAAGGGCGAGGGATTCGGAACTGCGAGCGAGCTTTCTTGCGAGCTTGAGATGACGAAGTTCCAGAGGACCCCGGTTTCAGGGACCGAGGATGTTTTTGTCTCTTATGGGATGCAGTTCGCGAGCGGAAAAGTTAGCGGGGAAGTGAAAGGCGGGGCGAAGGGACAAGTGAAAATTTCGTTTGTCAAGCCTTTTTCCTACAAGAAGGGAGATTTGGCACTTTTGATTGGGGCGAACCGGGCGCTGAGAGTGATGGGGAGGATAAGGCTCTAGAGCTTAACGCCTTTGCCTAAATGTTAAGTCGAGGAGTCTTAAGATGCTTTTTTGAATACGAAACCGATGAGCTTTCTTTTTACACCCGGTCCATCCTCTTCGAAATAATACTCGAGATTTATTTTTCCACTGAAGGCATCGCCTTGGTCAAATGTTAAAGCTTTTCCGTTTTCACCGTTGCACGTAATAAAGAACGAAACTGATTGGCCGTTTAGCATTTTGGTTTCTTGTATTGGTTCAAATTGGCTCGGGTCTTTCGTGCAGCTCATATTAGTTATCACAATTGTTTTCTGAAGCCCGTTCACCAAAGCTATGTTGAGATTGCCGGTTTCACTTGAAAGTGAAAGTTTCGCGCAACTCATTCCAGAAGGCATACTGAAGAAGTCGATGGATTCGCAATTGACTATACCTAGGTGTAGCGTGAACTAACATCTGTCCGCTTTTGTTGAACGAACATTTGTCCGCTTTTTGAGCTTTGGTTTTCTCCTGTTAAAATACTTTTTGTCGAAATAAATCTCGGCTGGAGTGCGCCAGCCCAGT
>JAKAKT010000042.1 GCA_021813385.1 Microcaldota archaeon
GGACTCTCAGGAACGAGAAGGGCGCGGGTATTTATGAGGTGCTTGCTTCGGTTGTTGCGACTTGGGAACTGCAAGGAGTCGAGCCGAGAGGGGCATTAGTGGCTGCCGTCAGGGGCTAAACACATACACAGAACCGTTTTATTTTTCATAAGCCAGATATACTCATGCTCGGGCAAACCATGCTGAATTATAGGTCCTTGAAGCACCAGGAGCGCAGGGCCGAAAGATTAGGGCGAAAATTAAACCAGGCTCGGGGAATGAATGCGTTTTTTGGCCTGCATGGCGACCTGAAGGAATTTGAGGGGCCAAAGAGGATACAGCCGGCAGAAACACTCGTGCCGATGGCCAAGCATGTTGATTCGAAACATAAGGGGGATTACGAGGCTGCTATTGGAGCTGCTAAGAAGAACGAGAAACAACTTGATGGGATGCTCACCGCCCTTGGCACGGTTACTGGTTTCACACTTATGGCCGGTCTTTTGGGGGTTTGGATCGCCGTAGGTGTTGAAGCGCAAGAAAAAACGTTTGAATTGGCTTCTAAATGGTTTCTATCTATATTCGGTTCGGAGCTCGCGGTATTGGGTACGCTCGCGTATATTGATAAACTCAAGTCCAACACAATCAAATACGTCGAAAAAAGCTGGGAGCGGATTCAGGGCATCATAAAGGCGGCAGAGCCGAAGGAACAGCCCGAATCTCGGGTGCCCGAGCCGGTCGGGTAGGTTGGAGAGTAGTAAAATAAGAAACGCTTTTTTCTCGAAACGGCTGCTTTGTCTCAGCCAGGCGGTCTCGCCTTCGCGTGGGCTGCAAGGAGCTTAACCGCCCTCTCGAGAGCGAACTTCACTTCCTTCTCGCTCTTCGAGCCCGTGCAGATTATTTTGCCGTTCTTGAAGAGCAGAAGCGATGCCCTCGGGTCCTTCAATTTCAGAATGGCGCCCGGGAACTGCTCTGGCTCGTACTCGACGTCCTTGACCTTTTGCGCTATCGAGTAAAGGTCGAGCTCGATGCCGAGGTTGGCCGAAGCCACTATATTCTCTATCTTAAAGCGTATGTCGATTTTCGATGGACTAACGCCCTTTTTTTTAGCCATAAGAACCACCCAGAAACAAGAACTATTTATAAACCTAATGATTTAAATATGTATATAAAGGGTAGGAGACATAATCGACGAAGAGAAAGGGGGGTTTACGATGGTAAAACGTTCACTAGGGAAACTGTCAAAGCGCAGCAGGCTCCTCCGAAGGAGGAACCGGACTCACAGCACCATAGGCGCGATAATGAGGGAGTTCAAGGAGGGCTCGAGGGTCTCGATAGACCCGAAGTCCAGCTTCTCCGGGATGCCCCATCCAAGGTACAGGGGACTGACTGGCATAGTTACCGGGAAGCGGGGGGCCTCGTACGTGGTGAAGGTAGGGATTGGGAATGCCGAGAAGAATCTCATAATCCCTCCGGTGCACCTCAGGTGATATGATGATTGGCAAGGAAATGACAACTCAACGGCCGGTGACGCTGGCTGAAGTCCTCAAGCTGATGGAAGCGAGGAAGGGGGAAGGCGAGCTCGGATTCGAGCAGCAGGCCACCTATGACTACCTGAAGCTAAGGACGCTCCTTTCCGAGAAGAAGGGCAAGGAGATGCTCGAGGAGCTCGGGAAACTGGACAAGGTCGGCCCCGAGATTGCGATAAAAATTGTCGATTTGCTCCCGAAGAGCGAGTCGCAGCTTTCAGTGATTGTGGCGAAAGAAAGACACACGTTCAGCAAGGCCGAAATGGCCGAGATACTGAAGATTGTTGAGAAGTATGCATCAGGATAAGGGCAAGGCTGTTGTTTATGGGCACGATGGAAGAGTACGGAGTAGTGCTAGATTTTCTCCCTTACGGGAAAAGCACCGATACCCGAAAGGAACCCCTAGCCCAGGTCATAGGCGACACGTATTTTACGCTTCTTGAAGTTGTCCCCAAGCCAGAGGCGCAATTGAAGAATGGCGACAGGATATACATCGGCAAGGGCGAGAGGGACCAGATAGACCACATAAAGGGAAGAGTCAATTTCATAGACCTCACTTCCTCTGCGAGAAGCGGGCTCAAGTTTGCCATTGAGCAGATAATTAAGACCAGGGAGGTCGAGTATGTCACATTCTTCAACAAGTGCGGGCCGATAACGATTCGCCTGCACCAGCTCGAGCTTTTGCCTGGGGTCGGCAAGAAGCACATGCACAACATAATGGCAGAGAGGGAAAAGAAGCCATTCGAGAGCTTCGCTGACATAAGCCACCGGGTCCCGCTGCTCCCAAGCCCGGTCCACATCCTTGTCGAGAGGATTGAGGAGGAGCTTAAGGGGGATTCCAAGTATTATGTTCTCACCAGGCCCCCGCACAGGGAGCTGCCGCATTACTAGGCAAGCCTCCTTCAAGCAGGATTGGTTCCTATGGGCGACATCGTCTTGATTAAGGGGCTCGGGGCGATTAAGTCGCTGGGGCAGAATTTTCTCATCGACAAGAACTATATCGAGCGCGAGCTTTCCCATTGCAAGCCTCAAGGGAAAACTGTCCTTGAGATTGGGCCGGGAATCGGGGCATTGACCGCAGGGCTTGCGAAAGAAGCGAAGGGATTCACCGCCATAGAGATTGACGAGCGGTTTATCCCGATTCTCACTGAGAAGCTGCGCGGGCTGAAGAACGCCAGTGTTGTTTATGGGGATGCGCTCGAATTTGCGGGCGGGCCCTTTGATTTGGTTGTTTCAAACGTGCCTTACTGCGTTGCCTCGAAGCTCGTGCTTAAGATTCCCGAGTTCGGCAATGAAGCGGTCATCTGCATCCAGAAGGAATTGGCCCATCGAATGGCTGCAAAACCCGGTTCAAGGGATTACTCGAGATTTTCGGTTATGTGCCAGTTGCTGTTTGAGGTCGAGCTTCTAGAAAAGGTGCCGGCAGGCGCGTTCTACCCGAAGCCCGAAGTGGAATCCAGGGTCTTGAGGCTGCGCGTGAAAGGAAAAGTCGACGGGGGGCTCTCGCTCTTCATCAATGCAATTTTCCAGCACAGGAACAAGAAATTGAGGAATGCAGTTGTGGACTCGCGGGAACTTCTTGGCCTGGGCAGTAAGGAGAAAGCTGTCGAGGTTTCAGGAAGACTGGCTTTATGCGAGAGGCGGGTCATCACGCTTACGAAGGAAGAGGTCACCCAGGCATACGGGGAATTCCGGGAGGCTATCGGTCAACCTGCGCCCGTTTCATATCCTCGACAGTGATCTCGTCGACCTTGAACTTCCCTTCCCCGCCGCCTTTTTTCCGCCTCCCGAACCCGATTATGAAGACTGCCGCAGCGATAATGGCCACCACTAGAAACAGGGCCATAAGCTGCCTGGCTTGCTTTGTGAATGCATCCCAGCTGCTCCCGGAAACAATGTCTTGTGTATTTGAGCTAAAGCTGATTCCCCTTGACTTGGACTCGTTGTATGGGGAGTAGCAGCCCCGGAGGTCGTTTTCCGATATCTCGAGCTGCGATGAAGAATAAACTCCGATTCCGATGCGGTTTAGCGAGAAGTCGTTGCCGTTTATCTTGTCAGAGTACGAAGACCTCAGTTCGAGCCCGTAAGCGCTGTTCCTTTTCGCGCTCCCCCTGCTTATCGTGCTCTCGAGCAAATCGTATGCATACACCCCCTGCCCGTTTCGGTCAGCTGAGTTCTTCTGGAACACGAGCCCAAAAGAAGAAGTGGCCATGATTCCGATATAGCAGCCGGTTATCGTGTTTTCAGTGAAAAATGAGGATTCGGAATGGGAGACGTGGAGCCCGTAACTGAAGTTCGACAAAACGCAGTTAATGACATTCACGCCCTTCCTCCCGAAAACATAAACGCCTGTCTCGACGCCAGAGCCCGTTATGGAATGGCCTGCGCAGTCAAGGGTGATGTTGTCCCTTCCAATTGTCAGGCACTTGCCCTGCGAGAAAAGATTATCTGAGAGAACGGTGTCTGAATAGATTGTGCCGTTTTTTCCAATAGCAGAGCAATCGAGGGCAGTAGCGAGGATAGGAAGCATTAGCAGCATGCCCAGAAGAACCGCCAGTCTCATGAAAGAACTCTCCCCTGGCGTGTTTAAAATGATGCTGTTGCTTTAGCTCCGTAGAAATCTTAACCGGCAGCAGTGCCAATTATGGCGGCTGCCTGTTGGAGCAGGCAGGTCTGCCTTCGAGGGCAGACTGCGGGCTGTCGGCTGGATGCGAGCAGCCCGCACCGCAAGGCGCTGCTGCCCCAGGTTTTCTACGGAGCTGTTGCTTTTTCGAGTTCAATCCCGCCGCTATGGGCTTTGACTTGCGCCCCCCGCATATCTGTTGCCAGGGCCCTTGCCTCGCCTAGGCGGCCTGCAGCTGTCCTGAGTTCATAGCTCACGCCCCATTTTTCCCCGCTGTCAAGAGATGGGAGCCTCCACTTCAGGACATTCCCGAATATTGTTTTCTTGAAGCTCCCGCCCCCTGCATCCCCGAGAACTGCATCGTCAGGAAGGGCATCGGTTATCCAGATATCCGCGAGCTGGCCTCCCCGGTTTTCAATTTCTAGGCAGACCTTTTTCCCATCGTATGTTTTTGAAACTGAAAGCTGCGGACTGCGGGAAGCCACTATGAGGAAATAACCGAGAGCCGGCATTGCCAATAACGGGAGGAGCACTAATAGGAGCACCCAGGGCCCGAGCTCTAAGCCAAGCTGCGGAAGAAGAGGGCTGCCTGCGCTAATTCCCGGATAGGTTGGGTCCGGGCTTCTCGCTCGAGTTGGCTCGCCGGTTGTGCCGCCCATCCCTGGCCCGTCAAGGGCCTGGTTGGCCCCTTCAGTTCCTTCAACAACGATTTCCCTTTCTTCTCCATTGAACAGGATTTTCCAGGTCCCAACCTCATCCAACACCCATGTTGCTCTCCCGCCCACTAGATTAACTGAAAACCTCTTCCCTGTTGGGGAAACAAAAGTCACCTCTCCTTCCTTGGGTGCGTCCTCTGACATAATGACAACTTGCACTGGCTCGCCTTTTTGCGCGATTGCCGGCGCCGCAATGGTTATCCGAGACCCTGCAGGCGTAGTAGCTTGGCCTATGGCCCCCTCGTCTTCACCCGGCCCTTGATTCCCCTGAGCCGTGGCATCGCTTCCCTTTGGTGGAATTTCAGGATGCGGTGGTTTTGATGTTTCGGAATTCTGATCCTTGGGCGGTTGTGCCAGTCGCGCATATGAAATCGTTATGTAGTGGACTCCTGGCGGAAGGGCCCCGAGCAAAAGAAGGGCGCCTGAAGAGCCGGCTGTTGCCGGGATGGGGAAGGTCCCGAGCCTCGCCTCGAGCCCTTTCGAATAATCTTGGAGAAGGGACCACGGGACGAGATATTCAATCGATGTTTCTGCTGGGAAATTTTCCGGGACACTCACGCAAACCTTAAGAATCGCCTCATCCGGCCTCGCGCCCCAGAATTGCTCGTTCCCGCATCCGCTCGCCCCACTTGTCCTGAGCGAATACTCGAGAGCCTTGGTCTCGGAAGGCGAGAGGTTTAAATCCCAAGAACACCCGCTGGTGCAGTTCGGAATCAAGCCCCTTGAGGCCATGCTCCTCTTCTGATTGGTGTTCGTGAGAGATATCGTCCCTTTGCCAATCAACGGGTCCCCCACCCGGGCACTCGCCGGAAAAATAGGTGGAGAGATTGAAACCGAAACCCCTTTCATTCGAACAGCTATCCTGTAGGTGCAGTTCGAATATCTGGGGCAAGAGCCGGTGAATGAGAGCGAAGTTGAGTTGGAGGAAATGCCGGGGGGCCAGGGGGTTATTGAAAAGTTCCCTTCCGTGTCTTCTGGAAGCGGGTATGTTATTAATTGGCTGAATGGCAGGTGGGTAGGGTTTGTTATCATATAGGCCCTGATGAGTGAGCTTTCGTCGCTAGTCTCTGAAAAAGAAACCGACGGGTCCGGCTCAATCGTGTATTCGATTTTTGCTTTTCCCCTCCTCCCGATGGGGCTCTCGAGAGCCTGCAGCTCGAGCGAGAAGAAGCCGACACCCTGTTCAGGGAGCGAAAGCTCGCAAACCCCAAAAGGGGCATCGCAGGCGAGAGTTCCGTTCCCGAAGTAGATTTTCGAGGGGAGCGGGGAGCCCGCATAGGAAGTCGTGATGTTAACCTTTGGGGTCTCGTTCCTGAGGAAGGCGGAGTATATGTTCGGGTATGCAACCCGCATGTACAGATTCTCAATCAGATAGCTTACTGTGTGGTTCCCAGCTCCAATCTTGTAGCTTCCCCCGACCATTGCGCATTCCGGGCAACTTAATAGGGCTGCTCCTGTGGGAAGCGAGAACTTTCCCTCTGCCCCCGTAGGAATCGGAATGTTGAACGTATAATTCGAGAGAACCGAATCAGTTGATACCGAGCCGCTCGAGAAAAAGTCCTTTGATTCCTGGGGAATTGTTAGGTCAGCAAAGAGCTTGGCCCCCATGCAAGAAAGGGATGGGCAAGCGCCGGCTCCGAGCGAGAGTTCGGTATTGCCATCTATAGTTATCGTGTTCTCGCCTTCAATCAGGCACGAGGAATCAATCGTAACGCTTTTGGTTGTCAGGCCGAGGTTCATGCCTCCTGAAGCGCGGTTCTCAACATCGATTGCGCACAATCCATTTATTCCAACCTTAATTGTTCTCGGGTTGTAGGTGCATTCATACATTTTGAAGGTAAGGGTGGCATCCGACTTGCGGGGAGGAGTGAAAGAGAATGAGGCGGTGTTTGTGAAATAAACACTGGTCCCGGAGTCGATGCTGCACGAGTAAATGCTTCCAAGCACAACGCTGTGGCCATTGTAAAAACATGGCTTGTAAGTGTCGCCAATAGGGTAGCAGGATTCCCAGGGCCGAAATTCTGGGTAAGTTTCGGAATAAGCGAGTTTCGGGTCGAACTGGGCAGTGGCTAAAGGTAGTGTTGAGATGAGAATCAGTGCCAATGCGCAAACTTGCGATGGGAATCTCAGAAGGCTCCCCCTCCCACACCTTCCTATCCCGTTGCTCGGGTACCTGGCAATTTAGAGACCACGCCAAACTGCCAGGCGTTTCTTAATTTGTTCTTGTCCCTTCTGGCTATTCCTGATGCCGCCCGCTACTTCCACTCTTCTGCTTTATCGATTTGCATTATCTTCTCTTCAAGGTCGGCCCTCTGCTTCTCAAGCATCTTTTTTATGTTCTCGATGCGCTTGAGCTGGAGGTCAACTTCCCTGTATTTCTTGGCTGCCTTGTTGAAGTGCTCGGTTGAAAGCGTGAAATACTCCTCCTCGTCCATCTGCCTCGCGATGTCCTTCAGTACCTCTCCGACGAGGATGTTCGCTGCAATCTTCACCTCGCTCCGTATCTGGTGCTCCTTCTTCATGTTCTCTTTTAAGATTCTCACCACTCGGGCAGTCGGGAAAGGCAATTTCTCGTCGAGGGCGGCATCAACCTCCTCCTCGCCAGTAGGGCCAACTTCATCAGCGTGCGTGTCATCTGCGATTGCTTCAGCAGTCTCGTCATCCGGCATGAACATCACCGATAAATATGTGTTTTTAAAGCTATAAATAGCTTATGTCAAGCGAGAAAATCGCCTCTCAGCCAAAAACCTCGCCAGTCCGTTTTTGTGAAAATGCGAAGGAATTTAAGCCTTAAAGATACAACTTTTCCTTATATGTTCAAAGACATTGGATATAGGATAAATGCCAGAAAAACTCGGTTCGCCACTCGCGATTCAGATTCTAGAATATTCAGGGACCTGGAAGTTTTAACGGAACGACATCGGGGAGGGAAATCTGACATCATGGAAGGGGCGGAGCTTAACTATCTTCTCCGAAGGATTCACGACGCCAGGGAACACAAGCGGAAGCTTCTGCCAGGGAATGGCTCAGGTCGTCGTGAGGAAATTCGTTCGGTTGAGGAGGAAATCAACCACTGCTTGGAGATAATAATTGCGGCACATTGGAAATACGCAATCACAGTCGCGAACAACACATTGGCGAATGTTGGAGCGGATGACATTTCAGAGGACGACCGGGCGTCAATCCATCAGGTGGTGTTATTGACTATCACGAAGGCAACCTTGAGAGCAGCCAGATTGAACCGAACATTTGCTGATGATAGAATTGGGTCTGCCTTCCGCTCGTTCTGTTCCCGCTGGGTCGCAGGGCAGGTTCTCGATGAACTTACGCGGGTTAATTTTGTCATCCAGCCGCCCCACCACACATTTCGAATGGCTCGCATTTACCCGGCAGTCGTTGAATATATGTGGGCTTATGGGAACACCATAAACGAGGAGGAAATTGCGAGGATTTCGAATCGTTTCAAGATAGACGCTAACGAACTGAAAACAGAAGTAATTCGGTGCGGGACAATCGAAATAGCGGAAAAAAAGCTTTCTGACAAGCTGAACCTGATTGCCGAGCCTGTTCGGTTGGATGCGAAAGATAAGAATGGGCACAGCATTGTTGGGAGAATGCCTGGAAAAAGCAGACTGCCGACCGATGTGAGGGTTGCCAGGGCTCTGGAGTCCGCAGCCAAGAGCTTGACGCCGAATAGGAGGATTGTGTTCGCCAGCTATGCAGAATCAGTCTTGAGCGAATGGGACGAACCCACACAGGTACGAGTCGCAGAAGAATTGGGGATGACCAGGGCAAATGTAAGTTCTCTGCTAAAACAATGCTATCTGGTATTAAGCAGAAATCCTGAATTGCGCAGGATTGCAGCCGAATTCGGAGTTATTTCAAGTCCGATTCGAGAGGGCAAGCGCAA
Organism: Microcaldota archaeon; assembly: GCA_021813385.1. Taxonomy (GTDB): domain Archaea; phylum Micrarchaeota; class Micrarchaeia; order Burarchaeales; family JAKAKT01; genus JAKAKT01. Next base: position 8,755 of record JAKAKT010000042.1, read on the forward strand.
GGCAGATAGCCAGCCACAGGCCGCACGTCCAGGTTAGGAGACTAGGGGCGAATTTGCGGGAAGCAAGACACCTGGAATCGAAAAGTGCTAAAAGTTGATTCCTCCAGATTCTTCTTGTGAAGTTCGAACAGGCGCCTGACGTGAAGGCGACGGCTGAGGAGATTCTGCCTTTCCTCGAGCTGCCGCACATAAATTCATACAGGCTTCTCTACATGCGCAGCCAAGGCTCGAAGGCCAGGGCCTACGCCCGGATTTGGAGCATGCCCAAGATTTGGCAGGAGGCGCTCGAAATCAAGGCGTATTACGTGATTGAGGTCTTGAGCGAGTATTTTGACAAGCTGGATGAAGAGAAGAAAAAGAAAGTGCTGATTCACGAGCTTCTCCACATCCCGAAAACTTTTAGCGGCGCCCTGGTCCCGCACACGTGCTTTGGGCACAAGATTAATGAGAAAAGAGTGGAAGAGATTTACGAACGGATGATAAAGAAAAGAAAACTAGAAGTCCCCTAGAAAATTCTCTTTATCCCCTTCACCAAATCGAAGTCGGAATCGAATGAGCAGATGGCCTTGTCCCTCATCCCGCTGGCTGCGACCACGCTGAGGGCATCGCAAAGGCTGAGTCGCTTGTACTTCTTCACCAGTTCGAGGGCTTCTCGAAGATTTTCCTCGGAGAAGAAAAGCAGGTCGAATGAGTCCAGCATCCCACTTCCGGTCTTGTAGGCGGTGTCGCTGCCGACTTTCTTGCACAGGTAAGTAACAACTTCTTCGAGAACGTGGTCTGTGGTCTGCGCGCCCGCGTCCTCCGCCATAAGCAAAAGTTCATTGGCGAGCTTGAAGTTCTCATCGTTCTTGTTCGCGGCAGCGATGAAAACCGAGCTGTCGACTATCATTCAAACACCATAAACTACCGAATCGATTTCCTTTACTGAATTGACTTTTTCCTTGGTTGAGTATAAACCAAATATGGATGAGATTTTTCCCTTTTTTTTGCCGAGGATTCTGTTCTCGTTTTTTAGCCCGTAGTCCACGAGCATCTCCAAAAGCCTGCCTTCCGATATTCTCCTCTTGTATCTCAGCTGGTATCTCGCCTGCAAGCGCCTGAGCCCTCCGTTTATTCTCCGGGGAAGTTTCTTCGTTATATACTCTTCCACTTTTACCACCAATTACACTTTTACCACTTTTTATTTAAAAACCTTTTGATTGGTTCAGCCGAAGTCCCCGAGTGAGCTTTGCTTTGAGCTTGAGCTGGTTTCTTCTTCGAACTTTTTCTCGTTCCCGAAAACGCTCACAGTACCATAAACCCCGTCATAGCCCGGAAGAACCCTTACTTTCCCGGTTCGAACGTTGGCAATCCCGCGGGCAATCCGCTCGCCTGAAACAGATGCGGCTGCTTCCTCGCCCGCATGCAGAACCTCGAGCTCGTTACCAAACCGCTTAATCAGTTTCCAATACTCCTCATCGACTTTTTTCGTTCCAGCCCCCTTTCCAATCGCCTCGGACAGAATTTCCGAGAGCGGGACCAGGTTCTCGAATGGAATCGAATTCTTTGGGATAAAACCTGGCTCCCGGTCAGCCAGCTCATCGACCCGGTGCATCACCCCAATCGTCAATTCTTTCCTGCAAACCGGGCAGATGTTATTGTGTTTCTTGGCTTCGGCTGGGGACAAGCGAATCGAGCAGCCCCGATGCCCATCGAAATGGTATTTGCCTTCCTCCGGGTAGAACTCATAGGTGAGGAGGAATTTTTTCGGGTTTTTTGTTTTCAACGCGTCGATTAGCTCTCGGTAGCTTGCTTCTTCCAACTCGAAAACATTTGCCTCCCTCCCCAATTTTGCCGGGGAATGGGCGTCGCTGTTGCTGACTAGCGAGTACTTGTCGAGCGAGGAGAGGCGCCAGTTCATAGCTGGGTCGCTGGATAAGCCTGTTTCAAGTGCGTGAATGTGCTTCTCCATATCGCCGTAGCATTCCCTCATCGAGTCGAAGCCCGAGTTCGCACCGAAAATGCTGAACCAGGGGGTCCAGACGTGTGCGGGAATGATGAAAAAGTCCTTCGAAGTCTCCATTACTAGCTCAACTAGTTCGCTCGCGCTTCTACTGCCAAAGGTGGGCCTTCCGTCTGATTCGAGATTACCCCATTTCGCTAGTTTGTCATTCAGCTGCTCGGTCTCTTCGAATCCTGGCGCGAGAATCACGTGGTGTGTTTTCTTGAGGCCATTGTGCTGGAAGATGTTGCTGACTTCAGCTGACAGGATGAAACGAACTCCTTCGAACTCGAAAAGGCCGTTCCCGAGGGGCTTTAGGGCCCTTTTCAGCTCTTTCAAATGCTGCGGGTGGGTAAAATCCCCGGTTCCAACTAGCCCGATTCCTTTAATCTTCGCCCATTTCGCTATCCCGGGAACATCCATCTCGGGGCTTGTTGCCCTCGAATATTTCGAGTGTAGGTGGAGGTCGGCTACGATTCTCACGAAGATATTAGCCTCAAGGACATTTATAAATAACAGGCTGGCAAGAGCTAATTATGCCGTACGAGCAGGGGTCTGGGGCAAACCTGATGCTGGACGTACTGGTGTTGGCCGGGGTGATAGCACTAATACCCAGCAAGGATGAGCTCTTCCTTGTCCTCATTCTCTCTTTCGTGATGATTGCGATAGTGGCGATGGAATCGAAAGTTAGGGGATTCAAGCTCACGGGATATGTCGACCACGGGGTGAATGCCTTCAGGCCGATTTACTGGGCCACTGCGCTCCTTCTCCTGACTCTCTATTACAAGCCTGTCCCGGGGATAAGGGTGTGGAACGAAGGCGGCGTCGGCCTCTCCTCGCTGGCCCTGAGCACGATGCTCGTGTTCCTCGCGATGCTGTTCGTTGCTTACAGGGCAGCGGCGCATAATGAATAATTAATAATTAGTTCTGGGGATAGCTTTCCATGGCCAATATTTTCGGCTCGCTCGACTCTGAGGGAAGCGTCTTTAGGGATGAACGGGCCCTGATGCCCGAGTATCTTCCGGAGATTCTTCTTCACCGGGATGCCGAGATTAAGGAGCTGGCGCTCACGCTGAGGTCGGCTGCAAAAGGCGGGAAGCCCGAGAATACTGTTTTGATTGGGCCGCCAGGGACAGGAAAAACTTCTTGCGCCCGCCATGTGCTCAGGCAGCTTTCTGAATATTCCAAGAGGGCTCTTCCGATTTACATAAACTGCTGGGAGCTCTCGACCCGCCACGCTATCCTCAACAAGCTCGCAATCTCGCTCGGGGAGATTGTCCCGAGGAGAGGGGTGGCGACTGATGAGGTTTCGGACAGGATTGCTGAGTTCTTGAAGAAGGAGAAACGAGTCCCGATAATTGTCCTTGACGAGGTGGACAGGCTGGTTGCGAGCCAGTATGGCGAGGAGTCTATTCTCTATGACCTGGCGAGGGGGAGCGAAGTTTTCGGCGCTCCGATTGGGGTAGTCGGGATAACCAACCACGAGGAATTCTTAACAAAGCTCGATACCAGAATCATAAGCTCGCTTTCTCAGCACCGAATCTATTTCAAGCCTTATTCTCCTCAGCAGCTCAAGGATATACTGGGAGAGCGGGTGAAATTGGGGTTTGCAAGCGGGGCTCTTGGGGAAGAAGTTATCCCGCTCTGTGCCGCAATCGGGGCGAAGAGGGGCGGGGACGCGAGGGTTGCAATTGCAACCCTTTGGAAGGCCGGGAAGCTCGCAGACAGGAAAGGAGCGAAGAAAGTCAGTGTCGAAATGGTGAAAGAAGCCGCGCAGGAAAAGGTCGAGCACGAGAAGCTCGAGAATTTGGAGCCTGCAGAGAAAAAAATATTATCGATAGTCGAAAAAGGACCTATTACTAGCGGGGAGCTTTACGAGAAGATTAAGGGTGAAGGAGTAACGGACAGAACGATTCGAAACTACCTGGAAAAACTCGAAAAGCTCGGGCTAATTGAAACCGAGATTAGGGCGGACAAGGGAAGGACGAGAGTGATAAGAAGGGTGGGCTGACGGCGCAGTTCTCTATGACCTATCGATAGACTTTGTTTCGCTTATCGAAGTCCAAAAGATAAATCGTATCGCCTTCCAAAGCGTAGATGATGCGGAATGGGGGAACACGAACCGTCCTCTCGCCTTTTTTCTGGAACCGCAGAGGCTTTCCGATGTCGGGCCTTTCAGTTATTTCTTCTATTTGCCTCTTGACCCGCTCCTTCAAGGCAGCGTCTTTTAGCTTTTTTACCGCTCGCTCGAAAGAACTGGTGAAAACTACGCTCCTTACCATGCGGACAACTCTTTCAAAAATTTGGCCTTGCCCATCTTTTTTGAGGAGCCTTTTTCAATCTCAGTCCACGCCTCTGCTGCCCTTCGCATCAGGTAGATTTCGTCTTCCATGTTCTCCTTCATCTGCCTTATCGGCTTGAGCACCATCATTCCATTCTCCTCTACGAGGACCATCTTTTCCCCTCTCTGGATGCCGAAGCGCTTCCGGAATGAGAGAGGCAGAACGAACTGGCCCCTTGAGGATATCCTTACGATTTCGATATCCATATTATCACGTAAGATAAGTAAGATTAAACTTATTTATAAGGATATGCACAATTAAACAGGCAATTCATTACCGGTTCGCTACAATCTTTATGACATCGCCGTTCTCGAGAATGTGCTCTTTCCCGACCCGCATGTGCTTTCTCGCGTCTATTCCGCAGATGAATTTCTGGGCGAGGTCGGTGTGTATTTTCTCGGCGAGCGCATGGCAGTTGCTCCCTCTCTTGAGGAGATAGCCATCTGGCAGGACATTCCCGAAATGGTCGGAAAACTTGTGCTCGTCCTCGACTGGGAAAACAACAATCAGATTGAGAAGTTCGAAAACCACCTTGTCGATTAATTGCTGGACCCCGGTACCGTTGTTCGCCTTGAGGATAGCCTGAATTTTCTCCAGGGCTTCCCTTTGCTTTGGCTCGCCCCCCAAAATGTCGAATTCGGCACTTCCGGGAACATATTTTACCAGGTGTTTCTCGTTCGCTCTTCGGAGAGCTAGCTCGGCTTCAGCACAAGTTGGAACAACAAGCAGGTCCGGGAAATCGCTTTTCAGTTTCTCGTAATTCTTCCTCCCATTCGGGGAATCGACCTTGTTCGCGGCAATGGCAATCGGCTTAGAAATAGCGCGAATCTCTTTTGCGAAGGCTAGAGTTTCATCATCGCTCCAGTTGATTTTCTCAACAGGGAAACCTTTTTTCATTCCGACCTCCTCAACCTGCGCCCTCGTGACCTTGAGGCCGGTGAGCGCGGTGAGAAGCTCCTCTATCCCGCGGCCCTTAATCTTGCTCATGTTTCTTTTCAGGATGTCGGCAATCCAGTATTCTATTTCTCTAGAGAGGAAACGAATCTCCTCGGATGGGTCGCATCCCTCGCAGTCCTTTCCCTCCAAATCGGTCCTTCCAGAGGCATCCACGACCTGGATGAGAACGTCAGCGGCCCGCAAGTCGTCGAGGAATTTCAAGCCCAACCCCCTTCCAGCATGAGCATCCGGGACTAATCCTGCGACGTCCATCATTTCTATTGGAAGCAGCCGAACACCGTTCTCGCAGAGGCTGTTCTTGGGCTTGCAAATAGTGTTGAGAGATTTGCAAGGGCAGGGGGCGCGAACATAAGCCTTCCCCCGGTTTGGCTCGATTGTCGTGAAGGGGAAGGGGGCGATTTTGGCATCGACTAGCGTTGCCCCTGCGAAAAACGTGCTTTTCCCTGCATTGGGCTTGCCTACTACTCCGATGAACAATTAACCCCCATAACCACTTGCCTTTAAAATTTTATTAACCTAATAGGAGAGTATTGTGGGGAGCAAAAAACGTGGCAAATAAAAAACTGCAGACCACACGAGTGAAAAGCGTCGAGTCTGAGGAGTACGGGGGGTATGTTTACAACATCACTACTGAAAGCGGGAAGCTTTTTGTCAATGATGTGCTTGTGAAGAATTCCGGGGGGCTCGGGACTCCGCCGCACCTAAGGGTTGAGGCGGGAGCGATTCACCGGGCGAATAAAGGGGTTTTGTTCCTCGATGAGGTTTCTTCCCTCGGGCCGAAATCCCAGCAGGACTTGCTCTCTGCGATGCAGGACAAGAAGTTCTCAATCACCGGGCAGAGCGAGATGAGCTCGGGAGCGATTGTGAGGACTGAACCAGTCCCGTGCGACTTCGTGCTTGTCGCTGCAGGGAATGTGATTGACTTAAGGAACATGCACCCTGCTCTCAGGTCGAGGATTCGGGGCTACGGGTATGAGATTTACGTCGAGGACACGATGCCTGACACTGAAGCGAACCAGATGAGGATTGTGCAGTTCGTGGCGCAGGAGATAAAGAAGGACGGGAAGATTCCGCATTTCGAGAAGGCTGCCGTTGATGAGATGATTGAGGAGGCGCGGAAGAAGGCCGGCAGGAAGGACAAGCTGTCGCTCAAGCTGAGGGAGCTCGGGGGCCTTGTCCGGGCTGCAGGGGATATTGCGAAGGAGGAGGGGGCGAAGATTGTCACGAGAGAGCACGTCCTGCGGGCAAGGGGAGTCGCGAAGACCCTCGAGCAGCAGATTTCGCAGGAGTTCATCGACATAAAGAAGGAATATCAGGTGTTCGTTACAAGCGGGTATTTGGTGGGAAAAGTCAATGGGCTCGCAGTCCTCGGGGACTCGTTCTCCGGGCTCATATTGCCGATTGTTGCTGAAGTCACTCCGGCCTCCTCGAGGAGCGAGGGGAAACTGATTGCGACCGGGAAGCTCGGGGAGATTGCAAAAGAGGCTGTTGAGAACGTTTCTGCAATCATAAAGAAGCACATCGGGAAGGATGTGTCGCAATACGACATCCATGTCCAATTCCTGCAGACTTATGAGGGAGTGGAGGGCGACAGCGCAAGCGTGGCGACTGCAGTCTCCGTCCTCTCGGCGATGGAAGGGATTGCAGTGGACCAGACTGTCGCGATGACCGGCTCGCTCTCCGTGCGGGGAGAGGTGCTCCCGGTCGGCGGAGTGACCGCGAAGATAGAGGCCGCTATCGAAGCTGGGGCGAAGAAAGTTCTGATTCCTGCCTCGAATGTGAAGGACGTATATTTGGGAAAAGAGGCGAAGAAGAAAGTCGAAGTGGTTCCAGTAAAGACCATTTCTGAAGTCCTGAAGCATGCTCTCCAGGACGGGCCTGAGAAGAAGAAATTGCTCAGGAACATGGCAGGGCTTTCGAGCGAGAATTGAATCAAGTTTTTGCCCTGGTTCTGAAAGCTGCTGTTACGACTTTTTCTCCCATCGGAATACTGAGGCTCTCGCTACCCATAAAACGTATGGCGGTTCTCATCATTTCCCGAGAATCTCGCTGGTCGCGGCCGTCGTACCAATTGATGGCTGAGCTGATAACTGAAATCCCCACCCTCTCATCCCAGTCTACTCCCTGCCCTTTAAGCTCTTGCCTGAGCTGCCTCCTTGTCGCTCTCCCACTCCGAAAAACCGTGCCCTGCTGTGAGTTGATTATCTCCCCGATTGTCTTTTCGATGAGCGCGCGCTCGCTGCTTTTTTCCTCGAAGTTCCTGTTGCTTTCGCGAGTGCAACTAAGGCTGTTTCCGGGTCGTCTTTCCAAATCTTCGCGAGCGACTGGACTATTGGCCAGAGGAGTTGGTTGTGCTCTTTGAGGGTCGATTGCTGGCTGATTGGAATCATTTTAACGAGCATTTGAACGCTCTCTTTCTCGCCAAGAACCCCGAGAAGCTCGATTGCTCGGTGGCTCGGGTTGCCTGGGCCGGAATATCTGGTAAGGTCCTTGGCTCTTTCGCGAATCAAGCCGACTAGCGCCGTATCCTCGAGGATTTCCGGCCTGTTCTCCAATATTTTTGCCACTGTCGCAATCCTGAGTGCCAGCGTCTGGTCCGTGTTTGTCCAGTCGAGAAGCTTTAGGAGAAGCCCGTCCGGGATTCCCATCTCGGTGGCTATGTCTACAATCGCATCAGAGATTTTCCCCACGTTGTTGATGTTGACCGGGCCCATGCCTTCGAAGTCCGACACCTTGAGGATGCGTCTCACGAGCCCATCGAGGCCCAGCCTCATCCTCTTGTCAGGGTCTGGGAGGGTAATCGCGAGTGCCTCCTGCATTGTATTGAAACGCTCGGTCTTGTCAGTGATGAGCGCAGCATGCAGGTATCCGTACGGTATGAACTCAGATGCTGGCTGCGAATTTGTGATTGCCGCGGAACCCCCGGTACCAAACTCGGAATCTGCGCCTCCTTCAACTGTGCCCATTTCAACACCTCATTTGCAACGATTAAAACGCCCCGATTCTTTGGGTTGCGCTAAGAACATTTGTCCACCGCGCCCTAACTCCTTCCCGGGATGATTTCATCTTCCCTATCGCAATTTTAGTCAGCTCTCTCGTGTTTGTTGGTTTATTCCACATTAATGAAAGCGCGATGCAACAGCGGCTCCATCGCCCTGGCTTCTCGTGCCGCCCTAGGGCATCTGCGAGTTTCTTTCTGAGCTCTCTCGGTTTATATGCCGGTCTTTCCGAAACAGTGGCCAGGAGATTTACGATTGCAGTCCTGGCTCTTTCAACAATCGCAGCATCTTGGACGCACACGCTTTTCGAGTAAGTCCTCTCCACTTTCGCTAAGATGGGCAGTGAATGTTCCACTTCGCCTATTCCTCTTTTCTTTAAGCTTTCAATCCCTCTTTTTTCCAACTCTTCAATCACTTGAGTTACGGCCTTGCCGGCATCCACGAGCAGATTGAGCGCCTCGTATGACCTTTTGCCGCCGATAGCCCCCAGGAGTTTGGCGTATTCGATGCAGACATCTTCCCGGAGATTCGGGATAAGGTTATCGGAAGGGTATAACTCGCTCCGGATGTGCTGCCGCAATTGTGAATAATCCGGTTCGCGAAGTTGCGGGTTGTTCACGAAGATTCTTTGCGCAACCTCAAGGATTTCAGCAGCTTTGGGAGAATTAAGGTCTAGTAGCTTAAAGATGGAAAAAAAGCCAGTCCAGCGGTCTTTAACCCAATCTTTCCGTGTGCCGACAAATGCAACAGCAGAATCGGAAAGTATCCTCGCTCCCGTGCCATCCGTACTGTCCCGCATGTCCCGAACGAGATATGCCACAATGGTTTCAGCCCGCATCCGGTCTAGCTCCATGTTTATTCCGGACCGGCGATGAACAATCCCCGCTATGGCCTCGCGAGAAACCGGTTCCTGTCTTAACGCAGCCCGAAGTGAATCGATATAATCAGCGGGAATCTCTAAATTTGCAATCTGGGTTGCTGATCGATCGTTAGACTGAGAACCGCCCATTAAAATCATCAAAACACTACTCCGTCAGCCTGCCGGAATTCTCGCGGCTTTTCCAGCAGTTGTAGGTCTGTGAGCCAGCCCCGCAGTTGAATCTGCTATGCGCATCCACCTTCTTGCAAACGGCCCGGTTCCTGCCTTTTTAGTCGCAATAGACGCAAGCTCCCCAACATCCTTCGGTCCCCTCAAAGCTAACTGTAGCGTGAACTAACATCTGTCCGCTTTTGTTGAACGAACATTTGTCCGCTTTTTGAGCTTTGGTTTTCTCCTGTTAAAATACTTTTTGTCGAAATAAATCTCGGCTGGAGTGCGCCAGCCCAGT
>JAKAKT010000074.1 GCA_021813385.1 Microcaldota archaeon
TAGCCGCTTTCACCATTTTCCCACCCAAACGGGTGGGTGAAAGCGGACATAAGTTCGTGCACTATTTTAGGACAAATGTGTGTGCACTCTACAATTAAGTTAATAAAATCTGAGATTCATCACAAATCCTGCGGCACGATCGTGCTTCGCCCGTTCTTCTCGGCTCTTTCGCAAGCCTTCTTCAGCATAGCTTCTATTTCCTTTTCACAGCTTCGTAAGTGGCCGAAGCTGTCCGTTTCTTGTTCTGTTTCAGGAACGCTTTCACATTGCTTCTGGTCACGAATTCCATCACACCACCTTTTTCAGCTTGATAAGTCTTGGTTTGAGAGCGACATCGCCCTGGCTTTCTGACTCGGTTATCTCAATCAGCCCCTTTGCCTCAAGAGTGTCAATGTAGTTGCGAATCTGGCGCTTGGTCATTGCCTTCTTCGCAATGAATGCATCGTAAAGGTCGGAGGATAGTTTTTCCCCGCCTTTCAACAATTCCACGAGCAGCTCCTCTTCTTCGGATAGCTTCAGGTTCCTCAGCTCGAAAGAGCCCTGCGGGAAGGGACTCTTTTTCTTTCCTTTTACGGTTGTTTTTTTCAAAACCGCGGTAACATCCTCTTGCTGAATTTGATTGCTGTTTCGGTTCTCAGCGTGATGCGCGGACTTCCACAGAACTTCCATTGCAAGCCGGGTATTTCCCTGGTTTGATGCCCCGTATTCCGCGCAGGAGTTCAGCACTTTCTTGTCCCATGTGCCAGGGAAGAAAGCTATCTTTGAGCGTTCAGCTAGAATCTCAGTCAGCTGTTCAGTTGAGTATTGTTTAAACTGGAGCTGGGAGAAGCGAAGGGAAGACGAAACCCGTGCGTCAAGTTTCCGCAGCAAGTAGGGGTCGCAGGAGATGCCAATGATGCCAAAAACAACTCCTTTTCGCTCATTAGCCCGGGCCAGGGAGTAAAGAAGCTCATCTTCATGCCTGAAAATCAAGCCGTCCAGCTCGTCCAGTACCAAAAGAATTGCCAGCTTGTCTTTCTCCATCCTTTCCAGAATCCTGTCGAATGCCTCGTCCACTGCGAGCCCTCTTCTTGGGAGTGGTTCTTGGAGGGCCCGAACGATGCAGGAGTAGACGCCCATCTGAGTGGAGAACTCCCAACAGTTTACATAAACGGAAATCACTTTTGAAGAAAATTCCGAGAACTCCTTGAGAACGTGGCGGACGCTCGTTGTCTTGCCAGCTCCCGACAGGCCGTGAACGAAAAGGTTGGTTGAAAGTTTTCTTTCTGCAAGCGGCTTTATTGCTTCTGCGATTTCTTCAAGTTCGGCCTTTCTGTGAAGGACCTCTGCGGGTGCGTAGTCTGGGAGAAGTGCTTCCTCTCGCTTGATTATGGAAGCCGATTCCTTTTCTTTTCCAAATAGTTTTTCCACGCTCCCGCCTGTCCAGATATGAAAGATAACAAATATAAAGTTAAGCCTGAAACTAAGAATTTTCCGCGGAAATGAACTGTCTTTCGTTCAGTGGAAAGCTGCAGTCACAGCATTTTTAAACCTAGCCAGGATAAGGGTTTATGCTACAAAAATAACGCATAGGAGAGGCGTTAGAAGTTGGGAACAGATGCCCCAGTAGGCCTTGGTTGGAATGCATAACGCCCACAGGGTTGCACGTTATGAAAAGAGGTAACGCCCTGGGGAGGATTTTCAAGCCCCGTTGTTCGGTTTTCTTTTGGGACATTGAAAGACCTTTTCTTTCTCAAAGAAAAGGGATTTCACTTGAACCTCCGGCCTGCTGATTAACAGTCAGCCGCTCTACCGACTGAGCTACCAGGGCAGCGGACATAAATTAAACGAGAAGGGTTTATTAGGTTTTCGAAGGAGGAGATTGGCCCAAAACTGCTTCGATGCCCTCGCCCGTCTTGTCAACACTCTCATAGGCGGTAATTCCCACGATGTTCATCGCGAGGATTATGCCTTGCTTAGAGGGAACAAGCCCAATGTTCACTGTGCTCGTGTTCATTTCGGTCCTGGCACCACTATCCACTATCATCGGATTGATGGTTACCGGGCTTCTCATTGGGCTTCTGAACATATCGGAATCGAAACGACTAGGCCCAACGTCAAAATGTGAAGACTGACTGGGTGTCATCATTTTCAAGAAAACGTCATCAACAGTCTTTATTGGTTGAAGCACAATCACGCATCGGTCGAATGTGGCTCCGTGGAGGGCCAACACTTCCGGGCTTATTCCTACGGTGCTCCTAGCCTCAAGCATGCGGAGGTTGCCGCTACTGTAGTCCATCAAAAGAGTAGGCTCATTCTGAGGGACAACGAACACCGTTTGGGAGATGAGTCTATCTCCTACTATTAGATAAGCGCCGTATTGCCCGTCGGCTCCGGTCAATTCGAAAGCGTAATTCGGGACGTAGGTTTTGACTTGCGGGGCTGGAAGCACAACTGTAACTCCTGCGACCATAATTCCGCTGCAAGAAAGTCTTTGGCTCACGAATGAACCGAGTGTCCTGCCCTGGTCTGTGGCCCCTGCCTCGCTCCCTCCGGTTCGCGGCACTTGATGACTCGCCAAGCTATCCGGGACGCCTTCAGAGAAGGAATGAAAGATTAAGGGCGTGACCTGGGAATCCTGTAAAATATTCCCCACAGGTTCCGCCTTGCTGCCTTCACCAATCGCAGGCAGGGCCTTAACGCGTATTCTGACCGTAGGCAATACCAGGTCGAGCCCAGCCGCAGGCCCAGTGACCGTTTCATCGGTTATTACCCGGTTTGCCAATATTTTCAGAGGTCCGCCGAGAATCTCAGCCATCGCATTATGAACTGTGTTCATATCTCTCTGAAAACCAGCTCGTATAACAGTCGGACTCTGGGCAATCACAGCCATCAAAACCCCCCCAACAATGTCCAATTATTGCTCTTTTTGTATTTATAATACTTTCGTCTTTTGTTTCTTATAAGCAGTTATGTCCAGCTTTTCAAAGAGAGACTCTCATCTCTTTCAGCGCTTTCAGATAGACGTTCTTGACTCCGTTGTTATTCTCTTTCCTAATTATCTCGAGAAACTTCGGGGCAAGTTCCTTTTTCATCTTCGGGTTGTTTTTTGCAATTTCCGTCAAGGCATAGGCCGCGCTCCAGCGGACTACAGTGCCTTCGTCCCGAGTGTTCAGGAGAAGCTGGGGGAACGTCTTGGACACCTTGTCGGGAAATTTTTGCGCGATGTTTGCGATAACTTCCGCGGCTTCCCACCTGACTCTCGGGGCGTCGTGATTGATATATTCGGTTATGCGGTCCAGGTGCGGAATGACGAGTTCCGGCCTTTCTTTGGCAATATGCGCAATAACAGACAGGCAAGCGCCTTTCTCGTTTTTTGAGCCCGTCGTCAGTCCCTCAATCAGCTGGTTGAACAAATCCGGGTTCTTTTTAGTTTTTTCAGCCAGGAAAATGATGAGCTCTTTCGGTTTTTTCTTCTTGCTCCGTATTTCATCGAGTAGTTCCATCCAGTTCACCTTTTGCAATAGGGTTTTCGTTACAAAACAATAAAAACGGAATGGGGGATTAACTACCTGGTGTTAAAATGCCCGAGGACCCGGAAAAGCATTACCAAATGAGGCTCGAGGCGAGGCTAAAAGAGCTCGGTGTTTGGCATAAATTTATCGAGAAACCCAGTTCGACGGTCCATACTGCCGATGCTGCTTCTGTAACAGGGATTGACCTTCATAGAATCTCGAAGAATCTAATGGCCAAGACAAGTGACGGAGATTACGCTGCCCTCATAATCCCGGGGGACATGAGAGTGGATTATAAAGAAGCGGCGAAAGCCCTCGGGGTGAAAAGCATCGGGCTCGTTCCATACGAACAGGCCGACAAGGTAAGCGGGTATCCGCCCGGAGGAACCCCGTCTATTGGGTATGAACAGAAACTATTAGTGGTCCTAGATGAAGAACTGACAAAATTCGAGACTTTCTATTGCGGGGGAGGTTCGACCAGGATGCTTTTGGAGCTGAGAAGGGACGATGTTATACGGGTAAACGGAGCGAGAGTGGCGAGGATATCGAAAATCTAGTTCTTCTTTCCAATCCAGTAAACAGTTCTAAGCGGGATTTTCAATTTTTCCGAAATTTCCTTTTTCGAAACTCTGGACTTAAGCATTTTCAAAACGAGCGAGCGGGTTTTCTTATCGTGCTTGTTGGGGCGGCCCCTGCCTAGCGGGACTATCCTCACCTTCACGTTCATTTTCCCGAGAGCTGCAAGAGCCCTGGCCGGGATTGTGTCATAAATCGCTTTCGAGCAGACAATCTCCTGCGCCTTGGTATTCGAGAGGATGTTGGCGATGAGGGGGATGCTCGCCTTAGTCTTGATGGCGACAGTCTGTTCATTGCTTTTTTGAACGTTTCTTGACTTTATCTCGAGCATCTTTTTTCACCAATTCCGAGAATTTAGCCGCTCTTGCGCTCCTCTTCGAAAGCCCTAGTTCGGTGAGCTTGTCTTCCCGCGCGTCAATCATCCCGGCAATTGAGGCCGCTCCTTTCTGCAGGACGTCGGTTGGGACTCCCAGATACTCCTCACACCACTTGGAATCCTTCTCACTCGTCAGGAAAACGAATGCTGCTCCAAAAAGCTTCGGGTCGATTCTTGGCTGCACAGCCTCTGCTTCAAGCTTTTTTGAAATGAGGTTTTCTGGCTCTGGGAGCGAGAACGGGGGGTTGGAGAGCTCGGAAAGCAAGTCTCCCACGTGGGCGAGCTTCTCGGGCCCGAAGGAAGGCAGCCTGAAGGACAATTCCCTAGAGCGCTTTGACTTAAGAAGGAAATGCCTGAGCAAATGCAGGGCAAAAAGTCTCTGCGCCCTTAGAACTGAGGCCTTGCGGAGCACTTTTCTCTTGAGCGCGAGCGAGTATGAGAGTTCTTGGTCAAGCTCAATCGCGTCCCCCTTAAGTTTAGCAAGCCCGATTTTGGCAAGTTCGGCTTTTTCGCGCTCATATCCCTCAGTTAAATCCAACCTGGCCCCCGGATTTAGGCTGTGGGACTTCATAAACGATTCATATCTGGCAAGCTTTTCTGAACTTTTAATGGCCCGTATTGCTTCTTGAATTCCCGCCTCATATGCAATTTTCGAGTAGGCGATTGCCAAGCAAATGCGCGAGCTCCTTTTCTTTATCAATAGTTCTGGGACATTCAACACCTTTGATTCGGTGATTTTCGCTTCCTCGCCATAAACGTGCTTGACATAGGCTTCTGCGTTGTGTTTCCCGGAGAGCGATATCCGGGCGGTGACGGATTTGTCGCCTCTTTTATAGTTGATTGTGAATACCACCTGAGTGCGCTTGCCGCATTCCCTGCTCAAAATCTCCATCATCGAATAGTATGGGTAGAGCATATCCGCACGGGCTATCAATGTCCCCAAATAGTCGCCTTTGTAAGGAAGGTACTGGGCAAAATCCCCGTCCCCGTCCTCGAACGACTCGAGGGCAATCCTGCAGGCAGCGAGTGCGACTCTAACCCTATTGAGAGTAAGCTTTTTCGCGCTCGCGAGTTCCCTTACGGCTGATAATTGTTTTGATAAGTCTTGTGAGTCAGATTCAGAAAGCCCTTCGAATTCGCCCCTTGATTGGGCTACAAGGGAAAGGAACGGGGCGTTGAACCCGTGAAAAAGCATCTGGGATTTAAGGTCCGAAAGTTTCTCAATAGCTTTAGAGAGCGATAAGCCGTCATTTTTTTTGTCACCGCTCAGCTCGAGCGAATCCAGGAAGCGGTTCGCTTGCGAAATAAGTGAAGTCGATGACCATTGCTGCATGCCTTTCCCCCACATCAGGAATTAGAACGAGGTTGAATAAAAAGGTGACTGTTGATATTTTTGTTGCGGAACCGCCCACCCGCGTACGCAAGGATTAGATAAATATTCTCCAATTGAGAAATAAGAGCAACCGAAGTATGGTGATTTGAATGGACGTTAATGAGGCATTCGATTCAACGGCGAAGGTTCTTTTCGGGGAGGGAATTGGGGACCTGAAAAGCTTCGAGGGTTACTTAAAGGAGATGATGATGCCTTACATGAGGAAAAAATCCTTCATCTCCGGGAAGGAAGTGACAATCTCAAACATCCTTTACCCGGAGGACGCGAAATTCATTTCGCAGGACGAGATGGGCGGATTGAAGTTCCCGCCGCTCAATGTGAATGAGATAAAGGACATCGACTCGCTGTTCCGGGCAGTCGAGGAAAGAACGGTCTACTGCGGAAACAAGGTTTTCGGGAAGAATTACGAAGTAAAAGATGTTGATAACTGCGTGAATTCCTCGGGCATACTCTACTCGCACAATGTCCACAACGTGAAACACGGGGCTTATCTCTCGTATGTCCGGGAGGCGGAGTGCGTATTCGGCCTCGGCCCGTTCCCCCACGTCAAGTTTTCGATGCGCTCCTGCGAAGGCATAGATGCGACCCGCTGCTTCGAGACATACTATACTTCGAAAACGAGCGATTCTTATTACACTTTCAACTGCATTGGATGCCAGAACATAATGTTCTCGTTCAACCAACGTTCCAAGAGGAATGTGATTGGAAATCTCGAATTGCCTCCCGACAGGTTCGAAAAGCTTAAACGGAAGCTCTTGAGCGAGATGGCGGACGAGCTCAAAAGGAAGAAACGCCTTTTTTCTATAGCGGATATAGCTTTTTATGGAAGGGACAAGGCCGATATCCTGGCAGAACAAGTTGCTTACGATTCCCCGGTTCCCAAAAAAGTCGAGGATGCGTTCAGGGCGACGACGAAACTGGTGCTCGGGCAGGAACATAAAGACATCAAGAAGTTCGGCCCGTGGCTTTCGAAACGCATAATCGGAGTGAAAAAAGTGAAGGGAGCTTTCGGGAATCCGACTTTCAAACAAATTGGTTTGCCAGTAATACGCGAAATACCAGCTGACCGGCTCGTGACACTCAAAGAAGGCGAGAAATGCGGGGAGATGAAGATGGAACTCCGGGAGGGGGAGGGACTGGCGATTGCAGATATTTTGCAGCGTGTCTCAAAATTCGCCTATTTCACAGTCGAGTTTGTCGATGGGCAGAACCAGAATTGTGTTGATACCCCGGCAGTATTCGCGGGCTCTGATGTTTACAAGATATGGGACACGACGAAATCGAAGAACTCCGCATATTCCTCCGGCGTGATTCAGTCTGAATTCGTCTTTGGCGGTTATCTGAGGATATTGGACTCGCAGTTCTGCATCAACTCCTACGATTCCACCAACGTGAAGAGGTCCTTTGAGACGGATGGCGTATTTTTCTCACAAGGCGCTTACCTCTGCCACAACTGCGAGAATATCGACGAGGGCATATTATGTTTCAATGCAAAAAACCTAAGATACGCGGTGGGCAACTGCGAGTTGAAAAAACCTGAGTATGACAGGATAAAGAAGATGCTGCTCGACTACTTGAACGGGGAACTTGGCAAAACAAACGAGATAAACGCAAGCATATTCAGCATTCCGAAAGGGACTTAGTTTTTATACCAGCGGAGCCAAGGGTTTAGCCATGAAGGAAGGAAAGAAGAAGCCGGTTATAGTCGAGCTTGAGCTCACCCACGACTGCTTTTGCACCGATGTACCGGAGAAAATGAAGGACGGAAGAATAAAATATATTGCTTATACCGGCAGCAGCCCGCATACGGTTTACCATCTGTTCGAGGTGAAGTCACACGAGCTCGATAAGGCACTCGAAATGATAAGAAAGCACCCCCGAGTTAGGGAAATGCAAATCCTAAGGAAAACCGGCAACATCGCTGAAATACACGTGGGAGCTGACAAAGACCCTTCGACTGCGAAAGCGCTCCTGAAGAGCAAGAGCATTTTCATAGAGCCCGCCATTTACGAAGGAGGCGTTGAGAAACTTGTTCTGATGGCGCCTTCGGATGAAAGCTTTAAGGACTTCTTGGGCCAGCTCGACAGCAGCTTCGACGTCAAACTCAAGTCAAAGCGATACCTGAAGGAGAAGGATAAGTTGAAATTGGACCTCTTCAGGAGCACCGGATTCCTGAAGTTCAAGGCAGCCGCTGATTTGGTGACGGACAGGCAACTTGAGGCCTTCCAGCTCGCTTCAAAGAATGGGTATTACGATGAACCGAAGAGGATTAGCATCCGGGAACTTGCTGAAATGAGCGGAATCAGCGAGGCGGCTTTCAGCGAACTCCTGAGAAAAGCGGAAAAAAAGCTCCTGCCGATACTCGCGGACATAATGAAAGTGGTGAAGTGATTTCGATTATCCCTGGCGCTCCGCGGAATGTCACCAGAAGAACTCCTCGTTTTTTATGCGGTGCGGCCTTGCCCCCAGTTCTCCAAGTGTCTTTTTCATGAAAGCTTTCACTTCCTCGGAGCCGCAAAGGTAAAAGTCGGTGTGCTCGATATCGCCGGCATGTTTCTTGATGAGTCCGGCTTCTAACCTCCCAGAGAGGTATCCGTTCTCAGCAGTCGCTCCGCTGCTGACCAAAATCACCTGTTTCAGCCAGTCCCCCTTAATTGAGGCGAGCTTTTCCCGAAAGATTATGTCCTCCGGGCTCCTGGAAGCGTAAAAAAGAATGAATTTTCGCTTGGCCCCGGAGAGCGAGGCATCCCTTATGATGCTCATAAACGGGGTTATGCCCACTCCGAACGCGAGGAACACCGCATCGTCATGTCCGTCCTCAAGAGTGAATATCCCGAACGGGCCTTCCAATTTCACCTCATCGCCAGGTTTCAGTTCTGAAGCGGCCTTTGTGAAAGGGCCCTTCAGTTTGATGGTGAAATCAAGGCTTTTGCCAGACGGGACGCTCGTTACCGAAAACGGGTGGCGGGCGTGGAGATTCTTGTTCTCGATGCGGAGGAAGTAAAATTGCCCCGGGATGAAGGCCTCGTTCCTGGAGGATTCCAACTCTAGCGTGAACGTATCCTTCGTCTCCCACTTTACACCCCTCACTACGTGCTTGTAGGCGCGCTGCCTCAGTTTGTAAGAGGTCCTGTAGGCGATTCCGATAAGTATGGCCGTGGAGAGGAGAAAGAACAGGACGAGGATCTGGGGCTTCATCGTGTCGCTGCCCTGGAAAAGCGCGTGATAGAGAGTGAAAAAGAACAGGACGTAGGTGAGGATGTGGAGGTATTGCCAGCTCTTGTAGGAAATCATCTTCGCAAGTCTTGAGGAAATTTCCACGGTAAGGTATGCGTAGAAGCCCAGAATCCCGAGCGAGAGAGGTATCGCGCTAGCCCTCGGGATGACGTAATCGAAAAGGTCCCAATAGGAGAGGATTATGAAAACCGGGTGGAATATTACAAACACAGCCACCACGAGGGAATACCACCTGTGGAACTTGATTATCTTGTCAAGGCCGAAGTAGCGGTCGAAATACCTGGCGGAATCCCCTGAGATTATCAGGCTGGAAAGCAAGACGAAGCCGACGAGCCCGCTCACCCTGCCTAGGAGATAGAGAAACGCGCTCGGGGTGAAATCAGCGGAATCGGCGGTGCTGAAGACCGTGTAGGCTATCAGCAAGGCGGAGGCTGCGATGAATGCCCCGAAAGCTGTTTTTATGGCCTTCGCGGCTGCCGTCCGGTTCATATCCACGCCTAATGCACTGGAAAAGATAAAAAACGATGGTTCAGCCCTTAAGGTCGCCGATGTACAACTTGCTCATCACGTTGTCCGCTTTCGGCGGGTGCGGGGTTCCCGGGCCGCTCGGCCTGTTGTTGTATTCATTTGTCACGTCCTTCCCGCAGAACGTGCTGTACGGAGTCGGGTGTTTGCCGGATGCAACAAGCTTGGTTATGTCGTAAACCTTTCCGTTGACCGCCACCCAGCAATCGCCAGAGGTATTGTGCGCCGAAACATCCGCAAGAGTGTAAGTTTTGCTTGCCTGGGAAGATGAAGCGCCGGCTGCCGCCGTTCCGGCGGATTGGCTTTGGCTGTTGCGGAGTAAATCAGAAGTTCCAGGGCTTGGGCCTTGCTGCGTTCCCGAAGCCTGGGAAGTGCAGCCCAAAAGCAGAATCAGGAAAATGCCTGCTATAAGCAATCTCTCCATATACTCCCCTCCTGTTTAATTAACAATTGTTTGTGCGTCAGATATCAACTACGCTCGTTTATAAATGGGTTTTCCAAAATAACCCCCAACTAATACCCAAATCACCTTGGAGATTCCCGAGCGCCCGCCCCTTTTACGGCATGAACTTTTTCTGCCCTATCTTGTCCTTTAGGTATTCGCCCACGAAAGAAAGCCTCGGCCCCTGCAATGCGTCCTGCTCGATTTTCTTCTTGGTTTCGAGCACCACCTTGAGCTCTTCCACCCATTCCTTGTGCCTGCTAATCCAGGGGTAAGCAAGCATCTCCTCGGCCCTCTTGATGTCGACTTCCTTTGCCTTGATTGTAAGCTTCTTCAGGAAATCATAGTCCTGGATGTCGCGCATCGTTACCCCGACGAACTTGGCTTCGGGTGTGGCGATGTCGTTCCCTAGGTAAGCCAGGTTCATGCTTCCGGTCTTAATCGCCCAGTAGATATACCAACCCCACGCGTCGCAGTCAGTGAAGCAATAGACTGGGAGCTTTTGGTCGGCAAGCTTGCGAATCAGCCTCCTGCAGCCTCTTGAAGCCTGCCCCTTGGGCGTTATCAAAATGCAGTTTTCTTTCTCCCAGAATTTATCCTCATTGAGCCTCTGCCAAAGGGCGTCCTTCTCAACCACAAGCACATAATCGGCATCAATCTTTGTGAATTCCATCCCGTTGTCTACATCCGACGGAATCATCCAGCCGCTCCTGCCCTGCTTCGAGCAGTCAATCTTGTCCTCCCTGCCCCCGAACTTGTCCTTAAGAACAAGCCCGCCGGCGACGACCCCCTTCCGGTCGGTGTTCAGGTTCAGGTCTTCCCTCTTTATGTTGAGCGCGACCTCAAGGTCTTCGATAAGCGGGTTCGACTCCTCCTGCTCGCTGAACATCTCTTCCTCCAGGTCCTCTCCCAAGCTGAATTTCAACTGATAAAAAAGTCCTCTGATGCTCGTGTGCGAGTTCTCCTTCAGGAATTTCTTGCACTTGCTCGCAACTGCGACTGTCTGCATGAATTTTTTCGCCTGCCCAACGTTAATGAAAGTCCTTTTCTCCTTCTTGTCGCCAAGTCGGATGTAGCCAAGGCTTTCATCATAAAGCACGTTGCCCTTGCTTCTGACTTTTGTCGTGAAAGTGGGCGACAGGTTCCCTTTGACTTCAGATACCATCTCTTCTCCAAGTCCCTCAAGTTTCTTAATCGTGTTTTTTGATTCAGTCATAAACATCACCTACTGCTCCTCCTCTTCTGCGTCATCCTTCCCTTCCGGCTTCCCGTTCTTGACCTCGCCGTTCTCGTCGCCCTCCTCTTCATCGCCCTCGAGCTCGCCTTGCATATACTTCGTCTCGATGAGCTTGACGAGCTTGGCCTCAAGCTGGTCGGGCTTCCCCATGCCTGCCAAATCAGGGAGGTCGGCCGAGAGCTGCTTCACATACCTCATAATCGCCTTGATCTTGTTCGCCCGCTCGTGCGCCCTGAACTTGCCGTGCACATAACGTTCTAGGTCGCGGGCGACTTCCATAACTGCATAGCGAATCTCCTGGATAATCTCATCTTCGAGCGAGATTGCCTGCTTGCCTGCCCCGGTGTAGGGGACATAAACAGACACGAAATTGATGAACACGGTGAGCGGCTCGTTCTCGAAATCCTTTATGTCATAGCGCTTCCAGTCGATTGTTTTGACTGCTTCGGTGGTCGCGCACCCGCCCCCGTCGAAGAGAAGAGGCGCCCTGTTCGCGAACCGGATTATGTCCCCGCCTATCCCATTCGCTGTTTTCGTGCCTGCCTGTCCCCCATAGGCTACAGCTGCCTCCACCATGAACGGGACCCCTCCCCTGAAGACTTTCGGCTTCCTCTCGGTCACCGAGACGAACTCCGGGTTGAGGATGTTCCTAAGCGATTTTTCTACCTGCTCTTTCCCAATCGGGGTGATTGAATCCGTCGATGGGGCAATCCACTTGACTTTCTGGAACGCCAGAATGATTCTTTCAGCCTCAGGCCACTTCAGCTCCGAGGGCTTCTTCTCGAAATTGACATACTCCGGGTTGTCCGGGGCCTTTCCTTCATTTACAATCCCGTCAATTTCCTTAATCTTGTCATTGCTGACCCTCGAGAACTCGGTTGTGAGGAACGAGCCGACCTTTCTCGAGACCGAGTGGTGCGCCTTCTCGATAAGGTCGTTGGTGGTGATTCCGAGCGGGTGCGGGAGAATCTCGCTAGGCCTCTTCGGAATCTGGTTTGTCGAGCGCGGGAACACCGTCTTTTCCCCTGTCGGCTCTATTAGCGTTATCTGGGCATGCGGGTTTGCGATTGCCGTGAGCTTGAGGTATTCGAAAACGCTGTGCGTGCTCTTGTCGTATTTCACTTCCGCGAACTCCGCCTGGATTGAGAGGCCCTTGAAATCCCCGGGCATCTCGACGAAGTTGGTGATTTTCGGCTGGTTTGTCTTGAGGTCGATGAACAGGTCGCACTCGAACACCTTCCCGTTCCCTGTCCCCGACTTCACATGGACGGGCTTTCCTGTTGTGATTTGCGAGAACATCGTGCAGCCTGATGCGCCTATCCCCTGCTGGCCCCTCTGCTGCATGTATCGGTGGAACTTCGTGCCTGCGAGCATCATGCCGAGGGCCTTTCCCACGTGCTTCTGGGGGATTCCCGTGCAGTTGTCCTCGGCCTTGACGACGTAGTGCTCGTTAGGGAACTCCTTAATCTCGACCGATATGTCCGGCAGGATGCCAGCCTCTTCCGCTGCATCGAGCGAGTTGGTCACATACTCATGGACAACCGTGGTGAGCGACCTTACCCTGCCCGAGAACCCGAGCATCTGCCTGTTCTTCTTGAAGAATTCGGCGACTGAATGAACCTTGAACTCATCAAAAGCATTTGCCATCTTTTCACCTTGTGTTAGTAGTGGTTAGCGGTCGAATTTCGTTTGATTGCCTTATACTTCTTGTTTTTCCTCTCGCTTGTTCCGGTTCCCCGCCTGCTTGAACTTACTCTTCCTTGTGCTTCCAGAGCTCCATTTTCTTCTCGGCAAGCTTTCTCCGCCCTTTCTCCAGGGTCCTGTAGACTCCCGAGTGCGGTGTGCCGCTCAAGAGCTTCTCAATTGCAGCTTCGGCAAGCGAGAGCTCCTCGAGCTCGCCTATGAGCGCGACTGTGTGGCCATAGACGCACATGTCGATTTCCGAAGTTTACTCTATGATTCTGCGCGTCCTGCCTTTCTCGCCTATGAGCCGGCCTTTTTGCCTCATCACCTGCTTCTCGTTGTGGAACAGGTCCTTGAGGTCTATCACTTTCAGGTAGCAGTCCGGGTCCAGGAGCTTCAGGGATTTATCAGGATTGAAGCCCCGGCCTATTGCAGTGACAATCTCGCGGCACTTCCATTCTTCATAGGGTGCCCCGGTTATCTCAACTGCCCCCTCTTCATCGACGGACAGCCTTGTCTTCGTTTTCCGCTCGATGAGCCTCTTGGTCGCCCCGTTCGTACCGAGGAGCACGGCGACTCTCTCCGCCGGTATCCTCAACATTTCCATTGGAACCTAGGGTATTGGGGGAATAAAATTTATAAACCCTTCTCTCGAACGCGCACGCGCGCGCGTTCGTAGAAACACTCCCCGCGCCATACAAACAGCAAAACCAAAAAATCCGTCTCGTCCCCCCACGTCTCGAACTGAATTCGCGCCCCCGGGGGCGCCGGATTTATTCTGAGTGTAATATCATGGGCGTATTTGACGTTAGGAAATCTTTATTAATTTAAAAAGCGAAGTTTTACAGGGGATGTTTATGAGCACTGATGCTTCTGGCGGAGTTCGAATCCTGGATAAGAGAACTTTCTTTGTGGGCGGCA
Source organism: Microcaldota archaeon (assembly GCA_021813385.1). Classification (GTDB taxonomy): domain Archaea; phylum Micrarchaeota; class Micrarchaeia; order Burarchaeales; family JAKAKT01; genus JAKAKT01. The sequence continues at coordinate 13,885 of JAKAKT010000074.1, forward strand.
GTAAGGCCGCACCCGAGCACCCCGTAAGGGCATTTATGAAGGCCCACGAAATCGAGCCTATAGTGAGGAGAACCGAGGGAACCAGGAAATTGCCCGAACTTGTCAGGTCAGTTTCAAGTGACAACATAACCACGAAAGGCAGGCTGCGCGACACTCTCCTGATTCTCGATACCCTGGTTATGTTTGGCGAGCTTGGAGTCCAGACTGTCGGCCTGATGGACAAGGATTTTGACACCAGGCAGCTGTGCGGACTGCTCTTCAAACCAGAGATGCGGTCCGAGATTTCCATGAAAGAAGCATTTGATGTTGTGAAAGCGATTCTCGGCTCTGAGGTGGAAGCATTGAACGTGGCGCTTCCGCATTTGGATGCTGATGGAAAGGAACTCGCTGAACTCATACAGATGCTGGGGCCTGACGGAATCGCGCATTTGGGAAAATTGGCCAAGCAGGGAGCCCACTTCTCATCTCGGAGTGCAGGCGGGTGCGAGGGCTCGACCTAACATCTCTTTCTTTTCGACAAATCACGAACCTTTAAAAAGGAGTTCTGCCCTAATCTAAGGGTGGGAGTTATGTTCAAAACTAGGGAATATCACCGAAGGCCACCGGCCGACCTGGACGGGCTGGCTGTCTTCAGGAGGGCGAAATTCAGTCCGGAAGGGCCTTATGGGGGAGGGACTTCTGCCAATGTTAGCGACCTGATTAAAACCGCGATGACGGAAGTCAAACACCCCACCCGGAGATTGAACGCCATTAGGGACCTTATTAATCTGGTTGGGGGGACTCCGGAGGATAGAAGCGGGAGAACTGAATTGCTCAAGGGGCTTTTTGAAAAACTGTTCAGGGATTCCAAGTCGCCGTCATCCTGCGAGGTATTTTTTCCAGATGCAATCGAGGTTCTCGGCAGGGAAAAGGCGTTTTTGGCCCTTCAAGTGGCTTTGGGGGACAAGAACGCCCTCAAAATCGCGATTAAGACGGGGTTTGCCGGGGTTGCGCTCGAGACGCTTTTCAAGACCATTGGCGAAAAAGAGACTTATGCGCTTTTCGGGAGAAAAAAGGATGAAGCCAGGAAGACAGCCAGAGTTGCGTTGGGCGACGTGCGGGCATTCGTGTGGCTCTCGAGAGCGACGAGCAGGGGGAACGCCGCCCACAGCATGGACGAAGTCTTTAATGCGTTCTTAGGGGACGATGTGCTGGCAGCCACGTGGGGGTTGCCCCTGGAAGAAGGCCGCTTGGCCAGGATTACGCAGGATGCGCAAGAAAAATTGATTGCGATGCTAAGGCAAGTTAGCGAGACAGTAAAGGCAAGCGCACTGCCTGGGCAACCTTCACTTCCGAAAGAGAAGCCGATGGAGCCGGCAGTTCTCGAAGCGAAACTGAAGGCGTTTTTTGGAATAGGCAAATGAACCCACACTATTTATTGCTTTTCCGGCCATATTCTTCCGATGAACTCGAATGAAGAGCTCATAAAATCACTTCTTGACAGGGGTTACGCAGATGAGAGGATAGCCGAGACGATGAGGAAGGCCGACAGGAAGGCCTTTATCCCTGCCAATTACTGGCCGAATGCTTACGAGGACCATCCTCTCCCAATAGGGTTTGGGCAGACGATAAGCGCCCCCGGGGTAGTTGCTTTCATGAGCAAGAGCCTCGGTGTCAAGGAGGGCCATAGAGTGCTTGAAATCGGGGCCGGGAGCGGGTGGCAGGCCGCGGTTTTGGGGCTCCTGGTTGGTAAAACAGGGCATGTTACGAGCATCGAACGGGTTCCCGAGCTTGTTGTGCGGGCTAATGAGAATCTGAGGAAGCTGGGGCTGGGGAACGTAGAAGTGGTCCAGGGGGATGGGACCCTCGGCTACCCGGAACAAGCCCCCTTCGACCGGATTATCGTGACTGCAGCAGGCCCGCAAATTCCTCCTCCGCTCCTCGAGCAGCTGGCTGAGGGCGGAAAGTTGATTATGCCAGCTGGCGGCTCGTTCGCGCAGGAGCTTATCCTGGTGACCAAAAAGAAAGGCAAAATTGAAACAAAATCCATAATGTCGGTGGTTTTCGTGCCCCTGATAGGGAAGTTTGGGTATCGGGAAGGCATCTAAGTCGCTTTTTGTAGAAATAAACCGAGGGTTTATAAGTCCAGAAGAACATAATGAATCTATGAATAATCAAGTCGCTAGAATTAGAACTGGGGCTCGCGGCAGCCGAGACCACTTGAACAGAACAGCCCTTTTCAGGAAAAGGATGCTTGGGACAACACTCGATGTCGAGCGGATATATCAGAATGCTGAAAGGCACCTGAAGTTGGGAAACGAAAGGAAAAAAAGAGGAGATTGTGGAGGCCAGATGAGAGAATACGCAAGGACTGAGAAATTGCTCAGGCAAATCCTTACTGCCTATCCGGATCATCTCTCCGCAGTCGCGCTTTGCATAAACTTGTACTCGAAAACTGGCAGAGTTGCCGAGGCCCGCGCTCTGTTCGACAGAACGAAAAAGCCTAGGCGAAGCCACGTGCTCTATGACGCAATGATTCAGGCGTACGGGACGCAGGAGCCCGAAAAGGCAAGGGAGGTTTTTAATCTGGCAGTGACGAACGGGCAAGCCGAATTTACCGCTTACAGGATTATTGCGAGCATTTATTATGACCTTGGCCAGTTCATCGAAGTTGAAGACGTATTCAAAAACGCGCCCGGGGATCTCGGCAGGACTCCGGCAATCCTAAAGCTTGCCGAGGCGCTCCGGAAAATGGGAAAACCGAATGAAGCCTTGGGCATAGCCGAGTCCTTCATTGCCAGATGGGGGAGCAAGTCTTATTCTGACGACACTTACATCTTGGCGAGAGTCATCAGGGGGTTCTGCTTCTTGAAAATTGGCAAGATGGATGACGCGAAAATCGAATTCGCTTCTCTTAAAGTAAAAACACCCCATTCGAGCGTCCATTACGCGAGGATACTGTGCGGTTACGTCTTCTCCAACGAATCGCTACCTCAAGGCGAAATAAGCGCCATACGGCAAGTTCTTAGGCATTTCGAGGAGGAATCCGACGGGAGTCTCAAAAATGATATCAGAACGGTCCTCCTGAAACTCGAACATATGGGTTCGGCAACAACTATCGGGCAGTCGGCAAACTGCGCCAATATCACGCAGCCCGGGGCGTCACGCTTCCCGATTTTCGAGCACTAGCGTATGGCTTGTGTAGGATGGCAAATCGTAAACATAAACGTAGTGCGCACCGTGCATGGTCGTGCCAATGCCCCGAGAGAGCAATCCAAAATTCTCAGCAGACGGTTCGTTCTTTTTCCTTCTCATGACCAGGATGTACTCGCCAAAGTGCCCGTTAGGCTCGAAATCGTCAGGGCGCCACTTGTTGCCTCTCGGGAAATCGCGCCAAACGTGGATTTGCCCCTCATCCAAAAACGCGAAGGAAAAAACGCCCCCGTGCTGCTCCATCCCTATCGAATCGCATTGCGCTGTAAGCGCTATGTCTCGTTCGCTCCTGTACTGGGATGGCACTTCCATGCGCAACTTAATCGGTCCTTCGATGAGAGTTATGCAGTCCCCAAGCCTCTGGTCGGGATTCCCGAACAGGAAAAAACGGTCTGTGAAAGTCGGCCAGTGCAGATAGATGCCGACTTCGTGCATCAGGTCATTCGAAGTCAGGATTCTTTTCGCAAGAGGATACGGGATGAGGGCCCTGCCCTCTCTCCTGGCTTCGGCAAGTGTTCGAAACCACTGGAGAGGTGTCCCTGGTTTAAAGGTCCTGATTGCCGGGATTTCCAATCCGATTGTCAAGTTCGTCCTCCAAGAAAGCTAACGATGTATATTGTGCATTTCCCGTTAATAAAGCTTCGTTAATTGCAGTAATATGTGTTGTCCTGAATTAATTTCCTCTCGGTGTTGAAACTTGCCCCTCATCTGACCACCAAAGCCTCGATTCTCTGTTTCTTCTTCCTCTGCTTCCTCAAGAACGACTGAGCTGGTGTTTCCAGCT
>JAKAKT010000090.1 GCA_021813385.1 Microcaldota archaeon
AAACAACATTGAGGGGAAAACCAGCTTTCCCCTCAAACTCCCCTGGCTGTCCGCCTGTATCCACCCGCTAAAGCGGGTAGGGTTAGGCGGTAGGGGGCTCGCTGCCCCCTAAGACCCCTGCACTAAAGGAATCACAAGAGAATTATTACGCGAACCGAAATACTTGTTTGTTTGGTCCAATCTTTCGACGTTCACCTTGCCCATTAAAATCTCTTCTTGATAGGTTATATCGTTCAACGGTTCTGGTTTACTCCCTAATTTTGAAACTTTCTTCCCAGTAACCTCTTTCAACCTTAAATGTCTCCATCCGTCTTCGTGGTATGTTATGTGGGTGTCTCCTGATGAATGACTTGTTTTATTGCCCTCGTCATTAACGGTAGCGTTTATAACGGCAGAAGGAAACCCGAAAACGAAGTTTTTTGCTCTTCTAAAAAAGAATAGTTTGTAGAGTTCTCCGTTCTTCTCACCTAAAATATACTCGGTTGCCATCGCTCGCGTCATATGCCCAACGCCTTAATTTTTTTTGGAGAAAGTGGATTTCTGGCGTTTGGATTAATGTGTAATTTAAAGCCGTGGTGTTTAAGTATGACGCCAGACAAAAGGGGAACGTCTGGGTTTGAATCAAAACCTGCCTCCAACAAAATATGGTCCAAACCGGAATATTCGCCGTCTACTGCAATAATCCACGGGGATGATAATTTTTTTGGAATTGCATTGTCGTGAATTTTTTTTCGAACAATTTCTGTTATTATGTTTTTTGGGTTTCCCAGGTTTCTTTTTGTATAGGCTTCAAGTAATACGAAACGATGAGCAAGCTTTATTTTAAAATCCACATTCGAGTTTCCGGTGGTGGGTGATTCGGAGGTTATTTCAATTTTTTTTGATAAACAAAAGTCTGCCACTTCCAACTCCCATTTTGTTGAAAAAGGTGAGCTGTTTATTTTACCTTTAAGACGTTGTCGGTTTTTGAAAATGTGTTGTGTTTTTCCTACGAGTTCATTTAGTGAAGTAAGAAAACTTCCCCAGTATGGTTCTTGTTCTCGTTCTAAAATATCTTTTAAAGAAAACTCCTCGTTTGCGCCAGTGCATGTCGTGACTTCTCTTAATTTAAGTCCTAAACTTGCGATGTTTGGGTAGCGGAGAATGACCTTTTGGAGTTCCTTTTCGTCTTTTTTATCTCGTTTGTCTTTCTGGACACCAGTTGTCATCCAGTTAATCTTCGTTCGGAGAAGGGAATACAGACCAATGAACTGGTTTGGTCGGACAAAGAGAATGATAAAGATTATCAGCCAACTTAATTGATAAAAGGAAAAGGGTTCATTAGCTGTAGTCGACACGAAAGCCAATGCGGATGACAAAAAGAAGCAAAACGCCAATAAAGAAAGGAATTTCATCCATAGGCTTTTTGCATTTTCGCCTTTATTAAAAAGCCAAACGATTAGGAACAAAAACACTGATAAAAACCCTAAACCAACCGATAGTGAGAAGAACGGGCCGAAATAGGTCCAGTAGGCGGCATCGTTTAGTATATAATCCGGTTTGGTTATGGCAGAAATTTTATCAATTTGACTGCTGGCACCACTAAAAGAAACTGTAAACGCAACTGATAAAATTATCCCAATCGGAGTTAGTATTTTTATGCTGTTATCTTCTTCCATGAGCTTTTCTATTAGTCCTTTTATCGGAGCACCAAACCAAAACTCTTCGATAATTAGAAACCAGATTAAACATGCAATCAAAGTTATAAGAGTAAACGATTTGAGATTCGCGGTCTGCCTTACTGCGAATGCATTCAAAAGAGACAACCATTCATTCATTTGCTCTTGCATTTCTATTTTTTTATTTGCGTAATAAAACATTGTGTAAGAATTTCGGAAAGCGATAATCGAATTAACATAATCTTCATCGGTCAAATTTCCCGCTGGGATTAGGTAGAAATTGTAACCTATTCCACCCCAAATACGCGCAGATTTGTAAAAAAACTCTTCGGATAAATTACCTTGTGAACCAGTGAAGTTTCTTCCAGCCGATTCATACAGATTTGCTTTTTCGTAGAACGATATCGGTAACAAACAGTCATAATCTTCCATTATGGTTAGGCGTCTCTCAAAGCAGTCAAGATAGTTCCATCTGGTTTGTTGGTCATGAGAGCAGATTTCCATGCATTGAACGTAATAAGTATAACTGTTATTTACATCGTTAGGCGCATCGTTGCAGATTCCCAATCCTCGTTTTTGTATTTCTGAATAAAGTATAAGGAGTCGTTCGCTCCATTCTGCTTTTGCTCTCGCAGCAGTGCAATTGGAATAATTTGATTCTTTAAGTTTAGTCTCAAGGTCAGCCACTATATGCCGAACATTTTGTTCATATGCCGATTGGATTTGGTCATAGTCGTGGTAATATTCTTCAGGAGTAAGCCTGGCAAGACGGATTGCATTAGTTTCGTTCATGAATTCTTTCGAGTTTGTTAGAACGCTCACCGCGAGACCGTAATCTCCGTTATCCTTGAGCGAATTAGCAAATTTCAAAAATGAATCTCGACAAGTCGTATACGTGTTTCGCATTAACGGCTTGTGACTTTCATTGAGTTCGCAATCACGAAGTCTCGTCATAAGATACCCACAGTGGGAAAGTGATTCTGTAAAATCAGACCAATTTGTGAGTGTAGAGTTCTGTAGGGGATAGATTTGTCCTGTATAAAAACCATTTAAGTCATCGAGGGGTAGACAGCTCTCCGCATAAAGAAAGTTCGGCGTAAACAGAACAATAACGAGAAGTAATACGGATGACCATTTGATATAACCGACCATACACAATTGTAATGGTTGTTTAACGATTTAAGTCTTCCGCCGGGCGCTTAACGAGGGCGGAGTTTAGTTATCTCGTTCCGAAAGATTTACCCAGACTAAATAATGGTCGCTAATCGTTGTATTAATACCGGTTTTGTAAATGCCATAATCTACGAATTCCGAGGTAGCATTTCCGTTCAGAAGAATCCTATCGTAAGCGCAGTTTGTCGCGTGCACGGTCGTATCCGCGCCTTCTGGGATAACCCAGGTCCAATTCTTGAAGTGGGTCCTATTGTTTTTTGGGTAGTAGCCGCAATCGGCATTCAAATCTCCTAACACAACAGTATTCTCGCTCGCGTTTACTATCGGTTCAAGGGCGGCCAGCTCGGTAGGAACCGAATCCGGAGCCGTGTGAATGTTGTATACCCGTAACTGGTAACCATCCGTCTCAAAATCGACCTCAATAGGGGGCCTCTCCCACCTGTCCTTCGGGTCAGGATTAAAGTCCCTGAAACCTACAAGTTTGATGTTTTTTCGATAGATAATGCCTATCTGCTCCTTGTTTGACGAACGACCCGCGCGGCTCGAATTTATGCAATTGTGGGTTGGAATCCGAGCACATAACGCTGGAAATGCGCTACCGGTTTCATCGCGGATTTCCTGGACGAACGCAATGTCGTAGGCACCCAATACCCGAGCATACGCCTCAAGCAAGGTCGCATTGGATGCCTTGTGTTGTCCGAATGCCTGGAGGTTCCAGCTAGCGAGGGTTATCGACCGAACAGAGGTAGAGTTTACAGAGACGTTGCGGACAGCTTCGCCCGGCTGTCTGATTTCGCTAACGTTGCGTGCTGGCTGCAAGAATACGTAAAGGACAAGCACGATAACGAGCAGGAAAACAACCAAGAGTATAAGGTTTCTTGCTCGCAAGCGTTCACCATTGTTTTTCATCAATCTTGTTCCCGTTCTTATCGAACAGCGTTACAGAATCGTGAGTTTTGGCCAGATAAAGTTTGGTTGTTGCTCTCGTAGGATTAAACGTCGTTCCCTTGACGGACCATTCACTATTAGGTGCGATGATGGTTCCTGCTGGTATCGTGTAAGTTCCTTCTCCATCTGTCAGTTGCCAGCCTCCGATATCTGCCCTGGAATTGCCAGAGTTACAGAGTTGTATCAGCTGGTCGTCGGACTTTACCCCGGTTGAAGGATTGTATACGACCTTGCATATCGTAACAGTTGGTGTTTGGGTCTCCGGATTAGTAGTATTCTGTAGGGGCACAGGTTTTACTTCAGTTTGATTTGTCGGATTCGTGGTATTCTGCGGGAGCACGGGTTTTTCTTCGGTTTTGTTTGGCCCCAACTCGGTCGTGGTGTTTGGTTGTGGCACGGTTTTGTTTGCATCTGGAACCGGCGCATCTGGACGGATAGTATTCATAACGTTCGGAATTGATGTATCCGAATCAGTAGTGTTTTGCTGGGGCGATGGTATTACTTCAGATGGATTAACCCCCGACTCGGTTTTCGCGGTAGAATTGTTCGTGCAGCCGAAAAACAAAACGACGAGCAGCAACGATGCCAAAAGGAGGACTTTCGGAGCAACCGTTCTCATTTAATGACCGTAGTTCTATTATGATACTAAAGTATAAATACTTACGCGTCTACAATAAATATTGAGAGACCAAAGTATCCTACGGGATACGGTGGTCTTATTGAATAAGAGCTACGAGTGGATTAGTTTGCTGGTTTCCGAGGGCACGCTGGAGATTTTGAAGTATCTCGCAGAGCGAGATGTGGGACACTTTAAGGAGCTACGGAGCCTCAAAAACTTTCGCACAAAAAGGAATTTTTCATCCAACACCATCTCGCTTCGAATAAAAGAACTTGTGGGTTATGGCGCAATAGAACGGACTATCTCTGACAGTAAGGGTCGGAATCTTGTTGCTTACAGGATAACCGATGCTGGGCGTAAATGTATAGAACTTGCTGACAAATTTGACGACGAACTTTCGGTGGTTTTGAAGAAAAAATAATTGCTTGAAGGAATTAGACATGACATATAATATATTCATAAGCTACAGCTCAAAGGACCTCGAAGAAGCGAACAAAATCAAAACACTTATTGACCAAATTCCAGATGCACGGAGTTTTTTGGCGGAAACAAATTTACTTGTGGGCAGCTTAAGCCAGAATATCATTTCTGCGATACAACGGTGCGACATATTTGTAGTTCTTTATAGCAAGAATTCGCACAATTCAAGTTATGTCCAGCAGGAGATAGGAGCTGCGCGAATGAGCAACAAGCTAATTCTTCCGATAGTTCTTGACCCAGAAACCAAGCCTGACGCAATGATAAAAGAAATTGGTTATCTCGCTTTCTATGACTCAACAAAAAGGCATGAAGAAATGAAAAAACTATACGACCACATTCTAAACGGAGCCAGGCAAAAGGCAAACAATCAAACGGTTCTCGGGCTTGCGCTGCTTTTGGTTTTGGCTGGCATCGCATCTGAAAAACATTGAAGGTAAGATGATGGGTAAATCTCGTAAAAAGTCAAGAGAGAAACGAGTTAAGATTAGCCAACTGACGTTCCCAAAACCAGAAAAGAACTTCGTCAATGCATATCGAAATCTCACGTATCAGCATGTTATTTCCGAGCTTAAGAAGATTGAATCCACGAAAAAGACCAAACCGCCTCAGTTTGAAGAAGAAAAAAAGTATTTGGTGCAGAGTTACTCATCACAAAGTCCAGACGAGATTCAGATTGAAGACGATGACGGCACGTATTTTCCAAAACCAATTCCCTTACCTTCTGCCTTGTTCGTTCAGTTTGCTGAACCGCACGTATTGATTACTGATTGGAGCGAGGACGTTAAATCGTGGTATCATTTCCAAGAGCTTATACAGGAATTGGAAAAGCAGGCCTTCGTTTCGTATTTCCAAGGCCTTTATTATGCTTGTTTCATGTGTTCGGTTGGCTGTCTGGAGTATATTATGAAATATGAATACATACGGAAAACGCATGATGAAAGTATCTTACAAAACCAAACGTTTGGAACGATGCTAAAAAAACTGACGGACATCAATCTCGAAAAATACAGGGAGGATTTGGAACTTGTTAATGGGATTCGCAATGGATTTTTCCATCTTAACACTGACAAACTAAAAAATTCGATTGTCGAATTGAGGACAAAACGCTACAAAAATGTAAAAATTAATACTTTAGATATGGGGACAGACCGATTAACGACTCAAACGATGGATAGAGAATACCACAAAGATACATTCGACATTCCAGATAATAAGGACATGAGCAAAATCAGTCACCATGTTTACTGCCTACTTAACAAGATTACGAATGAGTTATATGGTCCGAAACAGCAGGCCTCATTTATCAAAGAATGCATTAGAGACTATGAAACTCGATACATGGGATAGGCACACAAATAGGAAATGGAGAGAGCACTATACGGCTTCCCGCTCAATAAAACGCTGTCTCCTCCTCGAAAATTTTTCCATCACTGGTGACGAATTTGAGTTTTAGGTAAGGTGTTTTCGAAGAATCAAGAGGACACCCAGATAAGGAAAGCGAACCGAAGTTATATATTATGTCTTCGTGTTCGAAGCTTCCTAATCCCAACGTGGTGCGGGAGTAATCTTGTTTCTTAACGGTGAAAGTTTTAGTGCAGGAAGTCGTTTGAGTTTCATAAATTCCATAACCGGTCTTTTCTATTATGCTTATCGTTGCTGTTCCATCCGCTGTTGACGTAGAACCTTTTTCGTTTTGGAGAATAAAATATGCCGCCAATACATTTCCCTGTTTTGATGCGTATAATGTCTTTATTCCGGTTGGCGGGAAGATGTAATTTTTGAGTTGTAGGCAACTTTCTTTCATTTGACTGTTTGTTATTCGGTTACACGCATCCTCGTCGAATATCAGATTATTATTAACGGAATACGTAACGTAATTGGAGTAGCAAACATCCTTGTTGGTCACCTGGTCGTAATAACCTTTAGCTTCGTAACTAATCTCCCGCATCGTGCCGCAGATGAAATAGTTATTTCTTATAAACGCAACTCCGAGATAACAGTTTGACAAGTAATACGGGTCCATGATTTCGTCGCACACATCGGTATTATTTTTCTGAACCGCCATAGAGACGTATTTGCTGGTATAGCAGGCTCCTACCTCTTTTTCAATTTCGTCTTTACTCATCTTCTCGGAGTTGTAGAGGTTTATACACTTGTCTTTAGTGCAAAAACCCACGTAGCACGTCATCCCTGTCCCACATGTTGTTCCGTTCAAGACTTCGTGCTTACACTCTAAACTCGTAGTCTCACAGTAATCGCGAGTGCAGAGGTTTCCGTCGTCACAGCTTTCCGGGCATTTTTTGCATTTGCTTATATCGGTGACAGTCGTGTTGTCTGGACACGTATATGTAGGGCATTTCGAGAGGTCCATAACCGAAGTGCCGTCAGGGCAGATATATGTTTTTTGGCATTCACTTAAGTTCTTGACAACGCTACCGTCCGGGCATTCGTAGGTTTTAATAGGTCCAGTAGGGGCTTGTTGTTGAGTTGAACAACCAAATATGCCAAACGCCAAGACCAGAACGGCGAGTAGGTAAAGTGATTTCATGAGCGCACCTTTTTTGTCATTGCCTGGATAAGAACATAGGGCCGTAAACCATCGTCCACGGTGAAATATCTCAATTTCTCCCTATTCTTAACTCCAACAGCAATGTAATCCTTCCCAAAGTTTAGCGAGATTATTTCTTTCGGCAAGATTTGAATATTTTTGAAGCTTCCTCTAAACAGGAGCTTGCTGTTAGTTATGGATAAACTTCCGGCATCAAGTTGTTTTACCGAATGGGTCGGTTCCGATTGACCTTGTGACCCACCCAGAAATACTCCTTTTGAAACTCGGACCCCCGCGTAACCGGTTGAATAACTCCGGCCTACTCTCTCTTCGAGGAGGGCCGCTGATTCGGAGTAATAGACATTCTCGTCTTTTTCTAAAACGATACCTTGCGTGTTATCGATGGACTGAAAGGTCACGTTAAGGTCTATCTTATCGATACCGTCTTCTTTTTTGGATACCATTTCGTCTAAAATCTCGACGATAGGGTTGTTTTTTCCCTTTCCGAAAACAATGAGTTCGTTGGAATAGAAAACACGCCAATCGTATAAGGTTTCTTTAAAATTCTGGTTTTTTGTTTTTATTCTGAACTTATCTTGCCCGAATTCGCTTTTACCGATTGGGATATACTCGGTGTTACAAACGGAACAACCGATTATCTGTTGACTCGTTAGCCCAAACAAGCCCTTTTTTGTCTGAACTTTTACCTGTCCTTCCTTACAAAAAACACATTTGTTAAACAAGATTCCCTCGGGCATTTCTTTATCAGTTTGGAGTTTTACTGGGTTTGCCGAGGTTTCTTCAGGCGCGAGTGGCGTCAGAACCCTCCATTTATAAAGAAACCCGAAGATTCCCATGATAAACAAAACGAACCCGATGAAGATTGGAGCCGTAAGGAAACCGAATAATAAAAGCCACCAGCGATACTTTATTGCAAAATTCTGTAATTTTGCAGACCCCTGATACAATTGTTCACCCCACGTTAAAGTTAACGAAGTTTAAGGGTTTTAAGCTTTTAGCCTCTTCCGCGTTTGTGAGGTGTTCAGAAGGCGCTCGGTTCCGAGATATTCGACTTCATTAGTTTCTCGCGGATAGGCGACGGTAGGAAAAACAAGGTGGCAGAGCGGCCCAGCGCTTCCTCCCGTTTCGAAACCCAACCCAAGCCCACGAAGCCGTTCAGGACCCGGATTATTGTCGTATAGGCGGGTATCTGGACTCCGTCTTTCCTGTATCCCGCCACTATTTCTTCCGCCTTGCGACGGTCTAAAGTCGCTAAATCGATTGTCTCCTTGTCGGTTTCTATGCTCGTGGAAGAAGGCTTTTTCGGCTTTTTTGCTGGGATGAACATTCCCCCTGTTTCTTCTACCGGTATGGAACGAATGTTTGCGACGGTGCGCATACGAAGCTTGCCGTCCTCGTGGTCCCGGATTACGCGGGTGGCGAGCCTGAAGTAGACCTGCATCGAATTAATGGCGCAACGAGCGCTGTATAGCTCCCAAATAACCTGTTGCTCGATGTGAGCAAGCGCTTCCCATTGAAACTCCGAAGGTTGTTTCGAGGTTGGATTCGATTCTGACGCTTTTTTGACCATATAAAACCCGTTTACTTTTGTATTGCATAGTATTTCATTAGATAGCCTTATAAATGTTTACATTTATATTAGTTAACAGGAGACAACGCAACACAATGAAAGACAAAATATGCGAACGCTCCGGAAGTGATTGAGATGGATGACAAGGCCAAACTCTTGCCAAAAAGAAGAGAGAACCGGGAATTGTTTGTCGACAAAAGAACCCGCTTAAGCGCGGTAAGGAGATTTTGCGAAATGCATCGGATAAACATTCAGGAAACCGAGGATGTGCTCAAAATTTTCAAGTGAGGGAGAAGATGACCAAGGCAAATATCTACGGAAAGGATTTCGAGAAGGAAGTCGAGAGAATGCTGGGCACGTTGAGCGAAGCTAACAGGAAGCCGCTCATCGGATACGTAGAACACAATCGGCAGAGAGGCGTTACATTCCAGCGCTTATACAAGATTGTCATTAACATAAGGACATTCATAAATCGCGGTCAGGTCAGGGATATCCGCCGGACCGACGCGGGGGCCGTGAAGGAATTCTTCAACAGCACCGAGTCGCAAGGCTGCTCGATTGAAACGCTGCGGGACTACAAGATTGTCCTTTCCGGGTTTTATCGCTGGCTTCACGGCATAAAAGGGCAAACGCTGCCCCCGGAAATGGAGTTCCTTGAAGGCAGGCAATTCAAACACGTCAAGAAAAGCGGACCGGTGCTCACGGAAGAGGACATAAGACGGATGATTGATGTCTCGCTTACGCTCCGGGACAAGTGCTTTATCACGCTCCTATGGGAATCTGGCGGGCGAATCGGGGAGATACTCGGGATGCAACGAAAAGACGTGCTGGCAGAAAACAAGGACAAACGGGAATTCCGCCTTTATTTGGATGGGAAGACCGGCCCGAGGGAGATACTGGTAGTCGATAAGTGGGGATATGCCGACCAATACCTAAACGGGTTCGTTGGAGATAGCAAAACCTCCCTGTTTTGCACAAGACACCGCGCACACGCGACTTACCCCGCGTTCAGGAAAATGCTGACCGAGACGGCAAAACGGGCGGGAATAGACAAGAAAATCAATCCGCACTGGTTCCGCCACAGCCGGGCGACCTGTTTCGCGGAGGCCGGGATGTCCCCGATGCATATGGTCCCGTATATGGGCTGGTCCAACGGCACCAAGATGATTGGGACCTACACCCACCACTCGGCCCGCTCCGCAGATAATACGATTCGCTTGCTCCACTCGGACAACAGCGAGGAATTCATGCGGAAGAACTTCGGCGAATTGGACAGTTGCGAAAGCAGGGCGAACCGCGTCGCCGAGGAAGAACTTCTCGACAGGTTCTTCCAAAAATACGGGGGCAGGATAATCCAGCGGTTCGTCGAAAGCTATCAGGAGCTTGAAACCTACTCGAACGCGCCTTTAACAAATAAGAAAGATGCTCCGGCCGGGATTTTCAAACCCCTAGGTTTTCACCGTTTTTTCTTTGGGGTTGATCCAGACCTTTCTTTTTCCCAAAAAGAAAGGGAAGGATTTTGAACCCGGGTCACCGGCTCGATTGGCCGTCTAGCATGCCTTGGCATTCAAGACTGAGGCCGGAATCCTTGACCGGTCTAGACTACCGGAGCAAACGCAGGTATTTTTGGCGACTCCGAGATTTAATAAGGTTTCGAAGCCGGGTTTTCAATAACCCGTGATCTGGTGACAGTTGGCCTTGATCTTCGAGTCGAGGATAGAACTGCATATCTGGGAGTCTTTCAAAAGAACCGCAGTCTCCATGTAGCAGGCGTCCTTTGTGCCTTGGTGAGAGACTTTGGCGCAGGCTGAAGCCTGCTTGTTGTTAATTGCGAATTGCGTGTAGCAGAGGTCTTTTGGCGGAACAGTGTAGTGGAGGGCATTGTCTTGGCCCACTTTTTCGCATTCGGATGCATCAGAGACGACGGGAATCCCTGGGAACAGTGTCCTACCGCCTCCAGCCAAAACATTCGCCCCTCCCTGGCTTGGAATCGCAGAAAGATAGGGGTCGATTGCTGCGAGGATAACGCCGATATACAAGCCCATGATTAACAGAATGGGCGTTATGATGACGATGAAAGACCTTAGCACGTCCATCTTGTGGGCAATCGAGATTGCGATTGTCTCAAGGTAAATGAAATAGAGCCCCAGACCGATTGGAACCAACATGCCGATTACTCCCCCGATACACGGAATGAAGGCCAGCACGATTTCAAACGGGACGAGTAAAACACCCAATACGAGTTGGAATAAGATAATTATTGATAGCAGGCTTGCCTGCTTTCCGAAAGCGCCAGAACCGCCAAGAATCCTTGCAATGATATAGAGCACCGCGTTCCATAGGAGGAACATTATGATTCCTGCTAGCGGGTAGATTACGAGCACAAATACCCCGAGCCCTGCCAAAAGGACGCCCGTATTGCCTCCTGAACCCGTTACATTGACTTCTGAACGCATGGAATTAATCCACTCAAACAGGAAGGCGATTATGAGAAAAAATAATAAGACAACTACGAATAATCCGCCTGCCACCCTGACCAGGGCTTGTATGATACTTCCCTCCTCGAGGTCGCTCTTGAACACCGCTCTCGGGTCAGTGAAGAGCCCGGTGAGCCAGAAAGGGGTGGAACGGGATAGCCTCTCTTCCTCCACTGGCATCTTTCCGCCTTCAGGGCCCCAGAAGGTCATCTCAGGCATCTTCCCTTCATCGTTATCTTCCATGAGGTAATTTTTTTCTCCGGGAATTAATAAAGTTATGTAAAATGGGTTTGTTTTTTCGACGAAAAATGGCCCTTTAGAACTCCCACCAACAGTACTGCACCGTTGTGCGCAGCTCTGATGCTGTGCAGTCCGCTATCGGAGGCGGGCCTGCCCGTTCGAACGGGCATGCTGTTGCTGGTGGCGCTGCAAATGATGATTCTTACGGAGGAGCCGAGGTTTTGATTTAATTCTTAATATGATTAAAAAACGAATGTTTATATGCTGGTCTTTGCATAGTTATAGGGATCTAGCAAGCACTTGATAGTGATTGTATGGCTTACAACGGGCCTGAACAGCGCAAAGCGAACTGGCCAATCGCAACTTTCAGAAAAATTGGCGAAACTAGTTTCGCCAAGCCAGAGGAAAGTGGGGGAGGGGTATGCCTGGAGTTTTCCCGGCGCTGCTACATGCTCGTAGAAACTGCTCGAACGCGACTGCGAGAGGACGTCAAAGGACTCGCGGATGGCAAAATCCCTGAGATTGAAGGGATAGCCCGGGATGCGTCCGACATTCAAGCGGTTGTTTCAAAAGTTAGAATATTGTGTTCTCAGGTCAAGGAAAATTTGAAAGTTAGAAGAGACGACACGCTGGAATTTGTGTATAACCGAAGGAGCGGCAAAATTTACGCGATTATTGAGTATTCGACTCCGTACGAAGTGAATGTTGGGGCTTCCGAAGTTGGGGCCGTCGTGTCGCTTACTGGAGGACAAACGGTCTCTGCGAGTTTTATGCTTAAAGATGAAGATACCATAACCACATTGAAGGAACTTGATAGAATGCTGCCGTGTCCTAGAATTTCCGACTGATGCTGTTATTAAAGGACCATTTCCTTTTTTCGACGAAAAAGAAAACGTTTAAATACTGAAATCGATAAGTTAACTGAATGCGGCCCAAGCGACCAGGGGCTGTGAAGCAGCTCTTAATGCTCATAGACGAGTTTAGGTGCCAGCGCTGCCATCTTGACCTATCTAAATTTCCAGAGCTTATACAATTGCACCATATGATAGACCGCGAGATTCTCTGGCGGGCGAGGAGGGACGGGCTGCAGAGGCAGTTCCACGAGATGAGGAGAAACATCGAATACCAGCAGATACTCTGCCCTGCCTGCCATGCGACAGTGCATGAATGCCGGGAAAGGAACTATTTCTTCCCGAACTACAACCTCAACACTTCTGGGAACAACGTGAAGCTCGCCCTCGACAGCCAGATGAGGATGAAAGTGAGAGTGAGGGAACGATAGATTCCCTCACCGAACACTATTTATATTTTTAAAGCGAAGTTTTTCATGGGGGAAACATGAAGCTTCTTTTCGAGGAACCGGCCTGCACAACCTGTGGCGCGTGCCTTTCCGTATGCCCAAAGAACCCGAAATCCCTAAACCTCTTGAAATGCAGGCACTGCCCTCCTGAAAGCGCCGGCTGCAAGCCCGCCTGCCCGAGGGGCGCGATAAAGGAGTCGAACGGGTTCCTGTTTATTGATTCCGAGGAATGCGACGGGTGCGGGAAGTGCGCGAGGCAATGCTCAAAAGGCGCGATAGAAATCGTTGAGGATAAGGCAATCAAATGCGACGCCTGCCTCGGGAAGCCGAAGTGCATCGACTACTGCCCAGAGGAAGCGCTCAGGCTCCTCAAGGAAGAAGAGGGGATTCTCGGCTGGAGGGTAAGCGGGGAGAAGGCGGGATATTCCGTGGGGATACCACGGCTCTCGCGCGAGGAAGAGGGGATAGTTAACGAGATTTGCGCAAGATTCAGGGAAAACTCGAAGAAAGGCGAGTTCGGGGGCCGGGAGGATGCGAAGTCCGAGCTTGAGGGAATTCTAACTGGTTATTGCAAGGATTCCGGGCTCATGATGGAAACCGACCAGTTCGATTACCTCTCGAAAATAACGCTGATGCAGGTCTGGGGTTTTGGGCCGCTTGACCCAATGCTCGCGGATGACTCGCTCGAGGAAATTGCAGTCGTGGGGTTGGGAAAGCCGGTTTATGTTTATAAGCGGGGCGAAGGGTGGCTTGAGACGGATTGCTCTTTCACTTCCCAAGAGGTTTTTGTGAATACGGTAAATAAGATGGCGAGGCCCCTTGGAAGGAGGCTCGCCTACCAAACCCCGAGAATAAATTCCGTCCTGCCTGATGGCTCGAGGCTCCACGCATCGATGCCGCCAATATCGCAGCTCGAACTGACCATTCGTAAGTTCAGGGCCAATCCAATCTCTGCTCCAGAGCTCGTCTCGCTCGGGACCTTTTCCCCGGAGTCCCTCGCCTTCCTCTGGCTCGCGATGAAAGTGGACACCTCGATTCTTATCGCAGGGAACACGGCGAGCGGGAAGACGAGCACCCTCAATGCTCTCTTTTCCTTTATCCCGCTCGAAGAGCGCGTGCTCATCACCGAGGAGACCCCTGAAATAAACATACCGCATAAGCACAGGGTTTCCCTGCTCGCGAACACAGAACTCGGGATAGGGATGGGCGAGCTTGCTTCGGACAGCCTGAGGATGAGGCCTGACCGGCTTATTGTTGGCGAGGCAAGGACTGCGGGGGAGGCAAAGGCGCTTCTGGATGCGATAACGAGCGGGCAGGCGAGAGGGAGCTATGCGACATTCCATGCGCACTCGGCGAAAGAGGCGGTCGCGAGGATGCGCGCTCTCGGCGCGCCTGAAACCGACATCGCGTCAATCGGGCTCATAGTGATACAGAAAAGGCTTGGGGGAAGCGACAAGGGCAAGGAAGCGAGACGGGCCCTCGAGATTGCAGAAGTGAGAATGAACGGGGGCGCTGTTGAGGCAATCACGATATATGGATATGACTACAAGACCCGCTCGCTCAAGAGGACCAAGAATCCTTCCGCAGTGGAGGAAGAGGTCATGAATGCTCTCGGGTTTGACGGGAAAATGCTCAAGAAAGAGCTTTCAGACAGGTCGAAATTCCTATGTGGGCTCGCCAAGAGGAAAACGGGCTTTTTCGAAACAGTCGTCGCAATACAGAACTATGACAGGCTGCTGGGGGGATGGTTTGATAGATGAGCTCGCAGATTCTTTCCCGCAGTTTCGTTTTTTTTCTGAAGCTGGCCTGAAAAAAACATCCGAGAGCCTGAAGCTCGCGGGGCTTCGAGCTAAACCGGGCGGGTATCTCTCTTTCTCGCTCTCCCTATCGCTCGCAGTCTTTATCCTTTCCCTCCTTTTTCTCCTCTTGTCGTTCGAGCTCTTGCTCGCCATCGCTTTTTCGCTAATTGTTTTCGCTCTCGCTTATCTTTTCCTCCTCGGGCTCCCCTCGATTCTCGCCAAAAGAAGGGCGCAGGGGATTGAATCCGACCTCCCAATCGCTCTACGCTCAATCGCCACTGAACTCGCTGTCGGGGTCTCTTTCGAGAAATGCCTCGCACACGCAGCACAATCCGGCTATTCGATAGCGCCTGAAATGGGGGAAGCGATGGCTGAGATTGAGCATGGCGGCTCGAACGTCCCCGATGCCCTCAGGGGAATCGCGTCAAGAGTGGATTCCTTGGTCGTGAAGCGCGCTGTCCAGCAGATGATAGAGGCATATGGCCACGGCTCGAAGGGTGAGGGGCTGAGGCATCTCGCCGATGAGTTGATTGAGGCTCAAAAAGCAGGAACCCGCGAGCACAGCGCGAGAATCGCCTTCCTCGGGCTCCTCTTCGTTGCAGTCTCCTGCATCGTCCCGGCTCTCTTCCAGGCTTATGCAGTCGTCGGCTCGGCATTCCTCTCCTCTGCTTTCTCTGCTTCGGACATCTGGTTCGCATATGCCATCGGGTTCCCGCTCGCTGGAAGCGCGGTCCTCTTGGCAATCTACGAGAAAACCCCGAAAAATCTTGGGAGGAGAAAAGGGGGGATTCTCTCAAAAAAACAAGTGGTTCTCGCGGATAAAACTCTTGGGAGAATGGGGATTGGCGCGGGTTTCGGGAAAGCGCTAGTTTTTCTTATTGGCGCGGCAGTTCCCATTGCCCTCATTCTGCTTTTCGGGAGCTTCGCACTCAGATACGAGCCGTGGATTGCGCTTCTTCCCTTTGCAATCCCGGTCCTGGTTTATTTTTTAATGGTAAGGAAAATTGAAGCGAGGACTGCCGAGATTGAGGCGAGGCTGCCGGATGCCCTGCTCCATGCTTCCTCATTTTCGAAAGGAACCCCGCTTGACAAAATCATTAAATCGATTGCTGATTCGGGATACGGCCCCCTCTCCATTGAGTTCGCGGCTGCGCACAGCCAGATAAAGTCAGGGGCTGACGTGCCTTCTGCGCTAAGTTCTATCTCGGAAGAGAACGATTCGGTCCTCCTCTCTCGCGCAACTGAACTCCTCTCGCAGGCCTATTCGGCCGGCGGGGAGATGAGCATGGCGCTCAAGGAGACCGCCGCGGACATGTTCTCGATTTTCTCGATTGTGAGAGAAAGGGAATCGACCTTAGCGCTGCAGAAATACACGCTCCTTTTTGGGGGGGCGCTCCTCGTCCCCCTCGTTCTGGGGGCGATAACGAACGTGATATCGAAACTCGGGGGGCAGGGGATGGAATTGATTTCGAGCATGAGCTCTCTTGAAAGGGCCAGCCTCATTTCTGCTTCAATTGGCGCTGCCCAGATTTACCTAGTAATATACTCCTTGCTCGCGAGCCTGTTCATAGCCCAGCTTGGGGGAAGCTGGAGGAATTTCATCGTGTATTTCGTGATGATGGCGCCGGTCTCGCTATTCGCTTACAATCTGGCGATGAGCGTACATGTGCTTGGGTAGCGACCGAAACATATTTATAGTGGAATAAATACACTATAATCATGGAAAATATACGCATGACCATCGGGCTCTCCGGGATTCCCGCTCACGTGCTCGAGAGGGCGGTCGAGGAAGGGCTCTCGGGCTCAAGAAATGACGTGATAAGGCAGGCGCTTGTCCTTTATGGAGAGAAGCTCGGATTGCTTGACAACGAGGGACCTCTTGATGAAGATGCGGCTGGCGCAATCGAGGCGGCAAGAGCCACAAAGAGCATATCCCACAAAGAACTGAAAAAGAGACTGGGGCTATGAGCATAGAGTGGAAGGAGCCCGCGCTTCGCGACCTTGCGAGCTTGCACAGGACCTATCACATAGCGGTTGTCAAGAGAGTAGAAGTTGCAGAAGGAAACCCATCGCATTACCTTGAGCGCCTAGTCGATAGGCCTTATTTCAAATTAAGGGTCGGTGATTACCGGGTGTTCATCGAGTGGATGAAACCGAAACGCATCATTGTCCTGCGCATCTTACATCGCAAGAAAGCGTATAAGAGAACGTGACTAGATTTTCACCGGCCTTCTCTTCTTCGGCTTCATTGCGCCCAAAAGGAAGAACACCACTAAGGAGTAGATGAAGCCAAGGACAAGGCCGAGGGAATCGAGAGGCTTTGGGAGAATCATCCTGAGCGAGTCCAGGGAACCACGGCTATCGGGGCTTGTTCCCGGGTAGACAATTAGCTGAATCCCCAGGTCAAGTGCGAACCCAACCACAAGAACGCCCATGAGGGTGAGCAAGTATTGGACAATCCAGTCGTTCCTGGTCATGTAGTCGTCTTCCATGATTAGCTATTGGGATTGGAGTATTTAAAACCAGCGAAAAAATGAGCTGTTATGGGGATGTTCCGGAAAGCTTCTTTATGGAAGACTCGAGATAATGCTTTTTCGAATTTACTTTTTTCTCGAGTTCGGCCAACATTCCCTCGAGCTTCTTACCCATCAGCTTGTCCCCAGGCCCGCCTGGGAGCGTCTTGAGCGACACGTTTTTCTTCGGGTCGAGCAGGTAGGAATATTTCGGGTCAGATATCTTTGCATCGCGATAGGCGTCCCTGAAAGGAATTCCCTCCAGGCTCATTTTCGTCGCGAAATCAGCAAGGCACATCTCGGATGTGCAGGCAGATGAACAGGCTTTCTCGTCAATTTTGAGCCCTGAGACGATGCCTTCCATTATCTCGAGGCTGGCCTTCGCTATCCCGAATCCCTTCATTAGCGCCCCCTTTGTCTCCTGCAAATCCCTGTGATAGCCAAGTGGGAGTGCGTGCATGGTTGCTGCCACTGAAACTTCCAGGCCCAGAAGCTTCGCTGATTTCGCGCGGATGAGCTCAAGGCAATCCGGGTTGCTCTTGTGGGGCATGATGCTGCTGCCTGTGCAGTAGGAGCGCGGGAGCGAGACGAATCCGTGGGAATCGTCAGAGTACAGGATAAGGCTGCTGGAAAAAGCTGAAAGGTCCTGCATAATCGATGAGAGCGCGAAGAGGACAAACTTCGTCGTCTTTCCCCTGGAACCGACCGCATTAAGTGTGTTCAGGTAAATTGAATTGAACCCGAGCTCTTTTGCGCTTAGCTCCCGGTCGAGTGGGATGACCGAGCCGAAACTGGCTCCAGCCCCGAGAGGGGATTTGCCGAGCGACTCGATGATTGCCAATGAGAGTTCGAGGTCCTCGAGCAATGCCTCGCAATAAGCCAGAAGCCAGTGAGAGACAGAGCTCACCATCGCTTTTCGCGAGTGCGTATAGCCTGGCATCGGGCAGTCGTGCTTTTTCGAGAGCGAAATGATTTTTGAACAAAGCTGCGCTGTCTTGGTGCAGACGCCCAATAGCTCCCACTTCGAATAGAGCGCCAAATCAAGCGCCACCTGGTCATTGCGCGAGCGGCCCGTGTGGAGCTTCTTCCCGAGGTCCCCGAGATCTTCGGTAAGGAAGGCTTCGATATTCGCATGCACATCCTCGAGCTCCTCCTTGAGCTCGAATTTGCCCTGCTTGTGAAGAGCGATTATTTTCTTTAGCCCGACAATCAACTTCTCGCTCTCGCCTGGGCTAAGGGCGCCAGCCTTGGCGAGGACTTTTGCGTGCGCAATTGAGCCGAGGGCATCCCAGAAGACAAGTTCCTGGTCGAGAAGAATGTCCTCCCCGCTCAGGTATGCCTCGACTTCCTTCGGGACGTCTTCGCCCTTCTTGCTCCAGACTTTCATATCAATCACATATCACACAATCAAACCAAATTCGCCCGGCGCTTCGAAGCACCGAACACCTTGGGGCCTCGAGGCCCCAGTTTTGTGTTTTGTTTTTTGTCTGTTTTTGTTTTATTTTATATTTTGTTTGCTCGTTTGTATCGTTTTGTTTGTTGTGTTTTTGTGTTTGTTCCCTTATATTATCATTTTCGGACTTTATTAGCCATTACGGTATTCAGGCCCCAGAGCTTTATGAACCCAATCGCATCCTTCTGGTTGAACGTCGTGCCTTTGTCGTAGGTGGCGAGGAGCTTGTCGTAGAGCGCGTGCTCCGAGCTCCTGCCCACGACGCGCATGCTTCCCTTGTAGAGCTTCAGCTTCACCCAGCCGTCAACGTATTCCTGAGAAGCCTCGAGGTATGCGTTCAGCGACTTCATGAGGGGCGAATACCAGAGCCCGCGGTAAACGAGGTCCCCCCACGCCTTGTCGACAAGGGGCTTGAAATCGTTCTCCTCGCGGGTCAGGACGTATTTCTCGAGGTCCTTGTGCGCGAATATGAATGCGAGCGCTGCGGGGCACTCGTAGTTCTCGCGGGACTTCAGCCCGACTACGCGGTCCTCCATGTGGTCGATGAGCCCCACTCCATTCCTGCCGGCTACGGTGTTCATCCTCTCAACCATCTCGACCGGGTCCGTGAACTTCCCGTCCGCGCAATCGATTTCAGTTGGCACGCCTTTCTTGAAGCTTATCTTCACGGTTTCAATCTTGTCCTGCGCCTTGTGCGGGAGAGCGACCCACTCGTAAGCGTCGTCCGGCGGCTCGGTCGCCGGGTCCTCGAGGATTCCGCACTCTATCGAGCGGCCCCAGAGGTTTGCGTCAATCGAGTAAGGGGAATCCTTCTTCACCGGAATCAGAATGTTCTTCTGCTGGGCGTATTTTATCTCCTCGTCCCTCATGAGGCTCCAGTCCCTCACAGGCACGATAATTTTTAGGTTCGGGTCAAGCGCCATGAATGAGACATCGAAGCGTACCTGGTCGTTTCCCTTCCCTGTCGAGCCGTGGGCAACAGCGCCGGCACCCTCCCTCTTCGCCACCTCAACGAGGTGCTTTGAGATGAGCGGGCGGGCAAGGGCGGTCGAGTTCGGGTATGCGCCCTGGTACATGCAGTTCGACTGGACCGCCTTCCACGCATAATCCGTTATGAACTCCCGCTTGGCGTCGATGAAGTGGTGCCTCGCGCCGAGCTTCTCCGCCTTCTCCTTTATCGATTTCTTGTCGACATTGCTGTATTCCTTCTGCCCGAGGTCGAGCGTGACTGCGATTACCTCGAAGCCGCAGACGTCCTGGAAGAGCTTTATCATTATCGACGTATCCACTCCTCCCGAGTAAGCGAGCACGACCTTCTTTATACCCTTGTACTGCGACAAGTCAATGTTTTTCTTTATATCTTCGACGAGACCCATAAAAACACCTCTCGCGCAGGCTAGCAATACCTAAAGAAAAAGACTCCTCTCGGTATAACCTGCACAAAACCTCCCATGGGGATTTGATGTGCGAAAGGTATTTAAGCCATTTTCGGCCAATTAATACCAAAAAGCTTAAAACGGAAATTAAATTGGTGAACCTATGGCTGACAAGACCGTGGTCTCGCGCGTGTACGACGCCCTTGACGAGGACCTCTACCTGCGGAGTTCGATTAGGCTGGGGGTCGCGAATCTCTCGGCAGTCTCGGAAAAAATAAGGAAGGAGGCTGCACCTGACGCAAGCGTAGAAGCGGTTCGCGCAGCTGTCCGGCGCTATGTGTCTGAGATGGGGGATGAGGAGACCGACGAGGGGCTGTCCCGCCTCCTGTCGAACACGGGATTCTCGCTCAAAAGCAACATCTCGGTGATTCAGGCATACCAGGACCGAAGAGTGATGCTTCGGCTCGACGAAACGCTCAAGAAGATGGGCAAGGAGTTCAACATCATCAGCTCGGGCCACGCAATAACGATAATCGCCGGCGACGACAGCGTGCAGGAAGTCATAAAGGCGATTGGGAAGGAGCACGTCATCGGCTACAGGAGAGGGCTGCACGCGATTTACCTGAATTCCGGGAAGGAAATCAAGACCACGAAGGGATTCGTCGCTTTCGTCACCTCGCTCCTCCACAGGAAAGGGATAAACCTCATCGAGTTCTATTCGTGCTATACCGACACTGTGCTGATAGTCTCGCGGGAGGATTCTGTGAAGGCGTACGAGCTCCTCGACCATATCATCGGGAAGAGGAAGGAGATGGCAGAAGGGGAGAAGTAGAATGAGAATGCTTGTGACCGGGGCGGCCGGGTTCATCGGGGGCCATCTCTCAGACAAACTGCTTAAAGAGGGGCACGAGGTCCTCGGGGTCGACAATCTCTCAGCAGGCTCCCTGGAAAACCTGCCCAAGCACAAGGAATTCGAGTTCATGAGATTTGACATCAGGAGCAGGAAGCCGATGGGGGAAGCGTGCAGGGGAGTCGACTACATTTTCCACTTAGCAGCCGACCCATTGGTAAAGGAGAGCGCAGAAAGGCCGATAGACAGCTTCGACATCAATGTGCATGGGACGGTGGATGTTCTCGAGGCTACTAGGAAAGCCGGGGTTAAGGGGATGCTGTTCACCTCGACATCAGCAGTTTATGGTGATGCAAAATTGTTCCCCACCCCGGAAACCCATCCAACTGTCCCGATAAGCAACTATGCGGCCTCGAAAATTGCCGCTGAAGCGTATGTTTCCTCCTACTCATCCACTTATGGTATTAGGGGGACCGTGCTTCGCTACGCAAACATCTTCGGCCCCCGCTCAGGGCACGGGGTGATGCATGACTTCTATTTCAAGCTCAAGAAGAACCCGGACGAACTCCACATGTTCGGGAACGGGAAGCAGACAAAATCGTATCTCTACATCTCGGACTGCATCGACGCGACAGTCACGGCATTCAAGAAACAGAAAGCATCCTTCGACATTTTCAACGTCGGCAGCGACAGGACATATACGGTTGATGAGATTGCCGGCTTTGTTGGAAAACATATGGGCCTTTCCCCGAAATATTCTTATGAGGGGGGCGAAAGGGGCTGGGTCGGCGATGTCACGAAGATGCGGCTCGATGTGAGGAAGCTGAAGAAACTGACCGGCTGGAAGCCGAAAGTTTCGATGAAAGAGGGAGTTAGACTTTATTTGGAGTGGCTCTCGACGCAGAAAGTGTAGCTCGGGTTTCCCTCAGCTGCCCTTAATCTTGAATATCCTGACTGGCTGGATATTGAGCCCGCCCGGGTCGCCTTCTGGGTAGACGAGCTCGAACCCATCGATTTTTCCAAGGAAGAAGCCCCTGTAGAAATTGGAGTCATATGCCTTGCCCTTCCTGTCTGGGAGCCCGGACTGGCCGTCGTACCAGAGTTCTGGGTAGGTTGAAAGGAACCTGTCGTACGGCTTACCTTCTATGGAAACTCGGTCCATGTAGAGGGGTATCGCCCGATTTACCGTAACAACGCCCTGGCTGATATCGAAATCATTGGGCAGGTTTGATTGATTGACATTGAACAGCACCATGACTGTTTTTCCGCCGACGTTGGATTGGCCGACGCAATAGTTCACGCCGAATGAAGAGAAGGCAAGAGGGAGGTACTGGCCGACTTGTCCTTTGATTATGCAGCGCTGGTTCAAAGCGGGCTCGGCAGGCACGTAGATATATTCGAAATCATACAGTTGGTCACAGGTGGATGTCCCTGGGCCAACGCTCATGTTAGTCTGGTTGTTATAAACGCAGGAAAGGTATTTCAGAGCGCCCCATTTGGAAACCAGGTCTATGTCGAACAATACGTGGGTCGCGTTGAACTTTTGCATCGTTTGCTTAAGGTCTTCCGGAGTGCCCTCCACGAACACGTCTGCCACCATCAAATCCATGGTCACATTCGAATGCTCGTTCCTAGTGACGGTCCTCCTGTTTCCGAAGAAGTTGGTCCAATGGCCGTAATCCCACCAGGACATCACCGCATCATCTTCGTGCACATTCTTGCTTATCCAATCCATTGAATCCAGCCAGTAGGCTGGGATGCGGGTGCAGTACACATAGAGGCTGAGCTGCTTGTCAATTCCTGCATTTTGCTCTGCCATAAGCTTCGAGCAGTCCCCGGGCTGGAATGTGAGCGCCGTCGGCATAACGTCAGCAAGCGGGTCGTAGAATCCTGCGAGAAGCAAACCCGCGATGAAAACCCCGTAAACGATTTTTCCAGTTTTCTTTTCCTTCTCATCGAACCCCCTAAGGAAAAGGATGTAGAGTTCCCCAAGCAAAACGGCAATTGCTATGATGAGCATAAAACCAAATTGCACGGTGTATTTGCTCTTCTGCAATCCAACGAAAGATATCGGGAATATCATGAAGATGAAAAGCAAAGCCAGCTTGCTATTCCTCAAAGCAATTGCTAGAACAAGGACTATGAAAGTGGCAACCAGCAGAAACGGAACATAGATGCTATTGCCCCCTATTGGGTTTGGGAGCGGTATGCCTAGGGGGATGGATATTGGATTTCCATTCTCCGACCAGAGCGACAGCTCTGACACTGCGCTTCCCAAAAGGCCAAAAGAGCGTTTCGCTTCCCCGGCGAATTCGGCCGGCGAGAGGGGGTGCTCCTCTGCGACAGTCTGCATGAGGGCGCTGTTCGGCTTTGCGAACCCAACTGCGCTCATGGCGTACTGGAAAACCACCCCCCCGATCGGGGTAACCAGCAGCAGCACAAAACCGGCTATTATCAGCAGCGCGGACATTGTGACTCGCGTGTCGAATTTTTTGGAATTGTGCTCTATGAAATAGAGTGCGGCAATTACGGCAAGAGAGGTTATGGGCAACAAAATCGTCGGAGGAATCGTAATTGAGTCCTGGCGGGGCACGTCTCTGACGACATAGGATAGGAGGACGAAAGCCAGTATGATTGCGTTTATCTCCAGTAAGGATTTCAGCGTTTCCATCTTATAGAATCTCTTAAATGACTCGAAAACAGCAAAGCCGAAGAAAATAAGGGTGACAACGGAAGTGTATGCGGAGCCGATGTAGGTCGACATGAACGCAATACCTGCCAGCACCGCAAGGCGCTTGTCGCTCCGATTGACTGCCATGGCATAAGAGGAAAGGAAGAGGAACGTCGAGAAAACCCCCCAGGGGGTTATCTCGGCCTCGCCAGCCACAAACTTCTCTATGAGCCTCGGGGTTATCGCCATGAACCCGGCAGCCACGACTCCGCTCAGGTGCCCGTACTCTTCCTTGACGAGCATATATGCGAAGAAGCAGATGAGGGCACCGACAACTGGCGGGTAAACATTCGCGATTGTGGAGAGCAGCAGGTTGTTATAGCTGCTTGAAATCCCGGAAAAAGCCGTGTAAGTGTTGTACCAGCCGGATTCCAAGTAGCCCGTAAGCACTATTGTGCCGTGGCCTCCTGGGCCGGGATACCAGGCGGTATTGTCGACAAGCGGAACATGGCCGACCACAAGAAGTTGCCTTGCTATGTACATGTAGAAATATGGGTCAAATTCGTAGAACACCGGACCGATGCTCTGAACCCTGATGAAGAATGCGAGCAGCATCATCAGCAGGATAACCAGCGGGATTGAATCCCGATTGAACGAAAAAATGGGTTGCGGAACCTTCATCCTGAACCAATCGGGCTCATTCCTTGCTTCGTAGAAAAACCAGGCCATCCCGATTGCCGTGGTTATTATTATTCCAGCTATGGTCAGCGTGAAAGAATATGGGAAGCCGATTGTATTTAGGGTGTAAGTTACCACTGTAGGGACTATCAGCCCTAAGGTGAACCCGAAGCAAATGATTTCAAACAGCGAGAGCTTTGAATTCCGAAGCAGGGGCAGGGCAATCGCTACCCCAGGGATGATTATGGACAGGAATATGGGTATTGCTGCGATAATGAACTCTGAGACCCCCAAGCTAAGCTACCTCCCGGAAGCTACCTCATATTCTACGGATAAATATATAAAACGATGCGGGGTTTAACAGTGTCTTCATGGGAGGCGCTCGCGAGGTTGTCCAGATGGAGAACAAACGCACTGATTTCAGTTTCTCAGAACCGTTTTTAGGAGCCTATCTTGTTGAAAACGTGAAGGACTACTCGATAGATGCAAAAACAATCGTGTTGAACCTGGGAAAGCGCGGGGTTGAAATGACTGGGGATGAGCTGAAGCCCCTGAGTTCGTCCGTTTATTCGAAAATTTCGATTGAGAAGGCGGAAAAACTAGCCTGCATAGAACTCGAAGCGGACCTAGACCTGCGCGAAACTTTCCCTTTTTCAGAAGAATTGAAGGCAAAGTGGCAGCACGTCCATGAGATTTTTCCGCTGCCTCAGTTGAAAAAGACCAAATTGTGGAGGTCCGGAAAAGAAAGAATCCGGAATATCGAATTCAACCTGTGGTTTGCATCCGCAGGCACAAATTGCGGTTTGCACAACAAACATGAATTCAGGGAAATTCACACGCAAGTTTATGGCCTTGGAAGGATGCAAAAATTTCTCGATAACGATATTAAATCCTTGTATAACGAAGTGTTCATGGGTCCGGGGCATACTCACGGGCCGTTCTATAACAAGAAAGGGGAATACCCTTGGCACCAATATTATGCTGATAGCGACTGCATTTGGATGGCAGTTGAATTTTATGACTAACGGGTAAAGGGGTTTTGCATGAACCGAATCCTTGTCTCCGGTGGTGGGCCGGCTGGATGCATTGCTGCCCGTTCTGCTGCGCTAAATGGAGGCAGGGTTTGCCTATACGAGGAGCACCGGCGGATTGGGGAACCGGTACAGTGTTCAGGGCTAATATCAAAAAAGGGCCTTGACTCAATCGGGGTCAATTATTCGGCGGCCCTGCTGAATGAGATTAGGGGGGCGGATGTACATGCTGGCGGAGCGTCGATGCGCATACTGGCAGGCGAAACGAAGGCATTCGTCCTGGACCGGGCGAATCTGGATTGCGCTTATGCTGAGGCGGCTGAGAAGGAGGGCGTGCGGATAGTTTTGGGAGAAAGGGCGCCACTTCATCCGTCTGGGGGGGAGATACTGATTGGTGCTGACGGGGTTTTTTCAAGAACTGCGGCTGCGAATGGGTTCCCTGAGCAGCGAAGGCTTGTCGTCTGCTACCAGAGAGAATTTACAAACGCAAAGCCGGCTGACAGGCGCCTTGTTTCGGTTTATCTGACTAAGCTTTCGCCTGGTTTCTTCGGGTGGGTTATCCCGATAAATGAAGAACGGGTGCGGGTGGGCCTCGGGGTTTCAAAAGGAGGGAACCCGAAAAGGCAGTTTGAGAAGTTCATAGGAAAGCTGAACGGGGTGCTCGATGGTGCAAAGCCGGATACGTCTCTTGCAGGATTCATCCCGCTATCCCCTCGAACCGAGACTGTGTCAGGGGACGTTATGCTCGTTGGGGATGCTGCTGGGCAGGTGAAGGCTCTTTCGGGCGGGGGCGTCTATTTTGGGTGTAGCTGCGCCTCAATAGCCGGGAAGGTGGCGGCTCTTCATCCGGAAAATTTATGGAGGTATGAGCAGGCGTGGAGGAGAGAATTCTCGCGCGACCTTCAGGTTCACGGGTTTTTGAGAGGCGCGCTCGATGCCATCCCGGAATTCGCCTTGGGCCTGGCAATCCGCGCAGGAGGCTTCCTTGGAGCCGACGGATTCCTCGTCAGGTACGGGGACATGGACAGGCCGAGCGAGATAGCCAGGGCATTTAGGGAGGACTCGGCCTCGAGACTGGGGAAACGTTTTAATAACGTCGCATCAATATTTACGAGTAGTGAATTAGGTGGTGGCTCGAATGATCCCTAGGCATGTGGCGATAATACCTGACGGCAACAGGCGATGGGCGAAAGCGCACGGCAAGAGCCTTGTCGAGGGATACCTGGCGGGGATTGACAAGGCGAGCAAGACTCTGGGGTGGGGGAGGGACCTCGACGTAAAGGAGCTTACCTTCTGGGGCCTTTCAACTGAGAACCTTTCAAGAAATAAACTGGAGATTAGCACTCTAATGCGGCTTTTCGAACTTAAATTCAAGGAAGTCACTAGGGTTAGCGATTTCAAGGACAACGGCATTCGGTTCAGGGCTTTTGGGGACAGGGACCTGCTTCCTGCTGGCATCAGGAGGCATGTGAACACCCTGGAGGAATCCACTCGGGACCATTCCAACTATTTCGTGAACCTTCTACTTGGATACGGGGGGAGGTATGAAATAATCTCTGCATGCAACGCCGCGATTAGCGATTATGAAGCAGGGCGGATAAAGGCTGTAGACGAGAAGAGCATCTCGCGTTATCTGCCAACAGGCGGGCTCACTGACCCTGACCTGATAATCAGGACCTCCGGCGAGCAAAGGCTGTCCGGCTTCTTACCTTGGCATAGCGCGTATAGCGAATTCTTTTTCTCAAAGGCGCTCTGGCCCGACTTCACGAAGGAGGAGCTGGGCAGGGCAGTCGATGATTACGGGGAGAGGAAGCGAAGGTTCGGCAGATGAAAGCATTGAGAATAATGAATAAAACCAGGGGCTCGCTCGGAATGGAAAGATGAGAATAATAAACAAGACTAGGGGTTCAGCCGTAGAGGAGAACCCGATTATCGCCAACTCATTCTTCACTCGACTTCGCGGCTTGATGTTTCGGGCCAAATTTCCTAGAACGATGCTGTTTGTTTTTCCCGAGATTTCGATAAGGAGAAATTCGATTCACTCATTCTTCGTATTTTTCGAATTCGATGCCGTTTATTTGGATGAAGAAAAAAAAGTCATCGACATTTTCGAGCGAGTTAGGCCGTTTACGTTCTATATTGAGCCCAAAAAACCTTCGGCGTATCTTCTGGAGCTCGAGGCCGGGGCAGTGAAGAGATTGAAGATTGGGATTGGGGACCAGATTGAGTTTTGATTAGTCTATTGCTTCTGAAATTTTCACTCTTGTTTTCTCCATTTCCCCGCTTTCATATTTCTTTTTCAGGTGCGATAGTATTATCCCATCTCCCCCGAAACGCGGGATTATGTGGAAATGGGCGTGGGGGACGAGCTGCTCGGCCGCCCTCCCGTTGTTCTGCGTGATGTTTATGCCCGGGGCGCCTGTCGCTTTTTTTACTGCGATGGCAACGTTTCTCACAACTCTCGCCAATTCCCCGATTTCTTTCTCAGGGATGTCGGCGATTGTCTCGTAATGGTTTTTCGGGATGACGAGCGTGTGGCCCTTGTTCAGGGGGCTTATGTCGAGGAAAGCGAGCGAACCCCTGTCCTCATAAACAATCGAGCTTGGGATTTCTTTCCTGACGATTTTGCAGAAGATGCAATCCATTGATTCACCCCGAAAACAAAACAGGCCGGTGCCTATTTTCCAAGACGATTTTTCTCTTTAAACCAGTCTAGGAATAGACCCATCCCCGTAGCTATAGGGACTTTTGGCGTATACCCGAGAAGTTTTCTCGCTTTACCGATGTTTGCATAAGTTGTCGCTACCTCTCCCATCTGGGTATCAATTAACTCGAGATTGGCTTTCTTTCCCAATCCCTTCTCAATCAAATCGACTAAATCCATTATGTTGACGGGGTTAGAACGGCCGAGATTGATTATCTCAAAATCCATTGGTTTCTCAAGCGCCGAAACTATTCCCTGAACTGTATCGGAGATATAGGTATAATCCCTGCTCGTGTCCTTGCCAAATATTTGAATCTTTTCCCCAAGAGAAATTTTCTTCGAAAATTTGTGAATCGCGAGGTCTGGCCTCTGCCTTGGCCCGTATACCGTGAACAAGCGGAGGCAAGTAATCGGCATCCCGTACATCTGGTTGTATGTTGAGCAATAGATTTCAGCCCCTCGCTTACTGGCAGCATAGGGGGATAGCGGAAAAATCGAGCCATCTGACTCTGAGAATGGGGCGTTAGCATTGCCATACACGCTTGAGGAGGAAGCGAAAACGAGGGGGGCGCCGGTGGATTTCATGGACTCGAGTACGTTCACAGTGCCTAGAACATTGGCCTTCAAATAACCGGATGGGTCGTTTATTGATGGCCTGATCCCTGCCTTGGCGGCAAGATGGACCACTCTTTCCGGTTTCCATCCCATTATTTTTTTCATTGCGTTAAAATTTCTGATGTCGGCCTTGCGAAATGAGAATGAATCGGAGGGGAGAAGGCCCTTCAGATTGTCCTTCTTGATTTTGACATCATACATCGGATCGAAGTTATCAATTCCAAGAATATCATGGCCGTCATGAACGAGCCTCTCGCAAAGGTTTGACCCTATGAAACCGGCACAGCCCGTCACTAGAACGCGCATAAAAATCTGGTTAAGAGATGGCGCCCCATTTTAATAAATCTATCCTGATGAAAACGCCCTATGGGCACTAAAAAACAATTTGCCATATCCCCCGTATCGTGCCCCTTATTTCAGGGTGCCGGATGCCCTCCAGCTGACTCCCTTATAACTTGATATGCTTATGTCAGAAAACTCTTGTTCGTTAAGCCAGCCCGTTACTGTCTCTCGCTTAATGAAGAAAGTCCGGGGGGCGTTTAGCTTATCGAAAACATTTAATGCATTCATCTTGAACCCAATTTTTCTCCAGTTTTGGAAATAATAGAAGAATGGGAGAAAATTTAGCGGCAGCAAATAAATCGTATAAACCGGGATGTAAACCAGGAGTGTTAAAAGAGTTGAAAAAAGGGAAAGCAAACGCTTCCCGATTTTTTGAAAAAAATATTTTTTTGAAAATTCGAGAAGCGTCCTGTTTAAGAAATTTCCCTCATAGGAATAGACCCACACAATCATCCTTCCGCCTTTTTTTAATGCTTTCTTGATGTTGTTGAATGAAGCCGTTGGGTCCTCGGTATGATGCAAAACCCCGATTGAATACACTATGTCAAACTTTCTGTCAAAATGGATTGTCC
The DNA here is from genome assembly GCA_021813385.1 of Microcaldota archaeon. Taxonomy (GTDB): domain Archaea; phylum Micrarchaeota; class Micrarchaeia; order Burarchaeales; family JAKAKT01; genus JAKAKT01. Next base: position 29,639 of record JAKAKT010000090.1, read on the forward strand.
CTATGTCCCCCTCCATTATTTCGATGTTTTTTATATTCTTCGTTTTTTCCCTTGCTATGTCCGCGGTGTTCAAATCAACCCCGACGGCTCTCCTGCAATTCTGGGCAACCAGGATAAGGTGGTCCCCTCCCCCGCATCCGCAGTCCAGAACGTCCGTCCCTGCAAAGTCTTTCAGTTCGTTGGGCTGAATCCATTCGGAAAAAAGAAAGCTGTTGTCATTGGTGAAATTATTCCACTGCCAGTGCCATTCGTCTTGTTTCTTCTGCATATGCTCCCCCAATCCCATAGCGAACAAAGTGATGCGAGCCTCGATGTGCTTGAATCTGATGCCAAAAGTTTTATCTACTTTTCATTTACTTATTGGTGCGATTAGCATGCTTTCCATAATAATTCCGGTTTATAACGAGGAGGGCGGGATAAAGGACACTATAAGCCGGGTTCTGGCAGTCATAAAAAAAATTGATGCAAAGACGGAAGTAATTTGTGTAGACGACGGGTCCCGGGATAAATCTGCCGGAATAATAATGGGGTTCAAGGACGTAAAACTCATCAGGCATAAGATAAACCGCGGTTATGGCGCATCCCTGAAAGATGGCATATCTGAGGCTAAGGGGGAGTACATAGCGATAACGGATGCGGATGGAACGTACCCCATAGAGGACTTGCCAAAGCTATTCGAAGGGATGGACGAGTATGACATGGTAATTGGCTCGAGGACCGGGGGCAATGTCAAGGTCCCGTTGCTCAGAAGGCCCATAAAAGCTGTATTGAACTGGACAGCGAGCTATATCGCCGGGAGGACAATCCCGGACCTGAACTCTGGGTTCAGGATTTTCAAAAAAGACCTTGCGCTAAAGTATTGGCACCTGTTTCCGGACGGATTTTCCTTCACGTCCACCTTGACCATGGCTGCCTTGACGAATCAGTTTGCTGTGAAATTTGTCCCAATCGATTATAACGAACGGATTGGCGCTTCGACAATTCACCCGATAAAGGACACGATACGGTTTGGGAATCTGCTTTTCATGTTGGCGGTTTATTTCAAGCCAATGAAAGTTTTTCTCCCGATAGCAGTAATGTTCCTTATGCTTGCCCTGGTAAGGGGTTATCGGGACCTCGTTGTGGTGAGTAGCCTGGGCAATCTTGCGATGGCTTTCTTCATCCTCTCTGTACAGACTTTCTTTTTCGGCGTCTTGGCGGAGATGATAAACAAGCGCGCATCTAGCAGATAACGGGCCAGTCATCGTAATTCGGGCTGTGGTTGAATGTGCGGGATTTGCGGGTTCGATAAACCTGATAAAAAGCTAATTAAGAGAATGGCGGACCTCATGCGCCACAGGGGGCCGGATGATTCCGGAACGTTCGTGGATTCTTCGGTTTCGCTTGGGCATCGAAGGCTTAGCATCATCGACCTTAGCGAACACGGCAAGCAACCAATGTGCAATGAGGATGGAACAATCTGGCTTGTTTTCAATGGCGAGGTTTATAATTTCAAAGAGTTGAGGAAAACCCTTAAGTCACATAAATTTTCGTCTAATACCGACAGCGAGGTACTGATTCACCTCTACGAGGACTTTGGCTTGCGGATGCCAGAGATGTTGGAAGGGATGTTCGCCTATTGCATTTATGACTCAGATAAGAAAAAGCTCTTTCTTGCAAGGGATAATTTTGGCATAAAGCCGCTTTATTACTATTATGATGGAGCCAATTTCGCCTTCGCTTCCGAGATGAGGCCGATACTCGCGTTTGGCATAAAGCTGGAGATTAATCCTTTCGCATTCAATCAGTTCATCAGCATGCGGTATGTCTATTCCCGAGAGTCCATATTCAAGAATGTGTTCAGGGTGCTGCCGGGCCATATGGTGACAATTGACTTGAAGAACCGAAAGCTTGAGGACCGGGAATACTGGAGGCTTCCTGGGTTGAGCCCCTCGACTCCAAACGCTTCGCCCAGTGGGTTGCTGGAAAAAATAAATAAATCCGTTGAATCGATGCTTGTTGCCGACGTCCCGATAGGGGTATTTCTAAGTGGCGGAATCGATTCAAGCGCCATAGTTGCCTTAATGAGGGGGGCATCGAAGGATTCCGAAATCAAGACTTACTCGATAGGCTTCGAATACGGGGAGGGAGTGAACGAAACACCGTATGCTAAGGAAGTGAGCGAGCTCTTTGGCACCAGGCACACTGAATTCGTTCTGCCGGCTGATTCGTTTAAGGAGCTGCCCAAGCTTTGCGGTTATTTGAGCGAACCCATGGCGGACCCGGCACTGCTTCCGCTCTTTTACCTTTCCCGTTTCGCTTCGAAACATGTCAAAGTGGTGCTGACAGGAGACGGGGCGGATGAACTGTTTGGGGGGTATGACCAGTATAGGATATTATCGACGCAGGAGAAACTGAGGAATTTCCGGTTCTTGCTGAATAACGGGCTAGCCCGAACTGCGATGTCGAAAATTCCCTATTCTGTATTGGATAGGATTTATCGCTATTCCTCGGATTTGGGGGAAATGGGCAGGAGGCGGGCCATTGACATAATCACTTCGAAAAACATGCAAGAGGCGTATTTCAATGTTTTCAATGCCTTCTCATCCGAAGAGAGGAAGCTCCTTTTAGGGAAGAATTACGCTGATGTCGCAGAGCAATTTGAAATGCGCACGATGGAGGATGTTTTGAAATTCGATTTCTCGAAATTGCTTCCAGAAGGGTATCTGATGAAGACCGACTCGATGACGATGGCAAATTCGCTGGAAGCAAGAGTGCCGTATCTTGGCCGTGAACTCGCGGGATACGTACTGGGCCTACCCCTTGGCCTTAAGCTCCGGGGGGGCACCACTAAGTATCTGTTCAAGAAGTCTATGGAGGGAACTCTTGCGAATGGCATCGTATATAGGAAAAAGCAGTCCTTTCACCTGCCCATAGACAAATGGATTGGCAATGAACTGATGCCGCAGGTCGAGGAATACCTCTCCCCGTCAGAGATAAAGGCCCACGGGCTTTTCGATTACGAACATATAAAAAAGATAAAAGAGAATTTCTCCAGTTCAAGACTGTATTATGCTCGGCAGCTATGGAATCTGCTCACGTTCCAAATGTGGTATAATTCGTTTCGTGATTAGATGGAAAAGGTCCTGTTGTTTAATCCGCCCTATGAAAAGGACATCGTCCTTAGGGATTACGCTTGCTCAGAAAAAAGCAAGGCCGATTACAACTGGCCCCCGATAGACCTCCTGGCCATGAGCGGATTGCTGAAGGACCACTTCGATGTGCACGTTCTTGATTCGGTTGCCATTGGGCAGGGGCGCCAAGAAGCAATCGAGTATGTCAAAAAGCTCGCCCCAAAACACGTCATATCGCTCACAGGGTCGGTGTCTTTGAAAGGGGATATGGCGTTGCTCGAGGAAGTGAAGAGGCAGGCCGGCTGCTCGGTTTATGTCACTGGCGACGTACCGGTTTTCGAATCCGCCGAGTTGCTGAAATACTTCGGGTTCATTGATGCGGCGATACTTGACTTTACCTCACCGGGAATTGTTCCGCTGCTTAATGGGGAAAAAAACCTCCAGGATGTCATTGTAAGGAGAGGGAAGAAAATAATTCAATTCGAGCAAAGCAAGCGGGCGTCCTTTGAATACCCGATACCAATGCATGAGAAGTTCCCGCTGGATAAATACTCGCTTCCTTTCTCGAGATACAGCCCCATGACGTCCGTACTAACTAACGTATTCGGCTGCCCGTACAAGTGCACTTTCTGCTCATCGAACAAACTGGCGTTCAAATACAGGAAAATCGAGAATGTCATGGAGGAGCTTGAGCACGTCAATTCAATGGGATTGAAGGAGGTCTATTTCAGGGATTTCACATTCACTGTAAATGAAAACAGGGTCAGGGACATTTGCAATGGGATGATAGAAAGAAAGCTGGATTTCATATGGTGGTGCGAGGGGCGGTTCGACAATGTGAATGAGGAACTGCTGAAGCTCATGGCAAAGGCCGGCTGCTACCTGATATTTTTCGGAGTCGAATCCGGCGTCCAGTCAATACTGGATAAGACGAATAAGGGGATTACGCTCAATGACGTTGAGAAAAAACTCAAGCTTTGCTCGAAATACGGGATAGAGACCCTTTGCTCTTACATTCTCGGGCTGCCGTGGGACACTGAGCAAACCATAAATGAGACCATAGAATTCGCTGCGAACAGCGGCTGTGATTATGCGTCATTCAACACTTATGTGCCAAGATACGGCTCGTCCTTGAGAGAGATTGTCGGGCCGGGGAAATTCGACGTCTCCGAAGCGGAGAAGCTCGACTCATCCGAAGAGCCCAGCATTTCAGTGAGCATCGACAGCGAGAGATTGGGCGCCCTCAGGAAAAAAGCCATAAGGAGGTTCTACATGAGGCCGGGTTATATCGCAAAGAGATTTTTTAGATTGCGGACTTCCCACCAGTTCGAGACTTTGATTAAGAACGGATTGGCTGTTTTAAAGAGAACGTTTTAGGGTTAGCGAGTTTCTTGAAGGATGGGAGACGGGAAGCGCGAGCCTGCCTGAAAAATCATTTTTCTATTCTATAGACTGCTAGGTCAAGCTTCGACCAGCGCTCGGAAAATATGCCCCTGCTTGCATATGTCTTGTTTAGGATTTGGGTTGTCTTATGACTCCGGAGAATGCGGTTTGCAAGCTCTTTGTCTTCTGGGGCGGGATATTCCCTGAAAACTGCCAAGTAAGCCGAGCCGTGGGCCCCTATTGCTGCTGATATGTGCTCATAGCTGTTGTCGTACCCGTATTTGGAATGGATTTTCCCGACATCCAGATAGTCCCGTTTTCCTAGATCGTCCTGGAGAAGGTACGCCAGGCCATCCCCAATGATTAAGGAGCCCTCATCGGTTGCTGAGTACAAGTCGTTGACCAAATCGAGGTTCCTCCGCTGTTCCCGTTATTTATTGCCATTATCGCTCCGGAGCAGAAGAGCAGTAAGATTCCGGAGATTATATAAAGAATATCCAGTTTGATGAATCTCTTTGCTGCGTTCTCCAACCAAGCAGCGTAATCTATTAGCATCAGCGGGATGACCGGCAGCAGGTACCGGTAACAGGAGAATATGGAAAATCTCGGAAGGAGAACCCAGGTTGAAACCAACCAGAAGAGGGTAAACACTAGGTATGCCAAAACCGAGAGCAGCGTGCTTTTGTCTCTTTTAATGGCGTTGGCGATGAAGCCTGGAAGCATTGCCGGGTATAGAACGGTAAGATAGATTGTAGTGAGCACAATGTTCAGGAGCAGGAATTCCGGGAGGTCTGATAGGCTAATGAACAGGCCTCCTTCTTGCTGGAAGTAGGAGTATCCCCCAAAAAACAGTGACCCGGTGACGTAGTAGTTGAATGCCAAGTATAAGATGAAGAACGGCGCTAGCATAGCTCCCGAGAGAATGGCTCTTTTTTTGTTGGAGAAAAACTCAAGAACCAGCAATGGAAGGAAAAACGCCAGCCCAGCAGGCCGTACCAAGAAAGAAAGGCCGAAGAAAAGCGGGGAGAGCCAGTAATGTTTTGAGAACTTGAGGTAATAGAACCCAGCGAAAAGCAGCACTGCCAATGGATAATCGCTGTATATCCTCTGATTGAAATAAACGAAAACTGGGAAAAATAAGTAAATGATGCTGGAGAGCGGGTTCAATCCGAGCTGCTTCACGATTCTGTAGAAAAGGAAGAAGCCGAACGCATGGAGCAGGAGGCCGACCATGAAAGAAGCATGGATTCCGAAAATTATTGCCGGGAGGAGCAATAATGACTGGCCCGGCGGGTACATGCTGAAATACCTGGCCCCGTTGCTCACGAAGAGATAACCCAGTTCATCTGATTCCAGCCAGAGCTTTCCGTGCAGGAACAGCGAAGCTGCCCGGAGATATTGGGATTCATCGTTATCCAGGTAATATTTTGGGTAGAACGTAAGAAACAGGAGAACATATAACACGAAAAACGCAACAAGCGCCTGCTTTGAATCGATTTTCATTTCGAAGCCCTTTTGGTTGATGAGTTTATATGATTACGACACCTATTCAAACATTTCTGTCATAAATGATGGGGAGTTGGCTGAGTTTAAGCGCTCGGCCCCAAATGGATTGGCAGGATGAACACTCGGGGTTTCGTACAATATGCTCAAGAAAATCATAATTTTCGTGGATGAGGGCTTTTGCTGGGAAGACGAGCTCGCCCGGGAATTCGGGATTGGAAAGGAGGAACTCGAACCCGAGCTCGACGAGCTTTGCAAAAAGGGCTACCTGAAAGTCATCGAGACTAATGCGAAGGGGATGTGCGCTGCTGGGGAGAACATGCGGGACGACGCAGGAGTCGGGAGGAAATTCGCCCTCACCGGGAAGGGAAAAGGTTTTATTAGTAGGAGATTGTGAGCACCCACCATTCAACTTATATTATTTCTTCCCCTAATTGGGTTCAGGAGGGTGGATTATGTTAAGCACGAGTGATCCTGAGATTTCAAAATTGTTAAAGTCTGAACTTGAGAGGCAGAAGAAGACATTGGGCCTTATTGCGAGCGAGAACTACTGCTCGATGGCTGTTCTTCAAGCGCAGGGCTCGGTCCTTTCGAACAAGTATTCCGAGGGATACCCGAAGAAAAGGTATTACGCGGGAAACCAGTTCGTGGATGATGTCGAGACTATTGCGATTGAACGGGCGAAGAGGCTCTTCGGGGCAGAGCACGCGAATGTCCAGCCCCACGCGGGGGCGATTGCGAACCTCGCGGCGTATGTTGCGCTCCTGGAACTCGGGGACAAGCTGATGACGCTCTCGCTCGCGCAGGGCGGGCACCTCACCCACGGCTCCCCGGTCAATTTCTCCGGGAAATGGTACAAGATAATACATTACGAGCTCGACCCTGAGACGAGCATGCTGAATTACGATTCAATAGAGAAGCTCGCAAAAGAGCAGAAGCCGAAGGCGATTCTCTGCGGCTACACCGCCTACCCCAGAACCATAGACTTCAAGAGGTTCAGGGAGATTGCCGACAGCTCCGGGGCGCTCATGATTGCGGATATGGCGCACATCGCAGGACTCGTCGCAGGAGGGGCCCACCCGAGCCCCGTCCCGTATGCGGATGTTGTCACGAGCACCACCCACAAGACCCTGAGGGGCCCGAGGGGCGCGTTCATACTTTCAAAAGAAAAGCACGCGAAATCTGTGGACAAGGCCCTATTTCCGGGAATCCAGGGGGGACCATTCGACCACTCGATTGCTGCGAAAGCCGTATGCTTCGGGGAAGCGATGAAGCTGGAGTTCAAGGATTACGCGATTCAGATAGTGAAGAACGCGAAAGCGCTGGCGAACGAGCTGATGGGGCTCGGTTACGACCTGGTCTCCGGCGGGACTGACAACCACCTGATGCTCGTGGACTTGACGAGGAAGGGGGTTTCAGGGAAGGACGCGCAGGACGCTCTCGAGAAAGCCGGGATAATCCTGAACAAGAACATGGTCCCGAAGGACACGCGCTCCCCATTCATCACAAGCGGGCTGCGGATTGGGACGCCCGTCCTCACAACAAGAGGGATGAAAGAGGGCGAGATGAAGGATGTTGCGAGATTGATTGACCGGGTCTTGACGAACATTGGGGACGCGGGCACGATAACGAAGGTAAAAACTGAAGTCGTAGAGTTGTGCGAGAGGTTCCCGGCATATAAGGAATTGTGAGAAGTGAGGTGTAGCGAGAAGTGCCGGGCCTGAGCGGGGCGTCGATGATTGCTTGCGCAAGGCTGTGACCGGTTCGCGGATGCGGGTATGTTGGGATTATGGCGACTGTAATAGACGGGCGGATGGTTGCAGGAGAGGTCCTGGACGGCGTAGCTGCAGAGATATCCAAGACAGGGCTCAAGCCGAGGCTCGCAATCGTGATGGTCGGGAACGACCCTGGCTCGCAAATCTACGTGAGGCTCAAGGAGAAGGCTTGCGCGAGGGTCGGAATCGTTTCAACGAACTATTTCCTGCCCGAGAACACGAAGCAGGAAGAGCTGCTCAAGCTCGTGAAAAAGCTCAACAAGGGGCCGGACAACGGAATCCTTGTCCAGATACCGCTCCCGAAGCACATCGACCCTGAGGTCATCCTTGAGGCTGTCGACCCTGAGAAGGATATTGACGGCCTGACTGAGCAGAACCTCGGGAGGCTCTTCTTCGGGACAAACCCGTATCCACCGTGCACTCCGGGGGGGGTGCTAAAGCTCCTGGACAGGTATGGGGTCAACATTGAGGGAAAGGACGTGGTGATGGTCGGGAGAAGCAAAATTGTCGGGAAGCCAATCGCGATGATGCTCACGAACAAGAATGCAACTGTAACTTTATGCCACTCGAAAACCAGGAATCTCGCAGGCCATGCGAGGCGCGCTGAGATATTGGTTGTTGCTGTCGGAAGGCCGAAGATGTTTACGGCCGACATGGTCCGCGAAGGGGCGGTTGTCATTGATGTCGGGATAAACAGACTAGACGGAAAAGTTGTCGGGGACGTCGATTTTGAAAGCGTGAAGGGGAAGGCGTCGTTCATTACCCCTGTCCCCGGGGGAGTCGGGCCGATGACAATCGCGATGCTTATGAAGAACACCCTTCGGGCCTGCCAGAGGCAGGCCAAGACGAAAGGCTGATTTTTTAGTGGTTTTATGGGCTGCACCTACGAGGAGGCTCTCGAGAGGCTTTACTCCTTGGCACGCGCGCTTCCTCCGCGCCAGTATCTCCGGGGGATGAAAAAGCTGCTTAATGGGTTAGGGAACCCGCAGGAAGATTTTGAGTCAATAATCGTTACCGGAACCAACGGGAAGGGGTCTGTCACTGCAATGACTGCAAGCGCTTTGAGGAGAGAGGGACTTAAGACTGGCAGGTATGTTTCCCCTCACATCGATGATTTCAGGGAAAGGATATGCATAAATGAAAAGATGATTCCAAAAAATAGAGTTGCAGAGCTGTATGAAACGATTTGGAGAAAAACGAGAGCAGGCGAGCCAGTGACATTTTTTGAGTTCATCACTTCAATGATGTTCCAGTTTTTTTCAGAAGAAGAGGTCGATTGTGCTGTTCTGGAAGTGGGGCTTGGCGGTAGGCTGGATGCGACAAATTTGGCACGCTCAAAATTGGGTGCGATAACGGGAATCGGGCTCGAGCATACGGATGTTCTTGGACGGACTCTTTCTGCAATTGCGAAAGAAAAGGCGGGGATTGCCAGGAAAGGCGGGGCGCTTGTGACTGCCGAAGAGAAAAAAGAGCCGCTGGGGGTTATCGGGGCAGTTTGCCGGGATAAGCGAGCGAGGCTCTTTGGGGTCGGGAAGGACATAACTTTCAAGCGAATTGCGTGCACGAGCGAGCGAAATGAGTATGCGATAAGGGGGCTTAACGGAACTTATTTGATTTCACTATCGATGCTAGGGGCGCACCAAGGGAGGAATGCTGCTGTGGCTGCTGGGCTGGCGGGGTTGATGGGTGCTGGCGAGGAGGCGATTGAACGTGGAATTGGCGAGGCGAAGCTCCCTTGCAGGCTTGAAGTGGTTTCGAGAAACCCAGTCACCGTTATGGACTGCGCGCATAACCCCCAGGCGGCAAAGGAGTTGTCGCGCTCTTTGGGGTTGTTCGATTACGAAAAACTCGTTTTGGTTGTTGGAATGATGAAGGACAAGGACCAAGCGGGTTTCCTTGAGGAACTGGCGCCAAAAGCGGATTATTTGGTATTAAACGAGCCGGACTACGGGCGGGCGATGCCCCTGGGCGGGTTGTTTGAAATCGGAAGAGGGTCCTGCGACAAAGTTATTGGAGTCAAGGATGTCCGAACCTCGATCGAAATGGCGAAATCCCTCGCAGGCGGAAATGACTTAATATGCATAGCCGGCTCAATTTACATGCTGTCCGAGGCGCGGGGCCATAAGAGCGGTGTTACCCAATGAACAAAGCAGAATTGAGGAGGATAATGAAGGAGACGCTTGCGAAACAGCCGAGCTTGGAGAGGGAGAGGAAAAGCAAGCTGATTGTAGGTAGGTTGGTAAGCCTCGGGGAATATTCCAAGGCAAAGACAATACTCACTTATGTCTCGATGGACGAAGAGGTTTCGACCAGGGAACTCATCCCAAGGGCAATTTCAGATGGAAAATGCGTGGTCGTGCCGGCAGTTTCCCATGATGAGAAAACGATGACTCTGCACGAGATAAAGTCGCCTGAAGAGCTCGGGCCAGGGTACAGGGGAATAAACGAACCGAAGAACCGGGGGACTTGTTTTGAGTGCGAGAGGATTGATTTGGCGATTGTGCCTGGCCTCGCATTCGACAAGAGGGGAAACCGCTTGGGAAGGGGGAAGGGGATGTTCGACAAGCTATTCGCTGCAGCTGGCTGCATAAGGATTGCTCTTGCCTTTGATTTTCAGGTTGTTGGCGAGGTGCCAGTCGAGGCTTACGATGTGCCGGTTCATTTCGTGGTAAGTGAAAACAGGATCCTTAAAGTTGGAAGGTGACGGATGAAGGGCTATAGACAACTTTTGATTGCGATTATACTTCTCTCTTTGGTTGGTAGAGTTTACTTTTCCCTGCGGCCGTTGGATGGCCACGAGGCATTGTTCGCGCAGCCAGCCGAGGAGCTCCTCGCGAACCAGCGATTGGAACCAACGTATCTCGGCACCCCGATTTTCTATAAGCCCCCTCTCTCGTTTTATACTTACGCTGCTTTTATCGGACTTTTTTCCTGGCTTCCTGCTCCGATTGAGCTCATATACCGTCTGCAGCCTTTGTTTTTTGGAGCACTTTCGATATATCTCGTATATTTGCTCGTGAAAAAGCTTTTTGATGAGGACATCGCACTTATCTCATGCACTGCATACGCAGTTTCGAACTTGGCGATATTCATACACGCTGAGATGAATAGTGATTCGCTCTTAAACTTTCTTGTCCTGGCCTCGATATTGTTTTATGTGAGGGGCGGGAGAAAAGATCTTGCCTTCGGATGGCTTTTTTCCGCATTTGCATATTTAACAAAAACAAGCATGTCATTCGCAATTCCGGTAATTGCAATCGCCTACGCGCTCACGTGCGAAAAGAAGAGGCTACGGGACCCTGTTTTTCTCGCTTCCCTTTCCGGGCCGCTGTTCGGGCTTCTGGTTTGGATGCTCTTTTTCAACCACGGCGGCAGTGGAGGAGTTGGCGGGCAGGTTGAACAGGACATCTTCAGGAGGTTCACACACAGCCCATATTCGGTCCTGGTCTCGTTCTTCTCATTCACGGCTCTCTTTGCCCCGTGGATTATTGCTTCGGTGATTGGAATATTAGGGGTGCTTAGAAGGCAGCGCGACGGAAAGGAAAACTTCTTCCTTTGGTGGACGGCACTGGGAGTAATCCCGCTTTTTTCGGATCCAATAAGCACCAGTTACATAATGCCTATCCTGCCAGCATTTTCTTTTTTCGCAGCAATGGGAATCGATGATGAGAAAGACGCAAGGCTGCGGACTGCGCTGCTTGTGCTTTTTTTTGTTGGAACGTTGCCCTTGTTTGCAATACAGGCGAATCCTGTCTGGGAGAGTTATTCGGAAAGGGATGTTGGAACGTACATTGCGAACGAACCGGGAGTCCTCCTAATCACGAGGGACCCTCTTAATTGCATTGTCTTTTACAAGCACAAGGCCGAAGGGATGGGAAATTACGTGCCCGTGAGCGAGCTGATGCGCTGCACTCCAGGGGGAAGCTATGACTGCCTGAAGATCTTTGATTACAACTGGAGCAGCATCAGTTATTATGTTATAGAAAATGACGGGCCCCTCCTGTTTCTTTCGAGGGATAGCGAATTCATAGATTACAACATATCCGAAACAAGGCTTGTTGTTGTTAGCCAGCCTCTCGAGGCATTTTTCCTCAGGCATCCGGAAAGCAAGGAGTTCTCGCTCGACAGGAATTTCTCGGGATACTTCCTGGCGTATCGGAGAACTTCTGGGTGAGATGGTATTTGCTTCTTCTGAATAGAATGCTTTAAATTCTATTGGCGAGAATATTCTTCCGAGGGATATGGCCATAAGGGTAGCAGTTCTCGCGAGCGGCAGGGGCTCGGATTTCCAGTCGATAATGGATGGAATCGCGAAAGGCGATGTGGACGCCCGGATAGTTTTGCTTATAGCTGACAAGCCTGAGGCCAAGGCAATCGAGCGGGCGGAAAAAAACGGGATTCCGCACAAGGTGATTTCTCCTTCAAACTATAAGGACAGGCTTGAGCACGACAGGGCAGTTAAAACGGCACTCGACGAAGCAAGGGCGGACTTGGTTGTCCTGGCGGGTTATATGCGGATACTCAGGGACAGGGAATTCCTTAAAGCCTATTTTGGAAAAATCATCAACATACATCCGTCGCTTCTTCCGGCTTTCCCCGGCGCCCATGCCCAGAAGGACGCTTTCGAACACGGGGCGAAGGTCTCTGGCTACACGATTCATTTCGTCGATGACAGCCTCGATGGCGGGCCAATAATCCACCAGGAGGCCGTGAACATTGGCGACTGCAAGAGCGCAGAAGAAACGGCTGAGAGAATCCTTGCGCGCGAGCACGCCGGGCTCCCTAAAATCGTGGACTCGTTCTCAAAGGGGGAGTATTTTATACGAGGCAGAAGGGTCGAATACAGGAAGAGGAAATAGTCCTCAATTGGTTGTTTTGATGGGTGTTGACGATTTCCGAAAACGAGCGGACAATCTCTTCTTGGAAGCCGAGAGGCTCGAGGATGCGGCCACGAAGATGGGGGGAAAGGGGGCGGCTTCCACAATGACCTGCTATGCGGAGATACGGGGCCTTATAGCGGACCTGAGAGAGCTCGAATCCAGGGAGCGGGAGATTGAGAACTCTGACATCGCAACAAAGCTAAAGTTCTCCCGCAAGGCTAAGAAGGCTGGCAAGGGGTTCTGGCGCATTGTGAGGGAGATAAACGCGCTCCACGCGAAAGGGGAGATGGAGGAGAAGGACGCGAAGCAGTTTGGGAAGGTCCTTGAGCTGATAAAGGTCAAGAAACTCCTTGAGGCTGAGCGGGAGCTTTTCCCGTTCAAAAGACTTGAAGCGCTCGCAAAAGAGAGGGAAAAAATCCATTCGGAAATCGATGTCCTCACAGAAGAGATAGAATCGAGAATCTCTTACCTGCGAAATGAGCTCACGAGCGTAATTCCGAAAGAAAAAATCGAGGAGCTCGCGAAGGGAAGGGAGCGCTATCAATGGGCCACCGAGATTGTGAAGGGGTATGACGAATGGAGGGTTGAGCAGGTTGAGAAGCTGATGCGATTGCCTGTAGCCAAGCTGATAAAAGCGTGCGCATCGAACGATGACCTTTTCGGATTGGGCTTCCCAAAACCCAGGGATATGCTATCCTTAGAGGAATTTGGGGACTTCCTTGTCTCATCGAAAATCAACGGCGACGCCAAAGAGGTTTTGGGCCTTCGTGACCTCGAGCCTGAGGAGCTCAGGGGCATTGTCGCGGACCACCACCAATTCAGGCGGCTTGCGAGCGAGAATTCGCGGTGGCTCGAGGCGGTTGCAGAGCTCAGGAGTAGCGACTTCTTGCGATTCGATTTCGGGAACGATGAAAGGAAGAGGAAGCTGCTCTTGGCCCTTGGGCTTGCAAAAGAAAAAAATCTCGAGGAAAGGGTTGGGGCCCTGGCGCAGGTTGGCCGGAAGGAATTCGAGGAGTGGAAGGCCGCAAGCATGACGCTGGAGGGCCGGCTTAGCGCCCAAAAGAACATCGATGAGCGCTCTATTAACTCTGAACTCAGCGAACTCGAACGCATTAGGGGCGAATTGCCGCTAGGGACAGAGGATTGAATCGCCCAGCTGAATGAGAGCTTTGATAATAAGGGAGTTGGCAGAGAAAAAAACGATTTTTATGGAAAATAAACGGCAAAAAAGAGATTCTGTTGTTTTTTTAGGCAAAAAGAGACAGAAAATGGAGAATTGACGCCAAAAACTCTTTAAAATGGTTTTTTTCCTGTTCTAGCTGATAAAAAAATTGATTTTTTAGCAGTGGGTTTATAGAGCTAAAGAAACCCGAAAATTACCTCGTAAAATAGACCCTGGAAAAACCCCCAAAAAACGAATTTTTTTAGCCTTTTCGAGGTTTGGCTTGTATGGTCTCCACAACCTTTATATACCCCATAGTTAGTATTCCTTACCGCGCTCGACCACAACATCTAGTATTGGGCGACCGGGCGACCAGCAAGGAAAGAACGAATGATTGAGGGTGAGGAAAGATGCTCTTTAACACCAAGATAAAGAAAATACGCAAGCGAGACGGGCGGGTAGTCGAATTCGACCAGTCTAAGGTAACAAGCGCGATATTCAAGTCAGCGAAGGCAGTTGGCGGGAGCGATGAGAAGCTAGCAGAGCAGCTTTCCGATAAGGTTGTGATGGCTCTTGAGAGGAAGTACAAGAGCTGGGAGATTCCGGAAGTCGAGGAGATACAGGACATCGTTGAGAAGGTCCTCATAGAGGAGGGGCATGCGAAGACTGCGAAAGCATTCATACTTTACAGGGACCAGAGGGCCAAGATTAGGGAGTCAAAGCTCGTGGTCGACTATATCGACAACACCATAGACAACTACCTGAGGCAGAGCGATTGGCGCGTGAACGAGAACAGCAACTCCGCCTACTCGCTCTCCGGCCTCCTGATGCACGCAGCTGGGACCGTCGTCGCCAACTATACGCTGAGCAATGTTTATCCGCCAGAGATAAGCAACGCGCACAAGAACGGCGACTTCCATATACACGACCTCTCGATGGGGATATCCGGGTATTGCGCTGGCTGGAGCCTGCGGCAGGTTATTAGCGAGGGCTTCAACGGTGTTCCTGGGAAGATTGACTCCAGGCCAGCGAAGCACCTGAACTCAGCACTTTGGCAGATGATAAACTTCATGGGGACCCTCCAGAATGAATGGGCTGGCGCCCAGGCCTTCAGCTCCGTCGACACATATCTCGCTCCATTCGTGAAATACGATGCGCTGGACTACAAGCGCGTGAAGCAGGCAATTCAGGGATTTGTTTTCAACATGAACGTGCCTAGCAGGTGGGGGGGCCAGACTCCGTTCTCGAATATCACTCTCGACTGGACGGTTCCTGAGGACATGGCCACGAGAAGAGCGATTGTCGGTGGTGGAGAGCAGGACTACACTTACGGCGACTGCGTTGACGAGATGGCCCTCATAAACAGGGCGTTTATAGAAGTTATGACCGAAGGGGATGCAAAGGGCAGGGTGTTCACATTCCCGATTCCCACTTACAACATCACTCGGGATTTCGACTGGGACAGCAGCAACGCAAGGCTTCTCTTCGAGATGACTGCGAAATACGGCTTGCCATATTTCCAGAATTTTATCAACAGCACGCTCAAGCCGAGCGATGTGAGGAGCATGTGCTGCAGGCTTCAGCTTGATGTGAAGGAGCTCAAGAGCAGGGGAGGGGGGCTCTTCGGAGCAGGGGAGATGACGGGTTCTGTCGGGGTAGTGACTATCAATCTGCCCCGCGTGGGATTCCTGTCGAGGGACGATAACGATTATTTTGAGAAGCTCGCGGAGCTGATGGACCTTGCCAGCAGGTCCCTCGAGATAAAGAGGGAGGTCGTGCAGAAGAACATAGATAACGGGCTCATGCCATACTCTAAGAGGTATCTCGTGAGCCTGCACAACCACTTCTCGACCATAGGAATAAACGGGATGAACGAGTCGCTCACAAACTTCATGGGCGCAGGGATAGCCACGCCGGAAGGGAAGGCCTTTGCTCTTCGCACCCTCGATTTCATGCGGGAGAAGCTGCGCGAGTTCCAAGACTCGACGGGGGTTCTCTATAACCTAGAGGCGACGCCCGCCGAGGGCACCAGCTACAGGCTCGCAAAAATTGACAAGGTGAAGCACCCTGAGATGATTACCGCCAATGAAGCTGCCGTGCAGAAGGGCGCCGCGCCATACTACACGAACTCGACGCACCTGCCCGTGAACTACACCGACGACCTATTCGAGGCACTCGAGCACCAGGACGACCTGCAGATGAAATATACGGGGGGAACTGTGTTCCACGGGTTCCTTGGGGAGAACATCAGCAGCCCGGAGGCTTGCGGAAAGCTCGTGAGAAGAATCGCTTACAACTTCAGGCTGCCGTATTACACTATAACACCAACGTTCAGCGTCTGCCCTGAGCACGGCTACATAGCTGGAAGGCACGGGGAATGCCCAAAGCCGAAGAACGGGAATGGTGAACGGTGCGGGAGAAGCTGCGAGATTTACAGCCGCGTTGTCGGGTACTTCAGGCCAGTGCAGAATTGGAACTTGGGTAAAAAGCAAGAGTTCAGCGACCGCAAGGAATATTCCGAAATGGTCGCGACTGCCAGCACGTATGGCGCGAAAGTCTTGGTGAAGTAGGTTAGGATGGGACATCGGCCCGGAGTTGATTCTTTGGAGATTAAAGGCCTCATGATGTCCTTCATCGACTACCCTGGCAACATTTGCGTTACTATATTTACCGGCAGGTGCAACTACCGCTGCCCGTTCTGCCAGAACGCGACCCTCGTCCTTTCGCCCGAGAAGCTTGAGACGATTTCTCTAGAGAAAGCGCTAGCCGAGATACAGAAGCGAAAGAGACTGATTGACGGCATAACGATAACTGGGGGGGAACCGCTGATGAACGGGGATTTGCCGACGCTGATTGAGCCAGTGAAGAAGATGGGCCTTTTGGTGAAGCTTGACACCAACGGGGCTTACCCCGAAGAGCTTGAGGTTTTGATTGGAAAAAATCTCCTTGATTATGTCGCAATGGACATAAAGAGTTCCCAGGACAAGTATTCGAACGCATGCGGCGTGAAAGTCGACTTGGACGCTGTCAATCGTTCAGCCAAACTGCTCCTTTCCTCTAAAATCGATTATGAGTTCAGGACTACTGCGGTTCCTGGGCTTGTAGAAAAGGAAGACATGGAAAAGATTGGCCAGTGGCTCGAGGGCGCGAAGAATTACTATCTCCAACAGTTTATCCCGGGCGAGTCGCTTTCCGAGGAGTATAGAAGGAAGGACCCGCACCCGCCTGAAAGACTTGCCGAGTTTGCGAAAATCGCCGAGAGATACTTTTTAAATGTTGGAGTGAGAGGGTTATAGTTGCAATGTAAGTTTGGCGCTTGCGAGATGGAGCTGTGGGCTCGAGGCGCCGTGTTATCTTATGTGATTTTCAAGAGGTGAAAGTATGTTCCATCCAGGGAAGGTTATCTATGTTTTCAACTGCGGCAAGGACGAAGTTTCGGCTAACGGGGAGGCCCAAGCGACTGTGATTATGTGGGACGAGAATATGATTACGCTCGAGGTCCACCCTCGCATAAAAGGGAACGTCAGGGAGGGGGACATTGTGCTCGTCGATTACAGACCTATAGAGAAGCTGAATATGCCCGTGCCTAAGCAGGCCATAGTGAAGATATTGCGGGGCAAGAAGGCAAAGGACCTCTGGGCGGAGTATGCCGAATACCACGAAAAAAGGAAGAGGTCGGCGAACAGGCTGCCAACTGCACCCCAAGGTTATATAGGCTAACTCAATTACTTGGGGCGCATATGGGAAGGGGGGGGCGTAAGCTCACTTTAGGCTGATCAAGCGACTCGAGTCGTTATTTTCGGGGCTGCGATAGATGAAGCACGATTGGGATATGCTAAGCGTGCAGGAAACGATGAACCTCTTGAAGACTGGAGAGTCTGGGCTCTCGAAAGTGGAGCTAGGCTTTCGGCGCAAGAGATATGGCCCCAATACCCTTGCGAGAAAAAGAATCAGCGAACTCGATATCCTGCTCAGGCAGTTTCGGAGCATGTTCCTCTGGATTCTCATTCTTGCGTCACTCTTCTCGTTGTTTGCAAAAGAGACGCTAAACGCGATAGTCATCGCTGCACTCACGGTCTTCGTCTGCGTTCTAGGCTTCTTCCAAGAATACAAGGCGAACAGGGCTGTCGAGGCTCTTAGGGTGATGCTCGACCCCCAGGCGAGGGTCGTGCGAGATGGCTGCTTGGGGAGCGCTTCCGCTGCATCGCTTGTCCCAGGGGACATAATTGTGCTCTGCACAGGGGACAAGATTCCTGCTGACGCAAAAATAATGGAAACCCCGGGAATCAGGATTGACGAATCCATGATAAGCGGGGAGAGCGAGCCTGTCGAAAAGCACCTTGGGGGAATCCTCCTCGCTGGCTCGCATGTCGCCTATGGCAGGTGCAACGCCATCGTCTTCGCGACAGGCATGAACACCAGGATTGGGAAGATTGCGGAAGAGATTCAGGCTCCGGAAAAGGAAATCCCGCTGATGGCTCAGACAAGGGGGCTGACCCAGAAAGTCGCCTATGCGGTCCTGGCTGTGAGCGCAGTCACTATGGCTGCCGGCATCATCCGCGGCTACCCGCTAGTCGACACGTTCATACTCGCGGTTGCGGTGACTGTCGCTGGCATGCCTGAAGCGCTCCCGCTGACAGTCACGATAGCTCTTGCCATAGGGATGAAGCAGATGGCACATGACAAGGCGATACCGAAAACTATGACCGCAGTCGAGACGCTCGGCTCAGTGACTGTCATATGCACAGACAAGACGGGAACGATAACGAAGAACGAGATGACTGTGAGCAAGATGTATGTGGATAGGGAGGTTTTCGATGTAACGGGAGATGGATACGAACCGAAGGGCGGCTTCACCTTCGCGGGGAGCGAGGTCAGCCCTTCAGCAAGGCCGACGATGCACAAGCTCCTGGTCGCGACAACTCTCTGCAACAATGCAAATCTTTGCGAAAAGGGAGGGGCGTGGAAAATCCTCGGGACGCCGACCGAAGGGGCGCTGCTCGTTGCATCGGCAAAAGCTGGCATTTGGAAACACGACAGCGAGAAAGCGCATCCGAGAATTTTTGAAATACCGTTCACTTCCGAAGCTAAGTTGATGGTGACTGTAAACAGGCACAAGGAAAAGACAGTCGCGTTTATGAAAGGGGCCCCTGAAAGAGTCCTGCATAGGTGCAACGGGGTTGAGGAAGGCGGCAAAGTCCGGGATTTCGAACAGGGGGAGTTCGAGCGGCTCATACACATTGACCGGGACATGGCATCCGGGGCGCTGAGGGTTCTTGCAGTCGCTTACAAGCCCATAACTGGGAAAATCGAGCTTGAGAAGCTTGACAGGGGATATGTTTTCCTTGGTTTTGTCGGGATGTTCGACCCGCCAAGGAAGGAAGTGGCGAGTTCTATAGCAACTTGCAAGCGCGCAGGGATAAGGGTGGTGATGATAACCGGGGACCACCACCATACTGCCCTTGCAATAGCAAAGCTCATAGGTTTAGATGGCGGGCCGAAAATCCTCACTGGAAGCGAGCTGGCAAGAATTGATGATAAGGGACTTGAACAGATTGTCGACGGCATATCGATATTCGCAAGAACGCATCCTGACCAGAAACTCCGGATAGTGAACGCACTCAAAGCAAGGGGGCACATTGTCGCTATGACCGGGGACGGGGTGAATGACGCGCCTGCGATAAAGAGCGCACACGTGGGGTTAGCGATGGGCATTGCAGGAACAGATGTGAGCAAAGAGGCCGCGGACATCATACTTGCGGACGATGATTTCTCGACCATAGTGGCGGCAATCAGGAGAGGGCGGGGAATCTACGAGAACCTGCGAAAATTTACCGCATTCCTGCTCTCATCGAACAGCGCTGAGATCTCAATCAATCTCCTTGCCTTGCTTTTGCTCCCGCTCCTCGGGGTGTGGGACCCCGTCATTCCCCTGTTGGCGCTCCAGATACTGCTGCTGAACCTGATAATAGATGGGATGCCTGCAGTGGCCCTTGGGATAGACCCGGTGAGGCCGGACGTGATGGAAGGGCCCCCGATAAAACCGCGGGAGCCATTGCTATCAGGCGGGGATTGGTTCATGGTGTTATTCACTGGGGCATTCATCGCGCTGGTGTCGCTTGCAGTCTTCACAATCCACATGAGGGACATCGGGCTCGCGAGGACGATGACGCTCGCGACGCTTACCTCATTCGAGCTGTTCAGCGTGCTGAATTTTCGCTCCATGAAAAGATCAATTACCGAGTCGCTTTTCATATGGAACAAATGGATGCTTTTATCATTCGCAGCTGCGCTCGCAGTTCTGCTCATCGCCATATACGAACCCTTCATGCAGGCTACATTCAGCACCGTTGCCCTTTCGCCGCAGCAGCTCGCGCTCGCATTCGCGATAGGCGCGTCAGCAATACCCGTGATGGAAATAAGGAAATTTCTCGCAAAACGAGCCGTCTTATCCTCGGGTTAATTTATCCCCCGTCTAAGCTAAAGTGTCGGTGGAGGCTGCCCCAGCTGTCATTGGACCGTATGTTCTCAAGGAGGTATTCGACCCAGGAGAGGTGCTGCTCTTCCTCTTTTATTACGATGTCGAGGCCCTCGCGCAGCTTCTCGTCGGCGAATGATTTCGCGACCGTGTAGAACTCTACTGAATGCTTCTCAGTGTCGCGGGCGTGCTCGAGAATCAGAAGGTCGATTTCAGATGCGCTCTTTCCCTTGTAGTCTTTTGCCTTGGGGAACAATCTTGGAGTCATTAGGAGCTTGACAGAAGTTTTGTCCCCCTTGCCGTGCTTCTTTAGGGCACTCTCGAAAAAAGCCTTGTGCCTCTTCTCCTCATTCGCGAGGAAAACGAGCGTCCCCCTGCCGTTCTCGTCCTTTATCCTCTTTGCCGACTTGGTGTAGAAGTTGATTCCCTCTTTTTCAATGCTGATTGCAGTATGCAGTATGTCCCTTATGTTCATGAAAATCACCTTTGTCCGGCGTCATGCCGGGCCATATTCGACAATGGCCCTGAGCCATTCAGCGACCCCCCACGCCTGGGAGAAGCAACCCCTGGCTTCGAGGGTCTTCGCATCGAAAAGCTCAGGAACAGTCCCCATTCCATTTTCCTCAACGAATCCTTTTAAAGGTTTAAGGATTTCCGATACCGCGTCCCTCCCCTTCACCCTTGCGCACGCATCCGCATAAGGCCCGATAAGCCAGCTCCAAACCGCCCCATTGTGGTAGGCAATATCCCGATTGCGCCTGTCTCCAACGTAAGGGCCACGGTATTTTTGGTCGGATTTCGAAAGGGAGCGCAACCCGTAGGGGGTGAGGAGTTCTCTTTCAACAGAATCCAAAACATCCCGTTCCTGCTCGCTGTTTAGAATTCTGAACGGAAGCGAAACCGCAAATATCTGGTTAGGCCGTTTTGATGAATCGATTGGATCGATTGTGTCGAAGAGGCACTTGCCCGTACTGTTCCAGAATTTGCCAAAGCTCGCCTTGGCAGAGCCTGAAAGCTCATTCAACTCGTGGGCTAGGGCCCGCTCGCCGAACCTGTTCGCAAGAGCATGGGCAATTTCGAGGGAATTGCACCAGAGTGCGTTTATCTCGACGGGCTTGCCGTTCCTCGGGGTCACCGGGCTTCCATCGACAAACGCATCCATCCAGGTGAGCCCCGGTCCGCATGAAATCAGGAAGTCGGCATCCATGCGGACCCCGGTTGTCCCGTGCCGATAAGCGCTGATTATCTCTTTTATTTTGCCCCAAATCCTCTCCTTGAAAAACGCCTCGTCCCCGGTTTTCTCAAGATATTTGTTTGAAGTGAGAATGAACCAGAGCGAAGCGTCTGCTGAGTTGTAGGATGCGCCCTCCCCATTGTCGGAGAATACGTTGGGGACAAGCCCGTTAGCGATTTTCTGTGCGAATGTGTCGAGGACTGACCTCGCGAATTCGCCCCTGCCTGCGCAGAGGGCGAGGCCAGGAAGCGATATCATCGAGTCCCTGCCCCAGTCTGCGAACCAGTGGTAGCCGGCAATGACGGTCCCTGAGTGCGTCGAGCGCCTTTTCACGAGAAATGAGTCCGCCGAATACGCCAGGGACTCTGGGGCCTTATGCGCTTTCTCCCTGAGCGCCTTGAGCCTCACAAGCTCAGTCCTGTAGATGGCATCTGGATTTTCCTTTATCGCGGGCCCGTCAGTGGCGATTATGTGAAAAGTTGAATGGCCATTAATCGAAATAGAAAAGGCCCCGGGGCTGAAGTGATTGTCCGAATCCCCCTCGCCCCTCGCTGTCTCGAGGTCGTAGAGCATGTTCAGGTACCAGGTTTCTGTCTGGGAGAACGCGCAATGGTCTGACTCGAGAAAAAGGCATTGCCTATTGCCATTTTTTATCGCCGTGCCATTCGGGCCGGATAACTGCGATAACGGGAGCCGGCTGTTCGTGTTAGCGTGAAAGTCCCTGTCGTTTGTGAGAGGGACAAGCGATATCTCGAGAGGTTCCGCGGACTGGACGTCATATCTGACAATCGTTGCATTTTTCCCGTGGACCATAAAGACTGTTTTTCGTATTTTCGCCCCCCCGACAGAATACTCGAATGTCGGAACGGGGTTCAGCGAAAAAGAAACCTGGTGCTCGTGGCCCTTGGGGTAAATCACTCCGGGGTATTTGTTCGTCGAAAGGGCGTATTCCTTTCCCCTGATTTTAACCGTCTCCTCAAGTTTCGAGAGGAGGAGCCTGCGCTCCACGGGCGGGTTGAGCGACGCCACCAGGAGGCCGTGGTATTTCCGCGTGTTGGCCCCGATTATCGTCGAGGATGCATATCCCCCGAGCCCGTTCGCCACAAGCCATTCTTTCTCTTTGGCAGACTCGTAGTTGAGCTGCTCCCTCCCTATTGCGACCATGAGACACTCTCTCACCGAGTATTTTTAAAGAAATGCCTAAAAACTTACCTCGATGTCTCGACGAAAAATATATATACCTATCCGTCGATACACTTTCGAGGTGAACCTCATGGGAAAGAGAGTTGGTAAGGAGAAAGTAGACAGGGAGCCCGGGTATCTTTATTTCGTCGGAAAAGACGGCTATGTTTGGAGGGCCCCGATGAAGAGGAACAAGAAGGGAAGCAAGAAGAAAGTCGGAACCGAGAAAATCGACAAGAAGTCCGGCTTCATGTACTACCTCGACAAGGGCGGGTACGTTGCGGAAGCTGAGATGAAGAACGCTTAGGTTTCTCTTCGAGACCTTTTTTCTTTTTTTGTTTTTTATTTTTATTCCCTACTCACTTACTTGTTCTTGTGTATTCCATAGAATACCCAACAATATCCGCGAACGTCTTCAGAACGAGAGAAGCTGTCATCAGCAATTGATTCCCGAAAAAAACGAAAAGAACCCATCCGAAGAGAATGGCCAAATTCATTGGGATAACCCTGACATAAGGGAACCAGAAGAGTTTCCATAGCTCGGAACCGTCCATATTCAACCCTTTGTTTTTTATGAAGTTGTTATAATACGAGAAGAGGTGGCTAACGAAGAAGGCCATAATGCTAAAAGCGATCAATGTCACCTCACTAATCTTTTGCGGCGTATCAGGTACTGCAAACATAAAAAACCAGGTATAAGATGCAAGAAAAACGAACATGAAAAAGCCATAATGGAAAAAGAAAAATGTTCCGAGCACTAGTCTGGCAAACTTAAGCTGCTTAGTCGGGGCCAATCCCGGGGCGTAGATTCGCACTTCACCAGTAACGTTTGCCGTAAACATCTTCAACAGATTGAAAAATCCAATGATGGCGCTCTGGAGACAAAAAATCAAAAGCAGTGTGGCGAAGTTCCAGTTTTCTAATACTGCGAAAAAAATCGTCACGAGGTTCGCTAGCAACAAGGCCCACAACGATTTATCTTTCCAGTTTATCCTCATTATGTTCATCTAGTTCCACTCTTGTAAAGCGATTTCCCCTTCGAATCAATCGCAACGATGAGGGGGCCGAAGTTCTCTACCTCCAACTCCCATACTCCCTCGGCCATTCCCAGGTCTGGCCAGTGCAACGCGACGACCCGCTTGACCATCGAAGCCCCGACTGCCGCGCAGCCGCCCGTGAAAGCGAGGTAAACGCATCTCCCCTTCATCGCCTCGACCACTTTCTTTCCCATGCCCCCCTTGCCGACTATCGCCCTGGCCCCGAACCGTTCAATCACATCCGGCTCGAAATCGTCCATCCTCGAGCTTGTAGTCGGGCCGAATGAAATGCACTTCCAGTCTCCATCCTCGTTTTTCATAATCGGGCCTGCGTGGAAAAGGACGAGCGAGTCCTCGAATTTGAAGGGCAATTTCTTCGCCTTCAGCATTCTTTTGTGTGCTGCGTCCCTAGCCGTGAATATCCTTCCTGATAGAAAGACGGTGTCCCCGCATCTCAGGGCGCGGATTGTTTCAAGTGAAATCGGCGCGTTTATTTTCTTCATCGCATCAAACCATCCAGGTATGCCCGTGCCTCCTCAAAGCGATGCTCGCTCTCCTGTCAGCCCAGCAAGAGAGGGCGAGCGCAATGGGCATCGTGGCGGTGTGGCAAGAAGCGGATTCGATGTTTACTGCGAGGGCAGTAGTTCTGCCCCCGAGGCCCATCGGGCCTATCCCGGTCCCATTAACGAGAGAGAGAAGCCTCCCCTCCAGGAGAGCGAGACGCTTATCCTTGTTTTTTTCGCGGAGCGGGCGGATGCTTGCGATTTTGGCGAGCTCGAGGCATTTTTCGCTGGTCCCCCCAACCCCTATCCCGAGGATGTATGGGGGGCATGGCTTCCCGCCCATCGCAGTTACTTTTTCGAGAACTAGCTTTTCAATTTCCTTCTCGCCTGAGCCCGGCCTAATCATCCAGAGCGCACTCATATTCTCGGTGCCGGCTCCTTTTGGGGCAAATGTGATTTCCAAGTGGCTCCCGTCGAAGAGAGAGTAGTGAACTACTGGGATTCCTGCCCCTGAATTGTCGAGGGAATTCTCGCGAGACAGCGGCTCGACGATATTCGGCCTCAGTATTGACTTTGAGGTGGCAATCCTCACCGCTTGCCGAAGTTCCCCTTCGATATCGAAAACATGGTCGCATCTTCGCCCGATTCGCACAAAAAAAACCGGAACACCCGTATCCTGGCAGATGGGAACGTTTTCCTTTCTGGCAAGCCCGATGTTTTTGAGCATCAGGGAGATGTTCGCCTTGGCTATGCTGCTCTTCTCTTTCCTGCCAGCGGCCAAGAGGGCATTTTCGACATCGCCAGGCAGGTGCGTAACGCCCTTCTCGATAAGCTTCACGAGGATTTCCCGAAGGTACATTTCATTAGCCTCAGAACTTTGTGATTATGGAATCAACGATTCCCCCGCTCAGGAGGAAGAGCGCGCTGAGCATTGCAGAGTAGAATGAAAGCTTCCTGAAAAAAGCCCTTGCACCGACGCTCTTCTTGCCAAATGTCACCTCGGTGTAGTGGCCGTAGGAACCGCTGATGGAGAAGAGAAGGAGGCTCGTAAGTGCGAGAATGAAGCCTACGGGTATGATGATGCGCTGGTAGTTTTCCTGCATGTTTGAAAAGCCGCCGAACTCCCCCATTTTATAGCTTGGCCTGTAGAACAGGTTCGCGAGTATTGCCGCCAGAATGCACAGGAATGAGAACACGAGCAATATTAAAAGAACCCTCCGGCCCTCGTCATCCCAGAGGCTCGATATAAGGGGGACCCTTACCAAAGAACCTTCTCCGGGTTTCTTTTCCGGGGGCGGGGATTTCTTTGCCTCTTTCTTGGTTTCGGGTTTTTTCATTCAATCACAAACAACTGTCCCGGAATGTTTTTTCCCAAGGAGCGCTGCCTCTATGTCACTGGTTCCTATGAAATGGGCCTCAATTCCAGAGCGCGCGATTATTTTGCAGGCGAAGGAATCGAATACGAAGTTCTCGCCTGGCTTCCTCGAGTCGCCTTTGGAAGCGAGCCCCGAGAGCTCTTGGAATTTCATCTTCGAAATCTTCCTGGCTGATGAATCCTTCCTTGGGTCAGCCGTGTAAATCCCGTCAACGTTGCTTATGTTCACTATGCGCCCGGCCCCAAGAAGTTCCGCGAGCAGTGCGGCGTCAGTGTCAGTTGTTATCCCCGGTATCGTTCCCCCCATCACTACAATCTTGCCAGTGCTCGCAGAGAGCGCTGCTTCCTCGAATGTTTTCGGGACAGCGGGCCATGCATTTTTCCCAAGCGCTGCAATCAGAAGCGATGCGTTCTGCCGGGTCGCGAGAATCGCCGCCTTGTCTGCGAGGAACTGCGAGCCCCCCAGTTCCCTAATCGCGCCTGCATAGGCCCGGGCAGGCTTGCCCCCCCCGGTGACGATTGCAAGCGGGTTCTTCGAGTGCACCCTGATGAAAACCCGCGAGAGCTCCCTCAGGAACTTCTTGTCCGGCTCGCCGGGGTTTATTACGCTCCCGCCTACAGAAACGATTATCAACGCACCACCTCAATCCCGAGAAACGAAAAACCATGATGTTATCGCGGCTTCTTCGCGCCTCAGTAGGTATATTATATAAACCATTCATAAATATTCGCATGGCAAAGGAAAGCAAGGTCGAAAAGGAAATCGCGGGGATGGCCCTTGAACTCAAGAAGCGGGAGGGGGCGCAGGACGAACTTTTGAAATTGACGAGGGAGCTTGTCAGGGAATGCTCAATAGCGGTCAAGCTCGTCCATTCGTGGGATTACGACGGGGCCGGGGGGCAGGTCGGGAAGGCGAAGGCGCTCCTCGCGAAAATAAGGAAACTCGAGGCAGGCTTCGAGCACATCGTTTCCCAGTCATACCAGGAATACGCCGAGATATCGATTCTGATGGCAATTGTTAAGAAAAAGGAAAGCCCGACCCACCGGGAGCTCGGGATTCCCTTCGAGTCCTTCATGACCGGCCTTCTTGACTGCATCGGGGAATTGAGGAGGCAGATGCTTGAGGAGCTGAGACGGGGGAAGAAGAAGGAGGCGAACTACTATTTCGAAACCATGAGCCGGATGTACGAGGCGACGATTCCGCTCCGGTTCTCCAATTCGATACTGCCGAACTTCCGGAAGAAGCAGGATGTGGCAAGAATGCAGGTGGAGAGCGCGCGAAGCGAGCTGCTTCGAAGCGGGTGAATGGCGATTGAATTGGGATTGCAAATTATGAAAATGCAAGCAGAAGCGAAATTTGTTGTGGGGTGCTGGGATGATATCTGTCGTGATACCGACGCTGAACGAGGAGAAATTCGTGAGGATGTGCCTTGAGTCGCTGAAGAAGCAGGATTACAAGGGCGAATACGAGATAATACTGGTCGATGGCCACAGCACTGACAAGACCGCCTCAATAGCGAAGGAATACACGGACCGGGTCCTCCTCTTGCCTCCAAAAGGCCCGGGAATGGCGAGGAACTACGGGGCGACGCAGGCGAAGTATCCTGTTGTTGCGTTCATAGACGCGGATTGCCTTGCACCGCCGAATTGGCTCTCGAGGGTCGAGGAGGATTTCAGGGACCCGAAGCTCGTCGGGCTGGGCGGAGTCCTGAGGCCGCAGGAGGGCCTTGCCCTGGACAAGGTGATGTTCAAGGTCAATTCCGACTGGTGGGTGAGGCTGTCGGCTATTTTTGGGATATACCAGCTCTACGGGAACTGTTGCGCGTACCGCAAGGACAAGTTCTTCGAGCTCAAGGGGTTCGACACTAATGTAAGCTTCTGGGAGGACACCGAGCTGTCGATGAGGATGAAGAAAATCGGGAAGCTCCATATAGACGGCGGATGGTGGGTCGAAACCTCTACGCGGAGGTTCAGGCAGATGGGTTACCCGAAGGTGTTCTGGGTGAACCTCAAGGCATTCGTGAGCTTCTCACTCCACAGGCCGATAAAGACGAAGTACTTCCAGGAGATAGAGCATTGAGAATCTGCTTGGGCCACAACATCATTTAACGTTGTAGCAGTTCTCGCCCTGCTTCGCCCCAGTAACGCCATAGCTAACGACACAGGTCATGTTATAGAATTGGTTGTAGTAAATCTCTGAAGTGCCAGAGAACGCGCCATCCCATGCGGTCTCTGTCCTGTTGGCATGGCACCACCAGTTCCCAATGAGTATGTCCCCCCGGTAATCCTCTATGCCGGTTATAGTATAGTCGCGTCCATCGAAGCGCTTCGTAACCCCTGGGACACAATAGAACTGGAAGCAGTATGGGCCCCTCCACGATGTATCATACGTGACGTTGAAGCGGAGGGTTTTTGCGTATAAAATTTCGCCTTTTTCAATCTCATACCCGCCATAACCGAAGAGCACGAGCTTCCTTTCCACCGTGTCCTTCGCGTAGAGGTCGCCGAATGCGCCGCTCATTGTCGCAATGCAATCAACTGACGAATGGGCTGCAGCCCTGCAGGTGGAATCTGCCTCAGACCGCAGCCTGAGCGCGCCTTCAGCAAAGACCGTCATGGGCTCATTGAGCGGGTTGTTTATCCTCACCCGGACGATATAGTTCTCGCAGTTGAATGTCGAGTAATACTTGGGCTCGTCCGAGAGGAAAAACGCGTCAGCATCAAGCGGCTTATAAGTCGAGGAGCATGTTCCGCAGTCCTGTGGGCAAGAGAAGCACTCTTCCCCGCTTTCGCAGAACCCGTTCCCGCAGCAGCCCTTAAGGGCTACGATTGCGCACTCGCCGTCTAAGCAGGTCTTCTGCTTGCAATTGGAAGGAGGGGGGAGTATCTTGAACCCTTTAATTGCCGAGTCGAAGAGCAAATAGTCCCTGTCGTACGACCCTCTTAGGGCGGTGTACTCTAGCTTGTATGCCCGGCCTTTTCTGTAGGATATCACGGTCTTTTGCTTGATGGGAAATCCCTGGCTAACGAAGCTGACTGCATAATATTTCGCCGCATTGCCATCGAGGGTTTGGTCGCCCGAGTCCAGGAGCGAATAGCCGGAAACGTTTCCGACTTGGGAAAGCGATTCGCTGACATAGTCGCCAAGCAGGTATGTCGGGACCGTGGGCATGAGGTATACGGCTATGCTTGGCAGGAATGGTTCTTTCTGGCATCCGCGCCAGGGGAAT
Source organism: Microcaldota archaeon (assembly GCA_021813385.1). Classification (GTDB taxonomy): domain Archaea; phylum Micrarchaeota; class Micrarchaeia; order Burarchaeales; family JAKAKT01; genus JAKAKT01. Next base: position 58,494 of record JAKAKT010000090.1, read on the forward strand.
AGCCTGAACTTCACTGGGTCGTATTTTTGCTTGGTCTCCACAAACCCGAGCATGTATGTCCTGCCTTGATAGATGAAATATTGGTGGGTTTGCGCCTCCGGCTCCCATTCCCCGGACCTGTTCGAGAATCCTGTTATATGGAGTGTTATCAACAGGTCATCGACGTTCTTTTTCTCCTCATATCCGAACGTCATGTTGACCATTGTTGCACCGAGCAGCGTTATCTCTGAGCCTGAGCCTGATGCAAAAACGATGTCCGCTTTCACTTCGTCAACGAATTCGGTCCCATGGTAACGGATTGGAGCGATGAGAACATAGGCGGCTGAGCCGGGGTCGGAAGTCTTGTTCGATATTTTGAAAACCAGGCCGTTGAAGGCATCCGTAGTCTGCGGATTGCCGACGACCGGGAAGATTGAATAGCCGTTGATCACATCGGTATAGAGCCCGTCTTCGAAATACGACCCCTCGGAACAGTTCTGTTTCTCCTCCGGCCCTAGAAGAAGCACCCCTCCCTCGTTCTTCTTTGAATCCTCATCAAGTCTCCAGCTTTCAGGCACGTTGGTCCCGAACATGTATTTTACATTAGAATACCCCGGGAAATCGGTGTAGCCTGAACATCCGACCATGTTTTGGCTCCTTCCGTTGTGGGTGCAGTTGAAACCGGTTTCTGGACCGCACGCATCCAGGGTGCATGGATTCCCATCGTCGCAGTCAGGCGGGCATGAGCCACAGTCACCAAGGCAGTTGTCGCGATTCTCCCCGCTTTCGCAGATTCCATCCCCGCAGCAAGGAATCTTCACCGTGTGGCTGCATTCGTAGCCCGTGTCCTTGCCGCACTTGTCGATGGTGCATTTGTTCCCATCGTCGCAGCTTGACGGGCAGAGGTCCGCCTCGCATAGGGTTGGGTCCAGAACAATCGTCCCGTCGGGGCATGTGAAGTTCTGGGTGGGGGTGGAATTGGTCGTGTTTGTTGTGTTTGGTTGAGGCCCAGGACCACCGCCGCATCCTAAAAGCAAAACTGAACAAAATAGTAACAACGCCAATTTTTTCATGATAATTGTTAATGCGAGCATATTTATAATTTCTGCGAAATGAATAAAGAGGAGGTTTTCTCATGAGAAACATATTCGTCGAGCCGTCGTGCGAGTTGCCAATAGAACGCAGGATGTTCGAGATGGTCGAGAGAAAAGGGATAGGCCACCCCGACACCCTCATAGACGGGATAGTCGAGACTTTCAGCGCCAATCTTTGCAAGGAATACCTCAAGCAAGCAGGATTCATAATGCATCACAACGTCGACAAGGGGCTGATTTGCGGGGGCAAAACCAAGCCGGATTACGGCGGCGGGAATTTCCTGAAGCCCATTCGCGTCATACTTTGCGGTAGGGCGACGAACGCCATGGGAAAGGTCGAAGTCCCGGTTGATGAAATCGGGCTTAACACGGCAAAAGGCTTCCTCAAGTCCCATTGCAGGAACCTTGACATCGAAAAACACGTTTTGTTCGAATCATACGTCTCGTCTGGCTCGGCCGACCTGGTTGATGTTTTCAAGAGGGAGAGGGCCATGCCGTTAGCGAATGACACGAGCTTTGGCGTTGGCTTCGCCCCATTCAGCGAGACCGAGAACCTTGTGCTCGCAACCGAGAGGATGCTCAATTCGCCAGAATACACGAAAAAGAACCCGTTCGTTGGGGAGGACATAAAGGTCATGGGGGTACGGGAAAAGGATTCCGTAAGCCTCACTGTTGCCTGCGCATTCGTCTCCAAGCACGTGAGCGGGCTTTCCGAATACAAGGAGTTCAAGGCGCGAATGACTGAGGACATATTGAGAGAGGCAAAGGGGCACACGAAAAGAAAAGTGGAAGTCTCAGTGAACACGGCTGACAATTACAAGGAGGACTGGGTGTACATAACAGTTACCGGGCTCTCCTGCGAGATGGGCGATGACGGGAGCGTTGGGAGAGGGAACAGGGTGAACGGGCTGATTACCCCCTGCAGGCCGATGACTATGGAAGCAGCTGCTGGAAAGAACCCGGTCAACCACGTAGGGAAGCTCTACAGCGTGCTCGCGTTCGACATCGCGAGGGACATCATCAGGAAGCACCCGTGCGTGAAGGACTGCGAGGTGAAACTGCTTTCCCAAATCGGGGTTCCGATAGACCACCCGAAAAGCGCGGAATTGAAAGTTCTGTTGAATGATGGGGAGAAGTTCGAGAACCACAAGAAAGCGCTGACCGAAACAGTTGACTCGTGGCTCGCGAACATCACCGAGCTCACGCACAGGATAATCGAGGGGAAAACGAAGGTTTACTACTAATGCTAAACTAATCGCCCTCGCGCGCAGTGCACGTCGCGATGCCTATTCGACTCCATTAGTGCCTCTAGCCAGCAAAACCTTCTTTAACTTCGTTTGGCATAATCAGGTGTAGCTCCTTCTCAGTTCACCGACTGCCCTCATCGCCCAGAGGTAGGAGAGCAATGCCGCAAGCAGGATTACTCCTGTCCCTGCCAGCATCTCGAAATCGAGGGCATTCGAGGCCGCGCGGGCCATCACCGAGATTGGGGTGTAGACCGTCAGCGGGTTGTAGGGAAGCACCATCGAGACCATGACGAGCATGCCGACAACTGAGGAGAACGCGTTCGCCTCCCTGACGGTTTTTGATTTGCAGGAAATCACGACGCTTAGGGCAACGAGGAGGAGCGAGATTGCGAATGAGACGAGCAGAAGAAGCGGAATATTCGAAGTCGGAATCTGCCAGGAAACGAGCAGGAGCCAGGCAGCTGAGCAGATGACCGAGACGAGGACCAGGGGGACTGTCTTGTAAAACGCAATCGAGGAGTTTGATATTGGCGAGACGAGGAGCAATTCAATCGTGTTCCTCTTTCTTTCAGTGAAGATGCTCTGGGTTGAAATGGACATCGCAACGACTGCCGGCAGGATTATGCATATCGGGATGAGCATCCCGTATCCCATCTGCACGAATTCCGCTGTCCCATCGAAATTCCGTTCGACCTGAAAATCGAAGTTATGCGCGGCGAGCGCTTCATCGAACGATACTTTTTCCGAGACGGACTTTATCTTGGCTATGGCGAAGCCGGACATTATGTTCGATGGGTCCGTCTTCACGGTCTTTGCTTCGGTGTCTATGGCTGCTGCTGCACTGTTCGGTGAAAATGTGGAAGGGACCGGGGGCGGGGCGCCATCGGTTGTGTTGACCACCAGCACCCGGACCCCGGAGGTCTCGAGACTTTTTATCAGGTCGGTTTGGTTAGAGTTTATGGTCACTGTGATTGGCACCTGTGTTTTTGAAATCTGCGAGTAGCTCACGTAGATGAACAGGAGCATCGAGATTAGGATGAACTGCACAACTATCGAGAACAGGAACGCGCGGTCCATCGTTATTTCGCCGAACTCTTTTCGGGCAAGCGTTTTTCTCAAATAATCCCCTGCCTAAGCCATAGCTGCACAATCTGGGTAATCCACGGCAGCATGTAGTTGTATGCCGAATGAATCGCGGTGGCGACTGCGATGCCGCAGAGCCACCAAAGCCCCCCCATGCTCAATTTGATTGGGCCGAGCCGGCCCTTAACCGAGCTGTCGGCCCTGCTTATTCCGTAAGCGAATATTACCGCGCCCGCTCCGCTGCTCACGACGTGCGCGATTATTGCCATTATCCTCGCGACCAGTATGAGCCGGGCTGAATGGGAAACCCAGGCTGTCGGGACAAACAGCAGGCTCTCCCCGAACCCATATGAGAAGCCGACGACAATTCCCAGAAGAATCCCGTTCCTCAATCCGCTCGGCCTCAACACATAAACTCCTATTCCCTTGAGGAATTCCTCGACCAGGGCGAGCAGCACGACGAGCAGGAAGGGGAGGAGCGAATGGAACCCATAGGTGAAGATTAGGAGGGCCGATGCTATGAACTGAATCGGGGTGGTAAGGGAAAAAGCGACGAAGCCCATGCCGATTGCCGCCCTGTACCCCCCACCTAAAATGTCAATCATCCCCTCGTAAAGCTGCTTAATCCCAGGCTTGATTGAGAATGCGAACGCTTCGGTCGAAAATGCCGAGAGCGCCAGGACGAGCGCTGAAATCGCTATGATGAGCAGAACGGCGACAGGATAAACCGGGAACGCGGCGGCCTCTGTCACCTGCCTCGCGACGTAAGTCGCAGGCGAGATGTCCGCGAGAAACTGGGTTTGGGGGATTATCGTAAGCATTGTGATTAGGAAAAGCGCTGTGAAGATGACTGTCGAGGAGATTGATGACGCAAGCGTGGCTTCCTGGACATTGCGTGAGATTGAGGATACGAGCGCATTCATTGCCACCATCAGGAAAGAGACTGCGAGGAGTACAATGAAAACCCCGAATGGGTCAATGAAATGGAAGCCGGCGAAATAAACTATGGCAATCCAAATCGCTCCGACTACTCCTACGAACAGCATGTTCGCGAGCACTTTCGAGAGCAGGATTCTCCTCCGGTCTATCGGGGTCGAGAAAAGAACCTCGAGCACCCTGTTCTCCCTGTCGTATGCTATGCTCTGTATTATCGGAAGGCCCCAGAGGAAGACTGGCGAGAACAAAAGAATCGGCGTCAGGAGGCCGCGCACAAGGTCCTGGAGCCCGGTGTCCTCGTTAAAATTATACTTGCTTCCTCCATCCGGCCTCACCACCTTGTCAACGGCCTCCTTTACCGCAAGCTCTGCAAGGACGGAGATGGGCCGATTGCTCCCTATGAATGTCCCGGATGTCTCATTCACTATGTAGATTGCATGGACTTGGCCTTCGGAGAGCATATTCTGGGCGGTGCGGAGGTCCGTCTTTATAACGCTGGCAGAGGTGATTTTCTCAAGCTCAGCGACCGACGGGTGGTATCCTCCCTCTACAACTGCGATTTTCACGAGCTTGTTCGAGATTGGAAGCGATGAGAAGAGGTTGCCCTTGGAGAACGACCCCACAGTATCGAGCAGCACCCCGGTTATGAACAAGGTTGCGAGGAAGCTGAAGAATATCGTGCCAAGGAACCGCCAATCGGTAAATGATGACTTAAGTTCCTTTTCCGCAAGGCCCATCAAAAGCACACTCTCTTTAAACTCGACCCTGAATCCGACCAGGCCATACCTCAGGGTTCGACTTTCCTGGTCACCTTCACGAAAACATCCTCGAGAGTCGGGGTTATTGTGTCAATTGAGAGTATTTTCGCCTTTGCCTTCTTTGCCTGCTCGAGGATTCTTTCGGTCCCCTCCTGGATGGTTTTAACCGGGACAATCACGTTCCTCCCCTTTCTCTTCGCCTTGAGAGACGAAACGAGAGACTCGCTCTCGGTATCGAAGACAACTTTCAGGAAAAACGTTTTACTCATGGCTGCCTTGAGGTCTTCTGGCTTGCCTTTTGCCGCAACGGCCCCTGAGTCGAGGATTGCCAGTTCGTCGCAAAGGAAGTCCGCTTCCTCCATGTAATGGGTGCACATTATGATTGTCCTTCCGGCGTCCCTCATCTGGAGCACCTTCTCGCGCAGGTCCCTTGCGGACGCCGGGTCGAGACCCATCGTCGGCTCGTCGAGGATGAGCAGTTTGGGGTCATTCACGAGGGCGCGGGCGACGGATAGCCTCTGCCTGAGGCCCTTTGAGTATTCGCCGATTTTCCTCCCCGCGTGCTTCTCGAGGCCCATGAACCTTACGAGCTCGCGTATGTCATAATTTGTATCGTAAAGCTGGGCGAAAAGCTCGAGGTATTCGTTTCCTGACATGTAGTCATAGACGCGGGGCTCCTCGGGCAAGTAGCCTATTATTTTCCGTATTTCTTGCGGCTTCTCGTTGATGTCCATCCCGAGAATCGAGGCCTTCCCCGAAGTCGGCTTTAAGATTGTCGCGAGCATCTTGACTATCGTGCTCTTGCCGGCCCCGTTGGGGCCGACAATCCCGAATATCTCGTGGTCCTTGACGGTGAAGCTCACGCCTCCGACAGCCTCGAAGTCGCCGAATTTCTTCGTCAGGTTCTCTACTGTTATCACGGTGAAGAATTAACAAAGAAACAATATAAAGTGATAAGTGTTCAACGTTAATCGCTGGCTGAAACAAAATGACACGGGACGGGGGAGCTGATGGGTAAGGACACAAGAATCGCGACTGTTTTCGGGACAAGGCCCGAAATCATAAAGATGTCGCTACTGGTGCCGATGCTCGACAAATCATTCGAGCACTCCTTTGTCTATACCTCGCAGCACTATTCCGCCAATATGGCCGAAATCTTTTTCGATGAGCTTGGCGTTAGGAAACCTGACCACATGCTCGGGGCCAATTCCTCGGATTATGCAACGTTGCAACTGGCAATAGAAAAATCTTTCGAAAAAATCAAGCCAACGCACGTCGTAGTTTATGGGGACACGAACTCGACCCTCTCGGGCGCACTTGCTGCAAAAAAATCCGGGGCGAAAATAATTCACGTGGAAGCGGGGCTCAGGAGCTTTGATTCGAGAATGCCTGAGGAAAGGAACCGGATTGAAACGGACCGCATCTCCTCGCTGCTCCTTACACCAACGAACCTCACAAAGTCTTTCATCGAACAGGAAGGGCTCGGCGGGAAGATTTCCGTCGTTGGAAATACCGTCGTCGATGCTTGCCTCCGCTATATCAAGAGGGCGGATGAGCAGGAAGTTTTGGGAAAATTCGGGGTTGAAAAGGACGGATATGTCCTTGTGACTGCACATAGGCAAGAAAACGTTGATTCTCCGGAGAACATCGTCCGTATATTGAAAACTTTCGAGAAAATTGACAAGGCGATACTTTTTCCCATACATCCTAGAACCAAAAAGCATCTCAGCGAGCGAAACTACCAAATCCCGAAAAACGTAAGGGTTCTCGAAGCGGTTGGCTATCTCGATTTCCTTCCTCTCCTGAAGAACGCGAGCCTGGTCCTGACTGACTCCGGGGGGGTCCAGGAGGAGGCGATAACGCTGAAAGTCCCCTGCCTCACCCTCCGCTATTCGACGGAGCGATGGGAGACCATAATCGGGGGCGGGAATTTCCTCGTCGGCCTGGAACCTGAGCTCGTTTCTTACTATGTGAGGATGATTTTTGGCTCGGGCTTGGGCGAGCGGATGAGGGGGGCGAAGAATCCGTATGGGAATGGCAAAGCGTCAGAAAAATGCTTCGGCGAGATGGTAAGGTTCGTTGAGTGAGCATTGGCACAATATCCCCGTATTACAATACAATAAAAAGGTTTTGAGGCAAAAGGATTCAGCCAAAACGTGGTGCCAATGGTTCTCAATCGACACTCGCGCGAGATACGCAAGCAAGTTGTCCACGCGGTGTCTAGGTCGAATTCCTCCCATATAGGCTCGGCTCTTTCTACAGTAGATGTTCTCGTAGCCCTTTACTTTTCAGCTATGCGGATTTATCCTAAGGACCACAAGCACCCTGAGAGGGACAGGTTCCTGTTGAGCAAGGGCCATGGTTGCGCAGCCCTTTATGCCACGCTTTCCAGGGCCGGGTTTTTCGAAGAGGAGGAGCTTGAAAAATTCCATGTTGACGGGGGGAAACTGCCTGGGCATTCAACCCTTCATTGCGCCCCGGGCATCGAAGCATCGACTGGCTCGCTCGGCCACGGGCTCCCGATTGGGGTGGGCATGGCGCTTGCAGCGAGGATTGACAAGAGAAAATACAGGACGTTTGTGCTTATGGGGGATGGCGAATGCGACGAGGGATCCGTCTGGGAGGCGGCTCTATTCGCAGGCAACGCCAAGCTCGATAACCTTATCGCAATAATTGACTACAACAAGATTCAAAGCTTTGGGTATACGAAAGAGGTCCTTGACCTGGAGCCATTGAAAGCAAAATGGGAGTCCTTCGGCTGGTCCGCTATTGAGCTCGATGGGCACGACCTGGCAGCATTGACAAAAACCCTTGGTTCGATTCCTTTCGAAAAAGGGAAGCCGAGCCTTGTCATCGCCCATACGGTTAAGGGCAAGGGAGTCTCGTTCATGGAGAACCGGCTCGAATGGCATTATAAGTCTCCTAATGAAGAGCAGAAGAAAAGGGCATTAGAGGAGTTGGAATGAGAAACGCATTCATACGGAACCTGACAGAGCTCGCCCGCAAGGATGCGCGAATCGTCCTTGTGACCGCAGACATGGGATTTTCCGTATTCGAGAAGTTCATGGAGGAATTCCCGGATAGGGCATTCAACACCGGCATAGCTGAGCAGAACTCGGTCGGGATAGCCTCCGGGCTCGCTCTTTGCAAAAAGATTCCCTTTGTTTATTCCATAGCCCCATTCGTAACAATGAGGCCTTTCGAGCAGGTCAGGATAGATGTTTGCTACCAGAATCTCCCTGTAAAGCTGGTCGGCGCTGGAGGAGGGCTGACATATGGCGCTCTAGGGCCGACGCACCACTCCATAGAGGATATCTCGCTTATGAGGGCCCTCCCGAACATGACTGTATTCTGCCCTGGCGACCCGGTTGAGGCAGAGCTCTCTATGCTCGAGGCACACCGGATTCCCGGTCCGGCATACATTCGGCTTGGGAAGGGGGGCGGGGACCCAATTGTTCACAAAACCAAGCCAAAGTTCAGGCTTGGGAAAGGGATTGTGCTGAAGAAAGGGAAAGACGTTGCCATAATTTCGACTGGGAACATGCTTCAAACTGCTGTTCAAGCTTCTGAAGAACTGAAAAAACATGGCGTTGATTGCGGGGTAGTGAGCATGCCGGTCGTGAAGCCCATTGACAAGGAGCTGATAATCTCGATGGCGAACGAAGGCCATAAAATCCTGACATTGGAGGAGCACAGCATCATTGGCGGCTTGGGCAGTGCTGTCGCCGAGGTCTTGGCTGAAGGGGAGGCAAAGGCAAGATTCGCCAGGATTGCCCTTCCGGATAGGTTCTGCTCCGAAGTCGGCTCCCAAGAGTACCTGAGGGATTTGTACGGCCTAAGCGTGAAAAAAGTAGTTTCGAAGGTAATCGGATTCGCGGGGGGTGGGGAGCCACGATAATCCGAAGATTGCCATCCATTTTCCTGAACTCCGCCAGGAAAAAGCCTAATGGAAAAAGATTTTCGAGCCCGATTGATGTTCTCCGGATAGCTGGGCTATTGCTCAAGTGGAAGAGGGGCATCGCGGGGCCTGGAAAATTTGCAATGGCGGATGGAACAACCGTCTCTTATATCGACCCGGTTGGCTTTGCGATATCTTACAACGAAATATTCGTCGACCAGACATACTATTTTGAAACCGAAAATAAAAACCCGTTGATAGTCGATTTGGGAGGGAACATCGGGGCAAGCACGCTTTTTTTTAAGAGGGCCTATCCGGGTTCAAGGGTCATGGTGTTTGAGCCCAGGAAGAACGAATCGGGCTGCATTAGGGAAAACATCGCCAAGAATGGGCTCGCCGGCGTTTCAGTTTTCCAATCCGCTGTCTTCGACAAGGAAACTGAAATGGAGATATATGACGACAAGCGAGGCATAACTCTCGGCGCATCATTGATAACGAATCCTTTCGCAGGGGAACATGTTGAAAAAGTGAGGTGCGTCCGCCTTTCCAAATTGATAAAGGAGCGCGTGGATTTGCTGAAAGTAGACATCGAGGGCTCCGAGGGGCGGGTCCTTAAAGAGATAAGGGGAAAGCTTGGCTTGATTGACAAGGTGATAATGGAGTATCACCCTTATGAAACAGAGAAAAATTCACTGCCGGAGATTCTTGAGCTGCTCACGGAAGAAGGTTTCAAGCACAGGTTCGGAACAAGCCCTTGGGGGGAGTATCGCGGGAAAACGGACGCATCGGTTTTTAATATATATTTCTCAAAGGAGTAGGTGGGAGCATGGCAAAACCAAAAGTCGTAATCCTGTGCGGGGGGGAAGGGACAAGGCTGCGGGAAGAGACGGAGTTCAAGCCAAAGCCGATGGTCACAATAGGCGGGCTGCCCATACTTTGGCATATAATGAAGGGATATTCGCACTATGGGTTCAACGAATTCGTGCTATGCCTCGGCTACAGGGGCGATGCCATAAAGCAGTTCTTCATCACCCACGAGCTGATGCACAACGATTTCACGATAAACCTTAGGAACAGGAAGGATGACATCGTGCATCACAAGGGCGACGAGGAGGACTGGACTATCACTTTCGCAGAGACCGGGCTTAAGGCAATGACTGGCGCCCGCGTCAAGAGAATTGAGAGATATGTGGATGGGGATGAATTCATGCTCACTTACGGGGACGGGCTGTCTGATGTCAACATAAACGACCTGCTTGAATTCCACAGGAAGAAAAAGAAAATAGGCACGATGACTGCAACACACCCCCGCTCCAAGTGGGGCATGGTCAGGGAAGGGGAAAAGGGAGTCGTGAAGGAATTCGTGGAGAAGCCAGTGCTTTATGACTATGTGAATGGGGGATTCTACTGCTTCAAAAAGGATTTCTTCGACTATCTTTCTGATGAGGAAAGTTGCGTCATGGAATCCGGGCCTTTCGAGGGGCTTGTGAAAGAAAGGCAGTTCTCGATGCAAAAGCACGAAGGGTTTTGGTTCGGCATGGACACTTACAAGGATTATCTCGATCTTAACAGGATGTGGGACGAAGGGAGGACTCCCTGGAAGGTGTGGAAATGAAGGGCGGGTTGTGGCTTGATAGACGGGTGCTGGTGACAGGGGCCTCAGGATTCCTGGGCTCCTGGGTCGTTGATGGGCTTGTTTCAAAGGGAGCGGACGTGGCTGTCCTGGTTAGGGACCTTGTCCCCGAGTCGATGCTTTTCGAAACCGGGGGCTACAAGAAAGCGAGCGTTGTGAGGGGCGATTTTGAGGACTACTGGACCGTCGAACGGGCGATGAATGAGTACGAAACTGAGATTGTGTTCCACCTCGGGGCGCAGGCGATTGTCGGGGCTGCGAACCGTTCCCCTCTTGCGACTTTCAAGGCCAATATCGCCGGCACTTGGAACGTCATGGAGGCTGCGAGAAACTCGAAACTGGTGAAGAACGTGGTTTTTGCCTCTTCTGACAAGGCATACGGCGACCAGGAAAAGCTCCCATATTCCGAGGACGCACCTCTGAAGGGGAGACATCCTTACGATGTCTCGAAGAGCTGCGCTGACCTGATAGCTCAGTCATATTACTACACATACGGGCTTCCTGTTTGCATAACCCGGTGCGGGAACCTGTACGGGCCCGGGGACCTCAACTTCAACCGCATAATCCCTGGAACAATAAAGTCGGTCGTTCTTGGGGAAAGGCCCGTCATAAGGAGCGACGGGACATACATAAGGGATTATTTCTACGTGAAGGATGCCGCTGATGCATATATGGCGCTGGCTGAGAAAATGGGCGAAAAGGGGATTGCCGGGCAGGCGTTCAACTTCAGCACAGCGAACAAGATAACGGTTCTTGAGCTTGTTGGAAAAATCCTCAAGGAGATGAAGTCCGGCCTTAAGCCAATCATCCTGGATGAGGCGAAAGGCGAGATAAGGGACCAATACCTCTCAAGTGAGAAAGCGAAGAGGCTCCTCGGTTGGGAGGCGGAATACCCGATTGAAAAGGGGCTTAAGGAGACCGTTCCTTGGTACGCCGCATTTCTTAAAAAGAAGGCGAGGGCCTAACGGCTGCCAGCCTCAAGCCTCGAGCGGTCTATCGTATTTTTGTTCTCTTCGTACCACTTGTAGAGTTCCTTGATGCCAGCCTCTATTCTCGTGAACTTGAAATCTGGGAGCTCTTTCTTGAGCCTCGAGCTGTCGGCGCTGTATTCGGGACCCAAGCCATTATTCTTGACATCTATCTCGAGGTCCTTGCCAGAAACCCCTATAACTTTCTTTGCTATTGCCAGTAGGTCGACAGCCTTTTCTGGGGCTACGTTGTAGAATTTCTGCTTGGGCTCTTTCTGGATGAAACGGTCAATCACGAGTGCGAGGTCATTGACGTAGAGATAACTGAAAAAAACGTTGCGGTTGTTGATTGTGATTGGCAAACCGAGAATCGCATTGCATATCGCATTGGATATGAAGCGGGTCCCGTAGTCCTCGTATTTCCCGTAACAGCCGAATATCCTAAGGCAGACTGCGTTGTCCATCGATTCTATGCGCCTCGAGCAGATATATTTGAAGAATCCGTAGTCATCAAGCGGCACTCGCTTGCCGAATTCGGTCTCTTTCACTTTCACGAGCGGCCTGCTCTTGTCGTATTCGGCCCCGCTTCCGAGTTGTATCAATCTACCGAACATCCCGCTGCATCTTTCGATGTTGAAGAACTGCCTAAGGTTCATTCCCAGCATATCGGGCATTCCGGCATTCCTTCGGCTCACGCCTACTCCGGCAGCATGCACGATAACATCGAAATCTTTGCCTTTCAGGTAGCTTTCAACTGCCCGCTGGTCGGAGAGGTCAAGTTCCGAATGCCCCGGGGCCGAGATTTCATTTTTTTTGGAGAGCTGTTCCACTAGGTTTCTGCCTATGAACCCGCTCCCGCCAGTTACAAGCACTCTCTTTCCCATTTTCTCTCCTATAGCTTTCCTGCAAACAAAATAAAAAGGCATTCCCCCCTAAAGGGAAGCATGAACGAGGGAACACTTCGGGAAGAAATCAGGAGATTGGTTAAGCTTCACTTTGAAGGATTCCATAAAAGGCCAGGGTTTATTCCTGGAGAGACCCGCATCAGTTACGCGGGCAGGGTATACGATGAGAAGGAGATGCAGAACGCAGTTGATGCGTGCCTGGATTTCTGGCTTACTGAAGGCGAGAATTGCAGGAAATTCGGCGAGAGGCTCGCGGAAATCTTCAGCCTAAAGTACTGCTCGCTCGCTAATTCCGGCTCCTCTGCAAATCTCCTTGCATTAACTTCTCTCACATCGAGGCTGCTCGGGGAACAGAGGCTGAAGCCCGGGGATAAGGTGATTACTGCAGCTGCTGGCTTTCCGACGACCGTTAACCCGATATTCCAGAATGGGATGATACCGAGATTTGTTGACGTTGAATTGGGGACGTACAACCCCACTCCAGAGATGGTAAAAGAGGCAATCGACTCGAAAACCAAGGCGATAATGCTCGCGCATACCCTTGGGAACCCGTTCGAGGCCGGCAAGATTGCGGATATCGCGAAGGAAAACGGGCTTTACCTGGTTGAGGACTGCTGTGATGCCCTCGGGTCGAAAATCAGCGGGAAGCACGTCGGCACTTTCGGGGATGTCGCGACTGCGAGCTTCTATCCCGCGCATCATATTACAACTGGCGAAGGGGGCGCAGTCCTAACTTCAAATCCAATCATTAAAAGGTCAGTCGAATCGTTCAGGGACTGGGGGAGGGACTGCTGGTGCGCGACTGGGAAGGACGACACCTGCAAAAAGAGATTCAAGTGGAAGCTCGGGAACCTGCCTTACGGCTATGACCACAAATACATCTACTCTCACATCGGCTACAACCTAAAAATGCTCGACATCCAAGGGGCAATCGGGATTGCACAGCTAGAAAAGCTTCCTCAATTCATCAGGAAAAGGAAGGAGAATTATGAATTCCTCCTTAAGCGCCTCACAAAATGGAAGCACAAACTGATTCTGCCAATCAAAACTGGGGGCTCTGACCCGTCCCCGTTCGGGTTCATCCTCACAGTGCAAGAGGATGCTGGCTTTTCTAAGAATGAAATTGTCGAATACCTCGAGTCGAAGGGAATCGCAACAAGGATGCTTTTCGGAGGAAACCTCGCGAGGCAGCCCGCCTATCTCAGAGAGAAGTTCGATATCGTCGGCGACCTCAAGAATTCTGACATGGTTATGCACAATGCTTTCTGGGTGGGAGTCTACCCGGGCCTTTCGCGCAAGATGCTCGAGTATGTCGCGGAAAATTTCGAGCAATTCCTGTCAAAGCACGGTTGAGACGATGGCTAAGAC
>JAKAKT010000102.1 GCA_021813385.1 Microcaldota archaeon
TGAACTTCAGCGCCCTCTTAACGACTTCGGAGTGCTTGTCCATCATCTCTATCGCATCCCCGTAGCCCATGTAGTCCGGAAGGGCGAGGAAGTGCGTGTGGATGTTGTGGCTCTGTACGTATTGGCCGATGTTCAGGAGCTCCCTAAGCTGGAGAGTCTGGTGCGATGGCTCAATCCCGGTCGCGCGCTCCATTGCACTTATCGATGCGAGCACGTGTGCCTGGCTGCAGATTCCGCAAATCGGGGAGGTGAGAATCGGGACCTCGAGGAACTTGCGCCCCTTCACAAAGGCCTCGAAAAAGCGGACACCCTCTTCGGCTTTCATCTGGACCTCGCGGACCTCGCCGTTCTCCACCTTGACCTGGAGTGTGCCGTGGCCCTCGATTTTCGTTATATGGTCGAGTTTTATTATTGTCATTTAGTTCACTCATTCCAAGCATTCCAAATATCTTTTGTATTGTCTCGCTGTGCAGGCGAACTTCCCGAGAAGCCCCTTTATTTCGGCATCTGAATGGCCCTGCTTCTTCGCAAGCATTACGAACTCCTCGACATTCGCATCCTCTTTCGGGCCCCTGCAGGAATAGCACGCGAGCCCGTTGCTCGGGCAAGTAGCCCCGCATCCTGCGATTGAAACCGGGCCCATGCAAATCTGCTCCCAGAACAGGCACCTGTTTCCCTTTGCCTTGCACTCGACGCAGACCGAGTGGGTGTGGGCGCGCGGGAGCTTTCCTGCGAGGAGCGCCTTCACGGCAATCGAGAACTCCTCCTTGTTTATCGGGCAGCCGTGGATGAGGTAATCAGTCTTTACATACTCAGAGACTCCCGCCGGCTTTATCGAGGAAATGTGGTCCGTTTCTTTCCCGTAGACAATTGACTCTGCTTCCCTCTGGGGCAGCATGTTCCTTATGGTCGGGACTCCCCCGTAAGTCGCGCAAGCCCCGATTGCGATTAGGTATTTGGCGCTCTTCCTGACCTTCTTCACAATCTCGATTTCCGCCGGAGTCGTGACCATTCCCTCGATGAAAACAATGTCATACGGCCCGGGCTCGTTCCTCCCGATTGCAATCGGGAACTTGACAATCTCGATGTGCTCGAGCATATCGAGGAGCTCGGGATTGTCCAACACCTCGAGTTGGCACCCTGCGCAGCAGGTCAGGCTGTAAATTGCAACTCGTTTCTTAGCCATTTTCACAACATCCTTTCTGGCAATTTCTCCAGCTCGTCGAGCCTGAAGACGGGCCCATCCTTGCAGACATATTTGCCGCCAGCCATGCAGTGCCCGCATTTCCCGACCCCGCACTTCATCATCCTCTCGAGCGAGATGTAAATTTGGTCCTTCGTGAACCCCTTGTCCAGGAGCATCTTCGAGGCGAACTTCATCATCACAGGCGGGCCGCACATCATGCACACGGCATTCTCATCCTTCTTTATCGCCCTGTCCATTATGCAGGTGACGACCCCGACGTTTCCCTTCCAGCCCATCGGGCAGGTGTCGACAGTAGTGTTGATTGAGATTCCCTGCTTCGCCAGCTTTTCCAATTCCCCCCTATAGGCCATGTCATCCGGGGTCCTCGCGCCATAGCAGAGCAGCGTGCTTCCCGAATCCTTATCGAGAAGCCTTGAGTAGATTATCGGCCTGAGGGGCGGGAGCCCGACTCCGCCGCAAATCAGGATGGCATTCCTCCTCTTGAGCTCTTTCATCGGCCAGCCCCGCCCGTAAGGCCCCCTCACCCCGACATAATCCCCTTCCTTCAATTCGAATAGCGCGTTCGTGACTGAGCCTATCTTCTTGACCGTAAGGACCATCGCCGGGTAGCTGCTCGAGATGGATATGGGCGCCTCGCCCACTCCGAAAACCGTCAGCTCGACAAATTGGCCTGGCGAGTGCTCTGGCAAAACGCTCTCGACCACGAACGTCTTAATGTCCGAAGTCTCCTGCATTATTTTCAGGATTTTCACTTTCTTCGGGAGATATGGGTCTTCCATTCGAACATCATCCTTTTTTCCTTTATCGGCTTCGTTTCTCGCACCAGTCCTATTTTCCGCTAATCATTTTCGAAATGTCAATTTTCGCAGTGCAGGCGGTCACGCATCTCCCGCATCCGACGCACATCGTTACCCCGAACTTCTCCTTGAAGTATGGGAACTTGTGGTTCACGAATTGCTTGAGCATCTCTGGCCTTGCTGAGCGGAAGCTATGGCCCCCTGCAACAGAAGTGAAATCTTTCGTGAAGCATGACGCCCAGGTCCTCTGCCTTTCTGTCTTCCCGCCCTTCAACTGAATCTCGTCCTCGATATCGAAGCATGTGCAGGTCGGGCAGACGCTCGTGCAGGCAGCGCACGCAAAGCATAGCTTCCCCCATTTTTCCCATTTCACTCTGGATGAATCGACCGGGCTTGCCTTTTTCTTGCAAGGAATTTTCTTTATGCTCGGTGATTCGCTTGTTTTCTCGAACAGCCCGCTATCCTCCAATAGTTTTTTCCCTTTCTCGCTCCCGGCGCTAGCATAGAAGAATTTTTTTTCAGGAATCAGCAGGAGGTCGTGGCCTATCGGGTCGCGCTTTCCCAGGGAATCGCAGAAGCAGTTCTTGCCCGGAGTCGTGCAGTCGATTGCGATGAGGGTCGTCCTTTTCCTCCGTTCGAGATAGTGCGGGTCAGCCGGCTCGTCAGAGAAGAACATGTCGGTGACCGCGAGGGCGTGCAGGTCGCATGGCCGGATTCCGAAGAGTATCCGCTCTCTTGGCTCCTGCGCGTTCTCGAAGTTCCCCTCCTTGTCATAATGGTATAACACTTCCTTGTAAGGGAAGAAGAATTGCTTCGCCGAATAATCCGTATTTCCCTTCTCTAGGTAAAGCCTGTCGCCCTTCTCGTAAGATTTGAAAAATGAGAGCCCGTCTTTCTTGGCAGGAACGATTAGCTCCCCGCCCTTCGATAGGTATTCAAGGAACGCGGGAAGTTTCTCCCTCGGAATCGTGTGCATCTGACCACGTCTAGAAGATTGCGTATACCGATAAAATTAACATGGTATAGACTTAAATGTTTGGGTCGAGTTTTGAATTGAAAGGAGTAGTCGAAAATGAAAAACAAAACACGCGCCCTCGGGGACGTAGTAATCTCCCTCGGAGGAGCGACTGCGCCAAATACTCGCGTCCCTCGCGTGATTTATTTTTTCTTCGCCCTTGCCTTGAAGAATGTATAACAGAAAGTTCCGTCCGGCCCCGCGCTCTTTCGAAGGTCCTTTATTCCTTTTTCCCAGGATGCGCGGCTCATCAAGCCGGACTTTAGGGACTGCCTCCTGACCCCTTCCACCATCGGGATTATCGTCTTCCTGATGAACCCATCAACCAGCCCGGGCTTGCTCGAATCGATGTAAATCATCCTTGGCACAACCTCGATTTTCTTGAACCCGGCTCTCTTGAGCAGCGGGTAAAGCTGGCGCCCAATCAGGGAGTCCCCTTTCAAATCCGCCTGGCTCCTGATGAGGCACTTCCAAGTCTGTACAGACTCCTTGCTCTCGGGATAAAAATAACATGAGCCGTGGTCTCCTTCAAAAACCGTTATCGAGCCGCCTTTTTTCAGGGCTTTTCTCAAACAGGACAAAGCCTTGACCGGGTTGGGAAGATGCTCCAGTAAAAAGCAAACAAAGACGTGGTCGAATGACTCGTCCTCGAAGGGCAAGTCAAAAATATCCGCCTGCTGGAACAGGACGTTCTTAATCTTGTGCTTTTCAATTAACTTTTTCGCTTCTTTTAAAGAAGCTTCTGAAATGTCAACCGACACTATTTTTGCCCTAGGGCTGTTTCTGGCCAGATAGATGGTTTGGGCGCCTACCCCGCAGCCGGCTTCCAGAATCCTGCTGTTCGTTGGGTAAACCGTGTCATCGTGCAACAATCGCGCTACCGTATCAGCCTGGTTTCGCAGCCTGACCGATTCCTTCTTGGAATAACCATGCACGTATTTTTTTGCTGGCACGCTCCACCTATGCTCTCCGCTTTATTTATTCTTTTAGTTGGAATCAGCGCAATTCCCAATCCCTCGCCCTTGGATTTTTGCACCGGGCAAAAACGCGCCCAGGACGGCCTTGGGCCCGTGAATTTTTTGGTTAAAGCATCGTTAATTTCGGAGCTGGGGCATTGGCGATTTTTACGCCGAAAATTACCGGAAGAAAGCAAATGCTTAAATACCCCTAGAAAAACAATTTTAGCGACCAGTTTGAACGTCCGGGGTAGAAAAAGATGGAAGTGCAGTCGGCGATAGCTTTCGATACCGACGAGCTTGATAGGCTCAAGGCCTCGAATTTATTGAAAGACTTCGTTAGTGTCCAGCAAGGGAACTGGAACCACGGGGATTGGGAGGACTTCATAAATTCAGTTAGGGAACTTGGGTATTCACTCCCCGCCGATGTCATTGGCGCGGAACTCGAGATGGAAAAAGCGTACTACTGGAAAGTGAAGAACGGGGAGATTTTGATTCCTGAGAGCACGGTTGCACCGGAAGCCGTTGTGGCAGCGCCAGCAACTGAGGCGACTGCATGTGAGAACGAGGCCCTCGTTTGCGAGAAAGCAGACGACCTCGTGAAGCCTGACCCATACGATGTTCATGGGCCCAGCGGGCCGAGCATGCCGACGAAGAATGAGGCTTTCGACCCGATAGCCGAGCTCGAGAATGCAGTGATTGCTGAGGAGAAGCCCGCCGTCGCGGAGCCTGTTGAGAAAAAGATTGGCGCCGAACCGGCCCCGAGTGCGGGCCCATGGGATAATTTTAATTTTGAGTCGCTCTCCCACGAGGAGAGGGCGGCTTACATGAAGGACCAGCTTAAGAAAAAATTGGGCGAGGGATGAACATGATAATAACTGTAGCCTCCGGGAAAGGAGGGGTCGGGAAAAGCAATTTCGTGGCAAACCTCGGGATTGCGCTTTCGGAATTCGGCGTCGATGTCGTGATACTCGACGGGAACCTGACTAACGGGGACCTTGGGTGCATACTGGGCCCTCCATTCCCGAAGAAGACCATACACGACGTAATAGCCGAAGGCGTGCACGTTAGCGACGCGGTCTTCAACCACCCGACCGGAGTGCGCGTTGTCGCCTCGAGCCTCTCAGTCGATGACATGTCGGTAGTGAAACCCAAGCATATGAGCGAAATCGTGGGCAGCATGGAGAGCCTCGCTGATGTGATTCTCCTGGATGCGCCTGGGACTCTCGGAGAGAACACCGTTGAGAGCATGAAGCTCGCGGACAAGGTGATGCTCCTGACTACCCCGGAGATAACCTCTTATGCCAATACACTGAAGACGAAGAAGGTGGCGGAGAAGCACGGCCTCGATGTGCTCGGGACCGTCGTGAACAAGGTGAGGAGGAACTGGGGCAAGGTCGAAAAGGAGGCGGAGGACTGGATAGGGAGCGATGTCCTCGGCATTCTCCCATACGACGAGAACGTGATTGAGAGCGTCGAATACGGGAGACCGGTCATGCACCACAAGCCCTTCAGCAAGTACTCGATTGAGATGAAGAAGTTCGGGGCTGCCCTTGCAGATGTCCCCTACACGCCCCCGGGCTACTTCAGGCAGCTCGTCGCAAGATACTTCTAGGGTTTGGCTCTTTCAGTTTTTATTTTTTCTTTGCCAGCTTCAGCTTTTTCCGAAAGCAATTTAAGCAGCGCGAGCGATTTCCTAGCGTGAAACAATGGGCCTTAGCACTTCTGTCGCAATGATTGTCATATTCCTCGGCATTGTTGGCGCCCTGATTGTCACCTACCCGGCTCTCGAATCCGGCGTTCGGGACATATCGAATGGGTTTCGGGAGCAGAACCGGAACTACGGCAACCAGCACGGGACGGCATTGGGCGTCACTAATACGACTGTGACCGGCACTTGCATAAGCTACAACCTAACACTGGAGATTAACAACACCGGCAGCTTGGGGATAAACCTCAATAAGCTAACAATTTTCGACAACGGGCAGGTTATTCCCTTCAGCATGACCTCTACTACCACTGTCCTGGGCACATTCTATTCAGTGGCTGGGGCTGACGGCCAGATAACTAACGCAGGCGGAGTCAAAACAGTTGACTCTACCTCACAGAACTCGCAGTTGACAATCAGCACCGTGGGCGCGGGCTCTGAGACCCGCTCGTATGTGAGCTTCAACACGAGCAGCATCCCCGATGACGCGACCGTTACCATTGCGAACGTCTCGATTTATGCTGCCGGGTATGCGATTGCGGGTGAATCGAACCCGACCTGGAATGTCGATTACAGGATGGGAAAGGACGTGATTGGCGTGCCTCTCACCTCGGGGGCCTACGGGAATGGGGGCTTCTCCTCTGCCGGCAGCCTCAACTATGGGGGGATTAGGGGCTACAAAAACTTCACTGTTCCTTCGGGCCGATTCTCGGACATCAGCCTCACTGGGCAGACGGATTTCGAGCTCGCCCCGATGTGGGCCGGTGACATGCTTCCGGCTGAGGCCGCATCGCTCACTATTGACCAAACCGAGTATGCGGGAACCTCGTATGACCCCTTCATGATGATTACATACACCCAGTCGGTCACTTCGAATTCGACCATTCTCGCGCCTGTTAAAAGTATTAATATTACGTTATCCAGTATGAGTAGCAGCAGCACGGTCCATAGGGTGGCGGTTGTCACTGGCAACGGGATTACCGCGTATGGGACGTATGCTTGCACTTAGCGTGATTTGATGGGGTTCGGGACAAGCGTCACACAGGCGATTTTCTTCATAGCTTCGGTGATAGTAGCGCTTGCCATAGTCGGGGTTGCGACAGTCTCGGTAAGCTCGCTCGCGAACAGTTTCGGGGCGAAAGCCGGGGAACTGTCTGACCAGATAAAGAGCGAGGTTAAGATAACCGGGGACCCCTGCTACCTCGGCGGCACGAGCCTCGTTTATGTGAAGAACACCGGGAGCTCGTTTCTCGATGCGAACGCAAGCGATATTTTTGTGACAGGGACGCCGTATTCGGTCCGTGTGATACACCTGTACAGGAACGGCGCCTGGGTGGAGTATTCTACTGCTGGGACTTGGTCCCCGGGGGAGCTCGCGCGGTTCAATCTAACTTCGAATCTCCC
Source organism: Microcaldota archaeon (assembly GCA_021813385.1). GTDB lineage: Archaea > Micrarchaeota > Micrarchaeia > Burarchaeales > JAKAKT01 > JAKAKT01. The sequence continues at coordinate 7,088 of JAKAKT010000102.1, forward strand.
GACCGGATACAACAGGCTGATGGTGGTTACGGATAACGGGGTTTACGACCAAATCGAATATTCTGATTGTTGAGTCTTTTCCTTCCCTTAGCCCATATTATTTCCAAGCTCAACCGAAAAACTTCTCCTTATTCCCAAGCATAAACGATTACAGAAACCGTCTTCCCCCCGAGGGTCGAGAGGACTTCCGCCCTCGAGACGTGGCTCGAGTTCAGCCTGTCCGTCTCCCTCGCCTGCGTTGAGAAATTGTAATCGCACGAGGAATAGTCATTGGGCTTGCAGATGAGGATTGACACTTCATAAGCTCCAAGGCCTATTAGGCCCCTCGTCTTGTTGTAATCGGATGAATAAAGGGAAGAGAGGCTTGAGATTTTCTCTATGCACAGCAACCCTTCCCCGCACGATAGCCCGGCCCGCTCGCAGGTCGAGGCGTTCCAGTTCTCAGGCCTGCCCGTGGTGAGGGCCAGTTGTTGGGCAGCAGAAAGGACGAGCCCATCCCTTTTCTCATCGAGCGAGAGCGATTCCGAGGTCTTCAGCTCGGTATTCAGGAATGAGATTAATGTGAGCGCAACTATCACGAGGATGAGGGTCGAGAAGACAAGGTCGACTGATGCAATCTGGCCCCTCATCAGCCCACCTTCACCGCCAATGCCTTCCCGTCCTGGTTCTTTATGAGGAGCTTGTCCCCGCGCTGTATGAGGTCGGAGTAAGTATAGTTCGCAGCCGAGCTGGCGATGTATTCTTCCCCGCCGACCTGCAGGGATGCCGACGTGTTGTTGAATGTGAAGTTTCCGTCTACCCTGTAATGCCCGTAGAAATACCTCATCCCATCGACATCCGAATCAGCTATGCCGGATATGCTCCCTGCGACAGCGGAATAGGAGCGCATCGAATTCTGGGAGGTTAGTGCGGAAAGGGGCCAATTTACCGCATAGGCAACCAATGAGCATATAATTATCCACATGAATGCTGCGAAAACGTATTCAATGGACATCTGGCCTTTTTTGGATTCGCCCCGCTCCATCAACTGCTCACCTTGGTTTTATGAGAACGCAGCCCGAGGAATTGACGGTCATGTTGAAGGCGTTAAATCCCGGCTTGACCTTCCCCCCGGTTGTGTTCTGCCAGTTACCCGACACATTCGCGTCGAGAAGCCTGAAGGCCTCGGAGCCTGAAACATTCAGGATGAGGTAATGGCCCTCGCCGCCGGCCTTGGACCCGATGTAGGACGAGTAGGAATCGATGCTCCCTGGCAAGTCGACGAACACGAGCGCGCTTGCCCCGGGGCCTTCGACATAGAGCCTCTCTGCGGTTGAAGCGAGCCTGTCAAGGGCCACGTCGGCCTTGAACTTTGCCGAGTCCGAGACCGCGGAATAAGCGTAGATGAAGCCCGCAATTATCGGGAGCAAAAGAAGGGTGAATATCGCGATGAACTCGATTGATGCCTGGGCTTTTTTCTTGATGGATTGGAACTTGCTCCGCAAATCCACGGTCGACGAATCCTTCGGGGGCTTGTCCAGCTGAATCGCGCTCTGCATCATCTGGGCGCGCTTCCGCTCCAATTCCTCGAGCTTCAGGTCCAATTGCGTCTGGTCTGCCTTCACGTCCAGCTTCCCATAAAGCTTGTCGAGGTCGTCCTCAAGTTTTTTCGCCACGTCCTCGAGCTCGCGCATGTCCTCCTCGAGCTGGGCCCTGTTGCTCTGCACTTCCTTCTTCAAACTTTCGGCATATCGTATTATCCAATAGACAAACAAAAGTGTGCCGAGCATGAGGACCGCGGACTGCGGGCTTATGCCAAGCTCTTCAAGGACCATTTGATTCCACCGTTTAGCGGTCGTTTTCCGCCTTCTCCTCCTTCGTGCGCTTGGGCGCTAGCCTCGGGGGAAGGGCTTTAGTCATAATATTGTCGTATATTGAGAGGTTTATTCGGGCCTCGAGCTCCTGGGAGTCTATCTTTTTGTTCAGCTGGGCTTCGGCATCCCCTATGTGCTCTTCCAGTTTCGACAGGTAATACGCCACGTCTTCCATGCGCCGCTTTGTCCTGACCTCTGTTGCGTCATTCCTTTGCGAGAGCGTAATGAGGTAGTAGACGAATACCAGCCCGACGAGCATTAGGATGATGCACGAAGCGAGAATCATGAAGCCGGGTATTTGCAACACAACACCATACCTATTTCACGGCGGGTATTTTAATATATCGACAAGCGATTTCAAGGATTTTTCAAAAAGGTTTATAAACGCCCGGGGGTTATGCCTACTCATCCCAGTTGTTGTGTGATTCTATGACTGTCAGAATAAAAGAAATCTCGAAATTCGACCTCAAGGAGCCGACCCTGATTGAGGGGTTCCCCGGAGTCGGGCTGGTTGGCACGATTTCGGCGAGCTACATTGTAGAGAAGCTCAAGATGGAGCCGCTCGGGTATATCATTTCCGAAAAGTTCCCGCCCATTGCCGCTGTCCACAACTACATACCGCTTCACCCTGCGAGGATTTACAAGTCCAAGAAACACAACCTCGTAGTCCTGTTCAGCGAGTTCACAATCCCGATGGGAGTGATTCACCACCTGACGAGCGAGATAATCGAGTGGTCGACTGAGCACAAGGTGAGCAGCATCTTTTCGCTCGGCGGGATTTCGATTGAAGCCGAGCAGAAGGAGGTGTTCGGGATAGCGAGCACCGCAGAACTTGCCAAGAAGCTTGAGTCGAGTGGAATAAAGAGGATAAAGGAGGGCGCGACCACCGGGGTGAGCGGAGTCCTGCTCGCCGAATGCGCTACAAGGGGATTCCCTGCAGCTTCGCTGCTCGCGGAGGCGAAACCTGATTTCATGGACCCGCTCGCAGCCGCGATGGTGTTGGACAAGCTCAAGCTCCTTATGGATTTGGATTTGGACACTACGGAGCTAGTGAATGAATCCAAGACAATCGAATCGAAGATAAAGGGCATAATGGAGAACGCAAAAGTTGCGCACGACCACTACAAGAAAGTGGAAGGGCTCGGCCCCATGTACCAATAGGGACAAAACAATCGCTCGGTTCGCGCAAAAAACTGTCATTCACACAACTACCGTTCGGCTCGCCAAAATTCACGCAAAACAATTACTGCAAGAACCCGGGTAGCCCGTTTGATTTGTCAGTTTGTTTCGCACTCGAAGCCGTTCCAGCATTTTTCAGGCCCGCAGTCGCAGCCAGAAGTCAACACCGCAGTGCAAGCGATATCCGGGTTTCTCGCAAGTTCGCACGAGTCCATGCAGCCATTCGTGAAGCCCTTGTAGGTCGCCCCGTTTGCCTCGCAGTTCTCAAGGGTCTGGGAAATCGGCTTTGGGCGGGTGGCCTCCTCTATTTTCGGCCAGAAAATCACGAGCCCGAGAACCATGACAAGGACAATTGCGACTGCGAGAACAGCGTTCCTCTCGTTCATGAACATACTTCTAAATAACAGAGTTAAAAGTTTTTCATAGATTAGTCGCTCACCTGGCTGTTATCGGGTTCTTCAAGCTGGCTATGGTGTTGATAACTGCACTATCCCTGTCCAGGCAGAGCTTGAAACCGGAAACCCGGTTCAGGTCAATTCCTGCCTCGGAATATAACTGCAGGTTCTTGGCGAGCCGTTCAGCCCGAATCCTGTCCTGCAAGACGTAGTTTATCACATCTGCGGGCGCCCCGGCTTGCTCGAGGAGTCTCTTCTTCTCCATCTTCACCTTCATCTGTTTGACAGATGTTTCCAGTTCGTGCTTCTCCTGGAGGCAGAGCCCGTGGGCTGGGACTAGGGAAAGGTCGATTCCCTCGTCAGTATAGCGCTTCAGGTTCCTGTTGAGCCTTTCCGCCCCAATAGGGTCGTTCAGGACATACGCGTGCGCTGCTTTCGGAATCCCAAACATCTCAAGAAGACCTTGCTTTCCGGCCAGGCTCCTGCGCTGGTACTTGTTTGACCACGAGCCCCTTATTTCCCCTGGTTTCAAGTCAAACTCCCCCGCTGCCGTCCGGATAGTTCTATTGCCAAACATTGCTATCTCCGCCCTCTGGCGCAATTGGGTTATTCTCTGCCTAGCGAGGCATTTCACTGTTCCGCTGCTTAGGAGTTCCAGAATCTGTTCGTCGGTGCGAGGGGGCCCGCCTTTTGGGTATGCGAGGTCGGATATTCTCTGCTCGATGACTGTCAACTTTTCGGGCCTGACCTCAGTTTTTTCCACTCCACGCAGCGACTTGAGGATCTCCTGTGCCAGTTGCGTAAGGACCTCCTCGTCGGTCAGTCGCTCCTCCCCGAGATATGCAAGCTCGATTATCCTCCGTTCGAAACGCGTCAAGCCCAATTTATCCATCGCTCCCTCGATGGCGTCCCTTGCGTGCGATGAGATGGCCGCTGTCTCGATTGCGCCCCCGTCTTCCCCTGCCACTACCTCGTGGAAAGTATCCTGGCCCGCATCCCCCAGTGGTGCGTCCAGGGATAAGATGCGGGAAGTGCCCATCTCCAGGCCCCTTTTCCGGTCGGAAAGCTCCAACTCCGCCTTCTCGATGTTCTTTGCCCTCGTGATTGCCCTCTTGACGCCTGCCGGGTCCGCTTCATGCTTTTTGGCGAATTCCTCGATTTGGACGGCGGTGGGCTCCCGTCCATGCGCCGCAACGCATTCTATTGCCGCCTCAAGGCACCTCATCCTCCCCCAGTCCTCCTTGCTCACATCGATTATGTTGATGATGTCCCGCCTCGTCTCGAAAACGTATTTCTTCACCCAGAATCTTGCGTGCGTCGGGAAAGTGAAACCCTTGTCTTCGAACGTTTTCGCAGCCTCGACAATTCCCAGGACCGCAGCCTGGTAGAAATCGAGGATTTTGCCGGTCCTCTTCAGTTCCGCCACGTCGAGCCCAAAGCCCCCCAGCATTCCTTTGGCGTAGTATATCCCGAATCTGTAGTTTCCCGCTATTATCTGCGCGACCAATGCCCTTTCTTCGGCATCGAGTTGTGAAGTTTTGTCGAAATTGTCGAGACGATGCTTCTCGTTGAACCACTGGGCGCTCCTTTTCGCCCTGACCTTGGCAAGGGCTGCTGCCACCTCCCTTAGCTCCTCAAGCGGCATCACCAAGGGCTTCCCTGCCCGGGTTTTCTTTGCCCACTCTTCCATGCTCTTCTCCCATTTTAGAAAAGTTGCATAGTTTCTTTGGCTTGCCCCGGATGTCTTTTCCTTCTCGGTGCCATCAAAACCGCCAAGGCTTGTCGCTTCGAGAATGTCGTCGGCAGCCGAACTTGCGCTGTCCGCCGGTTTTTTCGCCTGCGATTTCCTGCTGCCCGTTATCGGCTCTAGGAGAGGGGCTTTCGGGGAAAAGGAAGAATCGCTTGCTCTCGGGGGAAAGTTCGGCCTCTGGCTCCTCGGCCGTATGATTTCTGCGAGCGGGGCGTTCGCGCCCATGAGACTTAATTATGGGCGTTAAAGGTTATAAAAGGGCTACGTTCAAATTTAGGACGTGCGGGGGTACCTAAGCACGGTCAAAAGGGCAGGTGAGGAAACTCTGCCAAACTTAAGATCCTGTGCACTTAGGTGCTCCGTGGGTTCGAGCTTTTTCTTTCTTTAGAAAAGAAAGGAAAAACCTCGGAAAAAGAAAGAAACCGAGACGCTAAAAAAGAAAGAACTGGCTGCCCAAAAATCCCACCCCCCGCATTTTTTTGCTTTATTCTGGCATCATACGTTAGTTTTGGGGGTACAGAAAGCTTTTTATTCATTTATGGATAACATTATCCACTATTGGATAGTGGTTTTGTGGAAGCGATACAGCTCGTCAAATACAGCGGCTCGCGGCAGATGCTCGAAACGCTGCTCAGGTTCCCAAAGCGGCAGTTCACCATAAACGAGCTTGCTAGGGAAGCCGGGGTGCCCTTTGCATCAGCCTGGCGCCTGGTGAGAAGATGGGAGCCAGCCGGTATAATAGAAACCGGAAGGGTCGGAAAGAGCGTCACGGTAAAGCTTCATAAATCGGAATTTCTGGATGTCGTTGCTTCTTTACTTGAGATAAGCGTGAGCCCGCAGGCTTTCACCGCGAACGCCCTGGGGGATGTGCTGGCTGGGGAGAGGAGCATAAAAGAAGCTTATCTTTTCGGCAGCGTAGCGAGGGGTGAGGAGAAGCTCACGAGCGACGTTGATGTCGCCCTGCTTGCTGAAAAAGGATTCAGCCCAAACAGTTTAGTATTTGAAATGTATGAGAGATACGGCACAAAAGTGGTGCCGCTCCTCTTTTCAAATAAGAAGGAACTTGATGCTTTCATGGCTGGCAAGAAAGGAGCGAGGTTGAAATGACCGACAATCCTGAACGTGCATTGAAGGAGGCTGAAAGCTGGCTGGTTTCTGCAAAGCACAGTTCGGTGAATGCGGGGGAAGACGATGCGAGCGCGAATGTCTGCTGTTCGCAGGCAATCCACGCGGTGATTCGGGCCAACGATGCGCTATCCCTGAAGTTCCTCGGGCATAAGCCGACGAGGCACGATGACGCCGCGATTGTCTTTGCCAAGCTTGTTCGGGAGGGAAAACTTCCAAAGAACTCCGAGGATTTCAAAGACCTGATAGCCAACGCGATGAGGGACAAAAGTGGCGCAGACTACGGGAAACAGTCTTTCTCGCAAGAAGATGCGCAGGAATACGTGGAGTTGGCGGAGCAGTTTATCGCCATGGTAAGGGATGTTGTGGGCATATGAAAAACGCAATTCCCAGATTAATTTACGGGGTTGTAACATGAGGGCGGCTTTCCTTTGCACAGCGCTCTTGTTCGCTTCTCTGGCTTTCGCCGAATTCAACATCACCGAAATCCGCGAGTTCGATGCCTCGGGATTCTCGGGCTATCCGGAAATCGGGGAGATAAGGCAAAACACGCTTCTCGCTTACTACTCGCAGGGGAAAGAGTCCCTCCCTGCTGGCTTTGCGGAATTTTCAAGCGCATCGCTCGATTTCATGAAAAAGTTTGGGGGAGCTTACATGCTTTCTGCCACCGAGGACCCGGAGCAGCTTCTTAAGCTGCCTGGTGAGATTGGATTTGCCGCTGGCTCGCTCCAGAAGATGGAGGAGCTTGGGAGCAATTCTATTCCGCTTTCCAAGTATAGCGCTTATCTTGCGAGGACTGCCACGGAAAGGTACATAACTGCCCAGGCGGAGAGGCTGCGGGGTCTTGCAGAGGCAGAAGCACAGACGAGAAAGAAGCTCGCCTATTACGAGGCTGCTGCCGGGGTTTATGGATACTCTGTGACTGGAGTTCGGGCTGCTGAGATGAGGGCAACCCGCGCGAGCATAAATGCGTTATATAAGTCAGAGATGGGGAAAGCGGATTCGGTTTTCGATGATTCGAAAAATCTTTGCAGAAGCTCGATTGAAAGCTCTGGCGAATGGTTCGGCCTGGCAGCATATGTCGGGCTCAGGCGCTGCACCGACGGGATGCTCGAGGCGAGGAAGACTTACTCCGCGCATGTCGAGACAGAGAAGCTGCAGGAGCTTGATTCGGAACTTGGGCGTGCAGAAAGAACGAAGGGGGACCTTTCCTCGCGCGTGTTCCTGTTCTTCATTTCATTATGCCTGTTTTTCCTATTGATTAACTGGATTTTCATACACCAGGTAAGGCGCTGGCGCGAGGATGATTACGACTCATCCCTGGGCTCGGAGGTGCTCAAATGGAAAGGAAGAGCCTGAGTATCGCGCTTCTCCTGTTGCTTGCCTTTATTGCTTACGGGGAGGTCCTTGTCGGGGATTTCAGGCTCTCTCCAGCAGCACTTCTGGTCTCCTCGAAGAACTTCACCCTCACCTGGAGGACTAGCGAGCCATCCACGAGCGAGATTAACTGCAGCGGGCCGGGTTTCGAGTTGAGCCCTACCCAATTCGAGGCCGAGCCCACTACCTCCCACTCGTTTTTCTCGAACGCGAGCTTCGCTAAAGACGGGCCTTTCGGCTGCACCATCCAAACCTTCCCCACAAATGGCTCGCTTGTCCGCAGTGATTTCATGTCCGCAGTCAATTGCGAGGGCGTCAGGCTCGAGCTCGACAGCCCTTCAGTGAGGACCGCAGTCTACTTCACTAGGCCGAAGGGGAGCGGCCCGTATTCGGTCAATGCGACCGTGAAGATAAGGAATGGGTGCGTGGGGAGGGCGGATGTGTCTGCTTCGGCTAGGCCGCCGCCGGGCATCAGCATGAAGGTTGAGAAATTCACGCTGTTCGGGCTTGACTCCTACAATGTCCCAGTCATCATCACTGTTCCGGACTCCGCCGGGGATGGCTCCTACTCAGGAAGCGTGGCATTCTATGCAGGGGGAAGCACTGCAACTGAGACGGTGAATGTAACCGTCCATTGGCCCGGCCCGAGGCTCGAGCTTGTGGCGAAAAACCTCGGGAACCTTAAGTCAGGCACGAACGCGAGCACGTACGTTGAGCTGAAAGAGGCTCTCGGGTACCGGGCAGCCCAGAATGTAAGCTGCACAGTTGATTTCCAGGACAAGGCGCAGCCCCAGCAGAAGGATTTCCTCGGGACGATTCAGCCTTTTGGAAGCGGGAGATGCAAATTCTCGGTTATGCTGCCGGATAAGGATGTGAGCATCGGGGACTACTCGGTCTACGTGGGCGTGGAATCCGCGAACGCCGGCAGGCACCTGGCAACTGTCAATTACACGGTGCCGGCCCCATACATGCTGCTTGCGCCAAAGGAGCTGTTGCCTCTCGGGAAAGTAACCTTTGAACCTGGGAAGGACATCTCATATTCGCTTCTCACAGTCATCGAGAACGGGGGGTTCACTCCTCTCGAGGACATCCGCTTCAGGCTCATCGAAGGCGAGGGAGACTGGGTGACGCTGCCTGACTGCGATTACGCCCCGCCGGGGGGAAGGGCGAATTGCACTTTCAGGGTGATGCTTTCTGAAAACGCGAACATAGGGGTGAAGGAGTGGACAATCGGGGTAAGCGCGAAGAACGTCAGCGAGATTAGGCTCATCGCAAGGGCTGATGTCTATTTCATAGGCATTGAAGACGCATTAGCAGAGCTTGAGAAGGCCTCGAACTATTCTGTTACGAAAAAATACACCCAGGCTGAGATGCTGAAGACTGAAACTTCGGGGATGCTCGAGAGCATTCGCGGCGGGAAGACGGGAATCCAGGAGACCGCAATCGTGATGTCTGTCCACGGGGGGGCGACATCACTGCTCGCCCAGATGGAAGCCGCGCATAATCAGTTCTCGGACGGGGACATTCTTGAGGGCGGGAGGAGCCTGCTGGGCGCGCAGATGGCGCTCGAGAGGGTATCATCGAGCCTCAGGTCGGCGAAAGTGAATGACACAACGCTTCTTTCGAGAATGGGCGCGGTTTATTCCGCCGGAGCGGATTTCTGGGGGGTTGCATCAGTAGGGATGCTTGAAAAAATAGAAAGCGAGGCTGATGCAAGCGAGAATCAGAACATAAACTACATGAAGGCTGCGGAGTATTACTCCCTGCTCGCGAGCCTCTATAGGCAGAACAACACCGAGCGGTCGGCGGAATTCTCGCGCAAGGAAATCCGGATGAGCACGGCATATTCGGACTCAATTGAGAAAGCCGGGGCGCTGAAAGGGAATGCTGATAGGCTATTCGGGCTTGCCCGCGAGGGGACTATGCAAGTTGGCTCGCTTCGGCTTATCCTGAATCCATTCAAGTATCGGGAAACTATCGATGACTACAACCGCTCGCTCTCCGATTATGAGGCTGCGGCTGGACTGTTTGGGAGCGCGGGCCAGCAGAACGAATTGAACCAGCTGCTCCCGAAAATCAGGGCAGTGGAAGGGGAATTCTCGTTCGCGGACTTCGCGTTCAAGGCTGGAACTGTCATGCTCTCAGTTCTTCTCGCGATTGGGATAATGAGAGTGAGCGTGGGAATGCAGAGGTACCGGGAAGACGAGGACGACATGGAGACTGGGGATGTGATGGTGAGATAAGTGTAGCGTGAACTAACATCTGTCCGCTTTTGTTGAACGAACATTTGTCCGCTTTTTGAGCTTTGGTTTTCTCCTGTTAAAATACTTTTTGTCGAAATAAATCTCGGC
>JAKAKT010000010.1 GCA_021813385.1 Microcaldota archaeon
ATCGCGTCAAGGGTGAAGAAGAATCCCCTCATTTTTTTCAAGTTACCACTTATTGTTTTGGTTGAACATGACAGCTAAGCCCTAATATTCATTTCGTTAATTCACATCGTTCATTCATTTCTTTCCTCAACTCATTTTGTCCAATTCATTCGTTCATTCACATCGTTCATTCATTTCGCAGCATTGCTCATTTCGTCCAAGTGACTACCCCAACGTCGACCGGGCCGTACATGTAGGGCACTTCGTTTATCGCCACGCTTCTTGTGATAATGTCTGAGCTTATTCTTACGTCAATTGGATTGCATTTCGAGCCTGAGGGCTCTACCGGGTAGCGGACCTGCTGGTCGTGGCAGCAGACGGGGCCTTCGGCCGGGTCCTGGAAGTTATCATCAATCAACTCGCAGGCAAAATTGTCCATTTTATAGAAATTCAGCCGTTCCATTAGGGTAAGGAACGTGTTCGCAATCGCGTTTGTGTTCCGTTCGTTGTAGAGGTCCTGCATCGTGACCGGAGTCGGGTCGAACGGAACTCCTGGCAGGTCCTTGCCAATTGCAACGTAAACCAGCGGTTCCGCAGGCCTGCCCACTCCGGTGTTCACCCAATTCTCGTCGAGCCTCATGTCATAATAGACAGTCACGTTCCTGCCTTTCGCAATCGGGAGCACCGGTGAGAACGGCACCGAGCCTTCTACATAAGCCCAGTATATCAGCTTGTTGCGGTCCGTGCAGTCGGTGCTGTAGACTCCTGGGCCTGAGCCGGTGGAGATGTTGATTCTCATGTTCGAACCAGGCATGAGTATGCCCGGATACGCAGTCCCTGGCGGGAGGGGGTCCGTCGGGTCGAATTCAACAGTATAGGGGTCACCGAATTTCTGGTAAGTGCTTCCAAATTTGGAAAGGTTGAACACCGTCCACACGCTCCCGCTTGAGTTGATATCGACCTTGCTGGTCCAGCGGTCACCCGAGTAGGAGACTACCTTGACATCGAATGGTGTGAGTGGGGGCGAAATCTGGAAATAGCCATCACACCAGCCGATATTCGGCGTCTCCATCGAGGTTACGAATTCCCTGTAGCCGACCTCCCGTTTCTTCGGGGTATATGTGAACTCGAGATATGAGTCCGGGTAAAGCGTGGTCTTCTGCGCGCCGATGGCTTCGAGCACCTGATTCGTGTATGTCAGGTTTAAGAGAGTGGTCGCAATGGCCCGGTAAGCGTCCAACAACTTGCCCGTGTCAGTTGCGTTGTAATACTTCCCTCCGCCGCAATTGGCAATCTTGGTCAGCGTGTCCTCATCCACGTCAACTCCAAAGCCAACAGTATAAACCCTTATCCCGGATTTTTCGAAAGCATCGCAGGATGCGTTTATAGCATCATTTATCGGGTCGCCGGTCATTCTGGGGGCCATCCCCGAGCAGTTTGCGTTCGCCCTCCCGTCACTCATGAGAACTATTGACTGGAGGCTTCCTGCTCTTCCGGTAGTGTTCAGCATCTTGGTAGCGTTCAAGATTCCGCAGCAGATGCAGGTGTCGTACCAAGTCTCGGTGTTTTCAGCGAATGAATTGAGCTCAGCTGAATCGTTCGAGAGCGCGTGGGTCCTGACGATGCCGTCCGGGAAGATTTTCTCCAGAGTGCCCGTGCAGGTCGCAGGGTCCTTCACCATGAATGAGCGCGAGGAGCCCCCTGCCATTGCAGCGAAAACAGTGTCAGAATGAAGCACCCCGCTCCAACTAATTGAAACCTCGGTTCCCTCGCCAGGCCCGAGTGCTGGTATCACAGCGGACCCAATCTTGTCATCAGCCGAATAGAACTCAACTGTTCCTTCCTCGCTCCTGCTCCCCTTATTCGTAACAATTGCCCTAAGCTTGAACTTCGTGGTCGAGCCGCAGATTGCGTTCGCCGGGGAGACGGAGAAGCTTGAGATTTCAAGGTTGTTCGAGTTGATTGAAACTTCCGAATATTCGGGAATTGGAAGAGGCGAGAGAAGAACCTGCCGCGGGTGCTCGGCATATGGCGCCCCCCTTCCTCCCATCGGGACTGTCAGGTTGGTCATGTTTATGTTATTGCATCTCCAGCTGAAGAACTCTTGGCACATTTCGTAGTCGTAATCGAAAAGGGTGCCCCTTTGGGCAGCCGGGCCAATATTCAAGCCTTCTGCATCAGCGAAAGTATACATCCAGTTCACCCCCCCTGCAAGAGGGGTGGAGAAATAACCTATAACTGAAGCGGACTGGCCCGGATTGAGGGTAATGCTCGTGTTCTTGCAGAGCGGGGTTCCTAGGGGGGTTACGAAGGTTGTGGAATTGAAGTAGCTAACGTTGAAAGGAATTTTCGTCGGGCAGAGCGGGTCCTCGTTCTTCACGGTCGTCCGGATTTCGTAGCTGTTCCCACCCATCCAGTAAGCTATGGAACTCGTTACGTTAATGTCAGGGCCAACGAACTTCACGAGGTTATACCGGAAGTTGTTTGTATTATCGGCCCAAGTCTTGGAGATGGTTCGTTCCCAGATGGCTCCCACATAGCCAACAGAGCCTCCACGATCGTTCAGCGGCGGGTAATCGACCCAGCCGGATATGTAATTTTCAATTTTGTAGGGGGGTGTTCCGTCTACCTTTAGTCCAGTGTCCATCTCGACACCATTCCAGGTCCCATTAATCACGTAGAACGCGCCTCGCTTTAACCCGCGTATGGCCTCGGTCGTTATGCTGTCCGAGACATATCCACTTGTGCTAGTCTTTATGCTCGCGTTGAAGTCCTTGTAGATGTTGCAGGCTCCGCTGTTGTTGAATGTGAACGAAACCTTGTAGGAGTTTGAGAAGCCCGTGCACACCTCGGTTGTCGAAAAGGAAACGTTCCTGTGGGGGCCTTCTGGCGTGATATTGACTTCGACAGCCACGAGGTCGGATGGCCGTTCGGACATGAGCATGCTGGCCTCGTTGTTGACCTCGTTTTCCTCAGTTACGGCATCGGTGGAATCTGCAACCCCTATCAGCAGCACGTCGCTCATCGTGTTCAATGTGATTGGGAAGGAGGCTGATGTGGCCGCCGGGAAGTCAATTTCCTTTATCCCAAGAAGATTGCCGGGAGCCACCGAATCCTTATAGAGCGACACGTTCATCTTGCCGGCATGCGGGCAGCCGTAATTTGTCACCGACACGTTCATAACCAAGTTCACGTTCTCCCCGAAGCATATCGTGTTGTAGCCAATGAACGGGTTCTCCCTGCCGTTGGAATCGAACTGGTCGTAGTTTTGGGGCGGGGTCGAGCCATCTATCTCGATTGTTGCCATGAAATCCGGCTGGCTGATTAGGGCAGGGGATCCATGGATGAGATTATTAGATTCATCGCTTTCCTGCACCGCGCCGTTCGGAACAGGCGGGTAGTCCACCCAGGAGTCGAACGTTGTGTCCTCGAAAACTATCGGGGTGCTCGTATAACTGAATGACGTCGCTATCTGGTCCCCCGGATTCCGGAAATTCCCGCTATTCAGGTCCAGGCTGACCTTCTGATTGTCAAGCAGGGTTCCTGGGTCCACGAAGTCATGGTATGTTGAGACGTTGAAGGAATCGACCACGGGGCAGCCCGGGTCCGCCACGTTAGTGAGTGTCGTTATCTCAACCGTTACTGAAGGTCCGGAAAGACACACGGGGTTCGGGTTGAACATCAAAGCGTAAGGATAGAGGTCCGGCTTCTTCGCGTACACGTTCGTATCCAGTTGATTCGAACTCACCGATTCATCGGTCTCTGGAATGATGTTCCATGGGTCCGCCCTAAGCTGTATCGTGATTTTTCCATAAGGCGGGGTGAGGGACCAGTTGACGGCATCGCCGACCATGTTCATGAAGCTCGCGTTGATTGGATTGTATACTCCCTGGGATTTGCCTGCGCCCAAGTAAACGGTGGAGTAGTTTATGGAATAGTTTGACCACAGCCCGCTAGTATTCAAATAAGCGACCGTGAGATTATACTCGACATCCCCCACATAAACATTATTCGCCTCCATCATGGTGAACCGCGTAGTTATATTCGTAAAATTCGCGCACATGTCTCTATCGCACGAACCGGAGAATTCGAAACCGCGTTCGCTGAACATCTTGACCGCGTTGTTCTTGAAAGTAAATCCAGTCGTACAGCCAGCGCTGTATACGAGGATATCCGGCCGTGCAACGGTCACGTTCTTCGTCGCATTGTTGTTTGTCTCGTCGGTTTCTGCTATCAGGTCCTCAGGGTCCGCGTAGGCGATGATTGGTATGGCGCAGGGATATGCGGAGCATGTGAAATTGGCAGTCCAATTCAATGAGACGTTTGCGCTTAGGCCGCCGGCAAGAGGGGGAACCAGGACCGAACCAATACGGTTGAGGGTGGGGTTTGAGGGGTCGAACGAGAAGTTGTAGAAGCTCACATTGAATGCCTTCGGGCAGTTCGAGCCCGTGTTGTTCACGGTGGCGTTGAGAGTGTAGCTGAAATTCCGCCCAGCCATCACCTTCGGCAGGTATATGGCGTTCCCGCTCCTTTCGATAAGATAGATGACGAACTTGCTCTGCCTTATGGTGAGGTCAGGTCCAGTGACGCTAGCGCGCCAGTCGCTGCTGTAATCCACCATCCCGATGCGGTTGTTCGTGTTCTGGAGGATGATTTTCATGAATTCTTTCGAAGCGTCTATTGAAACGTTAACTTTCGGGGGATTGGCAGGGGCGCATGAGGAGTTCCACCTGAAGGCGCAGTATTCGTTGCCAGTTGTCGGGTGGGTGAAGTATCTTCCTTCCTGAACGCAGTTCTCGGTTCCAGCAGGCGGGCAGGTGCAGGTTGTGCCCTCGGGGCAATTCAAGGGCCCGCAGCAGGATTCGCTCTGGTCAGTGCACCACTGCATGCTTCCTGAAACATCGTTCACGAGAACTATGTCCCCCATTCCTGCATCAACAGCGAGAGTGATGTTGGGGGTCCCGAGCCTGAGCGGGACAGTAGTCGAGCTTATGTTATCATACGGATACAACGAGCTGAAATTGTCATCCACGAGCTCAATGAGACGGTTGTAATCCGTGCCATTTATCGTGACAGGCGTCTTGTTTCCGATAGATAGATAGAGCGTATAATTGCTCGTGAAATTAAGCATTCCGGTGATTTTTGTGATGTTCCCAGGAATGTAGAACGAATCATAGAGATTTATCAGTCCGTCTATTCCCGGGAAATAATACCTGAATCCCCCGGCCAGTGTAGGCTGGTTTTTGTCGCTCTGGTAATTGGCTCGGATGTAGCCCCCGCCAATATAGGATTTTGAGAGGTCTTCCAGGAATATCAGGTCGATTCGCGTCTCTTTGCCCGTTTCTATGTTTTTTAGGCAGTTTGTGTCCGTTATTGTCCAGTTGCTAACTGCATATGCGCCAGCCTGCTTGGTGAACGTTCCCAGGCACTGGGTCCCATTCAGGTAAAGCTTGAAGTCTCCTCCTAGCGCCATCTCAAGGTAGAGTTCAGTCAATGTGGCATCAGCGGGGATGTTTCTGAGGTAGACGGTTAAATTGCCCTGGCCGACGAAACCCCCGAAGAATATGTAATCTGCGTCATTCCTGAAAATCCCTGTGAGGAAAGCCCTGGTGGTATAGCCGTAGGATTCCCTGCCTTTCATATATCCTGAAACGAGCCTCCGGGAAACAGTGCTCATATAGCGCTTGGGGTCCATCGCGCTAGTGTTGTAGATTGTATCATAACCTGTGCCGTTGCCCACAGTCACTGACCATTCGATTGTAGGGGGCATTGTGCCGTTGAAAAGAGCCGTGACCAGGTCGCCCGCAAGCCCGCTTTCGTTGTTGGCCCAGAGGGCGCCGACAGCATCAAGGACCGTCTTGTTCATGTCATCTGGCCCGAGAGCCTTAGAGCTAATCGCTTTGAGAACAACTGGCTCGGTGCGCATGTCCCAGAGCGTTGTTTTCGACATCACGTCAATCGCGTCCTCGGCATAGAGGTGCAGGTTCTCGTGCAACGCCTCAGCTGAAACGGTCTCTATTGAAAGGAGGGTGAACACCCCATAAACCGTCATCAGTATCATCAAGCCGAAGACAGCATCCAAAGTGAAGAAAACTCCTTTTTTGGATTTCATTTCCAGACCCGTAATATCATGCTGATGGGCTCCCTGTCGAAGCCCTCTAGAAGCGCAGTGCGCCTGATTGTTATGACCTGCTGGGGAAGAGCTGGCGAGAGGCCGAACCGAAGGGGCCTTCCGATTATTGCCAACACATCTGTGAGCGAAGAACTGCCAACATTTCCGTTTAAGTCCTCAATATAATAGATTCTCCCATATCCATAATTCCAGTAGCATATCATCCCCTGTTCAGGGTGACTCTGAACTGAAGCAATAACCTTGACTTCGGCATCCCCCGGTTGCGAATAAAAATACCATCTCTTTTTACTAAAAACGGTTATGGCGCCAACTTGAGTTTCATTCATTAAGTACCATGGGTCAACGACAATACCATCTCCCCATCCGCCGGCCGCGCCATTAAAATTTCCGTGGACCGAGAAATTCTCATCAATAATATTCCCTGAAGGTGGATCCTGACTAATGACAACGAGAATTCCGCCTCTCGAAACGAACTCCTGAAGGCCGGATATGTTAATTTCAAAGTTGTTCCAGCCTCCACCGATTATAAACGGGTTTTCGATTATGATTGTCCTGTACGAGCTTTGGTTCGCAATCATGAGATTGAGGGTTTCAAGCTTGGGGTTACTTGATAACGCATCAGGCTGGTAGATAAACCTTGAAGTGCTTGGATTCAAGGAAGAAGGCAATAAACTATTGCTCCAGTAGAAATCCCACACGTGATTCGAGCTGTTGAGCTTCTTAAACACATTTATCCCCTGCACGTTTCTCCACGCAAAGTAAGCCACCGGGCTCCTCGCCAGACCATCGGTTAGATTATTCCCGTTCATGTCGGCAAAGTAGACCTGGAAATCGAACGTCTTGCTCTCATACAGCCCGGTCCCGAGGCCCCCGAGCCGCACCTTGTCCTTCACGTCATAATAATCCATTTTCAGGAACTCGCGAATCTTCGCCAGGTCTAGAATCCGTTCAATCTTGGCGAGCCCGATGCTGCTCACATTCGTGGAATTCCAATTGTTTGGGCTCCCTGGGCTTCTGACAAGCATGTCAGAGACAGCGAGCGAAATCATCTGGAGTTCCCGCCTGCTCTCCACATCCCGGACCTGCGTGCCAACTGTGGACCATATCCCCACTAATGTGAGCATGATAGAGACGAAGATTGCAAGGCTCAGGACAAAGTCGATTGTAAGCAACTGCGCCTTCTTCAAATCATCAACCCGGGGAAATGATAATCTTCCCGTTTTCGTTGGAAACGCTGTTCCAGCCGATTAGCGGGTTCCCGGTGACATTTGATGTTATGATTGGCATCAGGTAGTAGCCGCCGACCCAGCTGAGCTCGACAAACTGGTGAGTCGAATTCACTGATACGGAATACCCGGTGTTGCCCGCAAGGAATTCGGGGATCGAGAACCTGTGCGAGTATCCTCTTCCGACAATCACCGCAGTGTTGATTTCGGTCGAAACGACCTCGGCAACCCGCTTCCCGTCCATCTCCACCCGCTGGCGGTATATCATGTCGTTCCTGTCCCGCTCAATGACTGTTATCACTAGGAAGATGATGACAAGTGCGGAGATTAGGGCGAAAAGCTCAATCGCGACCTGTCCCCTTGTTCTGCTCAAAATCTCACCCGACAGCAACCTGACCTTTTGTTTAATCTTTCCCTTAAATCTTCGATTTCGCGAATCCCCTTGGCGACCGCAGTGCTCACACGATTTCCTTTGCCGGCCCCAGGGGCATGAACCCGCCTTGCCTTTCTTTGCCTGCGCACACGCCATTATCTTCAGTTGCAGATGTTTCCTTCCCCGTCAGTGACATTCACCATGTTCGTGGTGCCTACTAGGATAGCCTCAACTGAAATCCTGTGAGTGCCTGGGACGAGGTGCCTAAGGCAGCCGGTGACGTTCCCGAGCGTGTCTTCATAGACATCCGTTATTCCGTCATAAGTATAGACGCTTATCGAAACCTCGTGGCCGCTCACGTTCGAATTGGCAACATTGTCTGGCATCGTTATGTAGATGGAAAATTTCGCCGGAGGGCCCTGCACATATACGGCATCTGCTGCCTCCGCAATCTTCGTGACAGCGTGTTTTGCGTATGCTATGCGCAGGTCAGCAGTCGTGTTTGTTATCGTAAAAGTCGTCTGGGCCCACAGCACGAGGAGTATGATTAGCATGAAGCCGACGATTATCACATATTCTGTTGTAATCTGTCCTCTCTTCCCCGCCATGAAACAAATAAGAAAGCCTATCTTTATAAAGTTATTCGGTTGCCGTCAAAGAACGGCATGCCTTTCGCACGCGCGCGACCGAACCGCAGGGCAATTCTCTTTCAGATGAGGAAGTGTTTTTAATTGTTCCAAAGGATATCGATGCATGCGAAAATATGTCCTGCTCGCTGAGAGAATGGGCGCTGATGAGGCGGAGGCCTGCCGCCTTTTTGGGTTCTCGCTGTCGATATCGCGTGAGGGCAGCGCTTCCGAGACTAAGGAATTCTCCGCGAGCGAAGGGTATTCGATTAGGGTGCTTAAGGGAAAAAGGCTCGGGTTCGCTTATTTCGCCAAGGGAGGGGATGCAAAAGGCGCAATCAGGACCGCCCTTGCCCTCTCGAAATTCTCAAATTTGACGGATTTCTCTTTTCCAGAAAAAAAGAGATTCCCCAAGCTCGAGACATTCGACAAGAATGTTGCGGGGCTGGGCGAGGAGAAGGCTGCGGGGATGCTGGCAGAGCTCGCCGGGCCCATAGAAAAGCCAGTGAAAGTCGCAAAGGCCGGGCTTGATAGCGGGGTAGGAGAAATCGAGCTTGAGAACAGCTCCGGGCTTTCTGCCTCCCGCAGCTCGACGCACATCTCTTGCTTCGCCCACTGCACGTGCAAAAAAAGCAGCGGCTCGTCTTTTCGGGATTCTCGCTTTCTCGACTTTAGGCCTGAGGAAGTCGGGAAGGAAGCGTCGGAAAGGGCGGTTGAAACATCGAGCGCCAAGCCTGTGAAAACAGGCAGGTTTCCGGCGGTCCTTGAGGCAGAAGCCCTCTCCTCGCTCTTCTACTCGCTTCTCCTGCCCTCTTTCCACGGGGAGAGGGCTTACAGGAAAATCTCACAGTTGCACGACAAGCTCGGGCAGGGGATTGCATCGGGCGGTCTTTCGCTCGCAGACAATCCTCTTCTCAACGGACCCGGCTCCTCTCATTTTGACGGGGAGGGCATCGGGTGCAAAGAAAAAAAGCTGATTGAAAAAGGAGTAGCCTCGAATTTCCTTTTCGACCTTAAGACTGCCTCACTCGCAGGCGATTCCCTCAATCCTTCTCCGGGAAATTGCAGGCGGGGCTCGAATATGTCAGAGCCCGGCATCGGCTCGAGCAACATGGTTGTTGGGAACGGGAAGAGCCGGGACATACTGCGCGAGTGCACCAATGGCCTGCTGATTTGCTCTGTTTTCGGGGAGCACACTGCGAATGATTTGACTGGCGAATTCTCCGTTTCAGTCGAACGGGGATTTGTAATTCGCGATGGCGAGAGGGGGAAGCCCATTAGGGGCAATGTCATATCGGGGAATGTTTTCGAGCTCATCAGGAAAATCACGGCGATTGAATCGAAGCAGGAAAGGAGCGGGAGCTTCATCAGCCCGAGGATTGCCTTCGGCGAGATTCATGTGGTCGGCGGGTAGTGCATATAGTTATAGCACTGGGAGCCCGCAAATATTTCTAGAAAAAAAGCCTTTCTTAATTCATCTTCCCCTGCAGGTTGCCCTGTATCACGTGGTATCCCATGATTGAGGGGCTTGAATTGAACCTATACCTTATGAACACGATGCTCTTGAGCCGCTCTCCCCCGAGGATGGTTCCAATGCCGTTCCCATTTTCCGCATAGCAGTATGTGTTCAAGTCGAATGAATCCGCTGCGAGAATCACGGGATTCGTATTAGGGGCCGATGTGACCGGCTTGTTGTTCACGAGAGTATTTACGCTGTTCGCATCGCCCCAGCCCCGAGTTGCGGGAAGCGCTGTCCCGGGATCCACCTGCTCCGCGCTGCATATGACTCCTGCGATGACGATTGCATCATCGAACTGGTTTTTCACCTTGAGGGTGGCATTGTCCTTGCCCTGCTTCAGGTAGAACGTCTCGCACCCGAGCCCTTTCTGGAATATGCATATGTCAGGTTGGCTTGGGTTGAGGACTCCGAGGTAGACGAGCGCGCCGATGATTATCAGGACGACCACTGCTGCAATTGTATAATTGCTCAGATATTCAGTCCCAGACTGGCCTTTTAAAAAGCCCATGGGTAGGTATTTGCTGGGTAGCTATAAAAACTTTCGCCTGGCTTTGGGAAGCGCAATTCACGACGAGATTATTTCGTGAAGATGTCGAGAAGGGCGGTTATCAGGAGGAATACTGCTGTCCCTGCGAGCCCGAACATCGGGATGTATTTCACGCCTTCCCTTTTCGAGCCTGTCTGTATCACCGAGACAATGAACGACGCAACAACCGATGTTATCAGGATAGCCGCAAGCGAAAACCAGAGGAACTGCTCCGGCGTTATCCCGGGCGAGGCGGGGACGAGGAAGCCGACCCTTGGGAGCGGGCCTGAAGCGGACATCTTGTCCCATATCCTCTGGAGCACGCTGATGAGCTTGTAGGAAACGGAATAGAGGAACGGAGCGCCTATGACCGAGGCGAACGTGATGAAAATCACATACATCATCATGCTCGCGGTTATTTCCTTTCTTAAGAGCTGTGCGCGCCTCACGTCGTTCGCAGTGTCCTCGAGAATCCCCGCCATCTCGCCTCCTGAAGACACCCCGTGCCTTATGAGCCCAACAGTCCGTCTGAGAAGCGCTGAATCAAACCTCCCGCTCAACCTGTCGAGCGTCTGCCCGAATGATTCCCCGCCGAAAGTCCTCTTCGCCACAAGCTCAATCTCCTGCGAGAGGAGTCCGAACTCAGGCCTTGCCGCGAACCAGAGCGCCTGGTCCACCGGCATGCCTGCCCTAACGTTCGAAGCCGCGATGTGGAGGAAGTCCGGCAGCGTGGATTCGACCTGGTTCTTCCTCGATTCTATCCTAAGCGCGACAAGCAGGTAGGCAGCGAGAATGACCCCTAGCACAGTGATGAAAGGGAGCGATACTGAAGCGTATGCCGGCAAGCCCAAAGCGGAAGAAAGAAAGAGCACAACTCCTGCGGAAGCGATTGCGAGCGCGACAGATATGCCTGCGAATGCCTCGGGAGTGGTCTCGACTCCCGCCATTTTTAGCGAGTCCCCCAGCTCCTTGAGCATCCCTCTTGGAACAAACCTTCCGACTGTCTCGTATTGGCTCTTCATGCGTACAGCCTCGGCCTGGCGGATTCGACCATCGTGAGGAATATGTACTGGAGGAGCGCCTGCAGTATGAGCGCAAAAACCAGCACGTCTGCGCCAATCCTCACGCTCACAAACGACAGGATGATTATCATAAGCACGACTCCCAGCGATGGGAGAATAACACCGACTATCATGTAGAACATCGCGAGCGGATTGAGCTTCTGCCCGTATGCCTTGAGCTCGATTTCCTGCTCGCGGGCGACCTGCTCGATTACTGATTCGAATGCAGGGGCGACATCAGAGCCAGAGCGCACTGAGCTCGCGAGCTGGCTGATTATGCGGCCGAATGCTTTCGAGGGGTTGGTTTCGGCGACTTCCCTCATCGCAACGTCGAGTGAAACTCCGGTGGAGGTCTTCTCGACAATCTTCGAGAACTCGGCGCTCACCTCTCCATAACCGGATGTCGTGCTGAGAATCGCCTCGAACAGCGGGATGCCAGACCGCAATTCGATTAAAATCTGCCTCCCCGCGAACACAACCTCCGCATCGATGCGCCTTTTCCTCCTGAGCATCCTCACCTCGGGAATCTTCATCGCGTAGAGGAACGAGAGCGCGAATATGAACGGCGCGAGCGGAATAAGCAATCCCGGAGAGCCTTGCGAGGAAATCACCAGCACATAGAGGAGCACGAGAACGAGGGCGGATATGGCAAGCGAAATGTAAAATGCCTTGAGGATGAAACCTTTCGTATCAGGCTCGTTTCCGGCAAGGATGAGATCGCCCTTCAGGTTTGGGAACCTGCTGGCGATATTTGAGAGAACGGCGTCAAGAAGCTCATGTCTTCCGCTTTTCTCCCTGCCCTTTTTTTGCTCCATAGGCTACCAGCTCAGCTGTTCCATCTCTCTTCTCATTTCCGGTTATCATGTTTTCCATCAAGCTCTTCTTTCCTCTTTCGCCTGTACTCGCGAAGCCTTGCGAGCGGGTCCTCCTTCTCATCGGGCTCGCCGTGTTCCCTCTTGTATTTTCCGAGAGCCTCGAGTTCCCCGGGGTCGGAATCCTCTTCACGGCTTGGGGCCTTACCGGGCCTAACCCCGGAAATTCTTCTCTTGGTTTCCTCAATCCGGTCAGCAATGGCTTTGTCCTCTTGCTTCTCTTCAGGAGGGACCTGCATCGCCGTTGGGCGTGGCAGGGGCGTTGGCTCTTGTGCCTTTGCTTGGGGCGGGGGTTTTTGCACCTCCTTAACTATCGGCTTTGGGGCTTCCTGGGTGGGCTTATCTGGTTTCTTCTGCGGTTCTTGGGTCGGTGCGGGTTTCTTCTGCGGCTCGGGGGCGAGGATGGGTTTCGCGGTATCTTGGGTAAGCTTATCCTGTTTCTTCGTAGTTTCTTGGTACGGTTTGTCCGTTTTCTTTGGCGCCTCTTGATTAGCCTTATCCTTTTTTGTTTCAGGCTCTGGGCGCTCCATCATCATCTGGATGGATTGCTTGCTGATTTTTTCCTCCGGCCTTGCAGGCTGTTCAGCAGACCTCCCTGGCTTCTCTTGCTCCATCGCGCGCTTTATTTGGTCTGCTAGCGACGCCTCCTCAATGCTCTCCTCTTCCCCTTGCAATTTCTTTTTCTGAGGCAGAGCCGCAACCTCGGCTGCAAGCTGCTCGAAAGAGAATTTCTTTAGCTTCTCAGATTCGGTTTGGGTTTCCGGGGGTAGGGGGGAGCCGGCTGGCACGGATGATTGCTCTTTAATCTCTTCTATTGGTTTCTGCCCCCTAATTTTTGGCTCAGGGAGCTGCCAAGGAATGGCACTCGCTGGTTTCAATTTCTCTTCTGGCGCTTTTGATGCTGGTTGCTGCTCTGCAGGGGTTGGTTTCGAATCTTGAAATTTTGGAGTGGGCTCTTGCCCGGGCGGGGGGATTCTTACCTCAACATCCTGTGATTCGGGGTTTGATGGGGCAGGTGCTTCCTGTTTAACCGGGATATAAGCTGGAGCTTTCTTTTCCTCTTGCCGTGGTTGCGGGTTTGCCAGTTGTGAGAGCGCTTCCTGTGCCGCCTGCTTTCTTGCTGTTGAAATTTCAGTTGGGGACACCCGCGCCGTGGGGCCCGGGCCCCCGATGGTGTAGTCGAGCGAAGCTCTTATCTTCTCTATTTTCTTGAGCTCGCTCAGAATCTCCTGGTATGACATCTCGGCGAATCTCGGGCTTGTGACAGAGACACGCTCGGTTTGGTCGGGCTTATCGAAATTTGGCTGCTCCGCTACCTTCGTAGGCAGCTCCTCAAGCTTCCTTGCCTCCCGTACGAGCTCGATAAACGGGATCTCGCGCTCGAGCTGCACGTGGCTTTTTCCTGATGCGGGAATTTGCGGGTCGTCTTTCGCTGGTTTTTTGTCATCGGGCATTTTCACACCACTTATGCCTTCAGTGGCACATTCTTTTTTACCATGTCAAGCACATAACCGGGGTCCTCGTAATAAAGGCCCGTCACCATTCCCACTGTGTTGACGTCATCCAGGTTATGCCTCACTGCCCATTCGAATATCGATGCTTTCTCTGTTACGTCCTTTTTTATCTCTTTAGGGGATAGCCCGCTATAGAGCGCTAGGGTGTCGGAGAGCGCGCTCATTGGGTTCAGCTCCCGGAGCTTGTCGCTCTTCGGGTCCCACCTCTGCAGGATGCTCACCTCGCCAGTCCTCTGCACTTCTGCGAATTCGAGCGTCCTCCTCACTCCGAGCCGCCTGTGCCTGTACTGGACAACGATGGCCGAGAGCGAAGAGAGCATGTTGACCGGGACGTTGAGTGGCGGGTTTGTGAGCCTTGAGATTGCCTCTTCGGCGTTATCGGCGTGCAGCGTCGCATAGACCGAGTGCCCCGTGTGCATCGCCTCGAACAGCACCTCTGCTTCCCGTTGCCTTCGTATCTCTCCAACCACTATGCGGTCCGGCCTCATCCTCAAGGTGTTAATCATCAAGTCGAGCATCGTGATTTCCCCCTTGCCTTCTGCATTCGGCTCCCTTGTGCTCATGGCAATCCATTGAAGGAACGAGGGCAGCGTTAGCTCTCGCGTGTCTTCTATGCTCACAATGCGCTGGGTCGGAGGGAACAGGCAGGAAACGGCGTTCAAAAAGGATGTTTTCCCGCTTCCCGTGCCTCCCGCAACGAGGAACGAGAGCTCGTTCTCTATGCAAAGCCAGATGAGCGCAGCAGTCTCCGAGGTGAGGGACTTCGCCTTTATGAGGTTCGGTATCGTCCAGGGGTTCTTCGAAAACTTCCTGATTGTGAGGGTGTTGCCGAACGATGAGATGGGGAACAGCGTCGCGTTCACTCGGTCTCCTGAGGGCAGGTGCGCGTCCATCAGGGGGTCGAGGGAGTTGATCTGCCTGCCCACCTTCCTGCCGATTACCGAAGCGTACTCGTAGACGGATTCATCATCCGGGAGAAGGATGTTGGTCTTGCACCACCCATGGCGCTTGTGGTAGACCCACACCGGGTCATGCGAGCCGTTTATCACAATCTCCTCGAGCGCATCGTCATACATCGGGGGCTCGAGGTCCCCGAGGCCCAGTGTGTTCTGTATGAGGTATGAAGAGAGGACTTGGCGCGTCTCTTCGCTCGTTGTTGGAAAATGCCTTTTTAGAAGGGAGAGCGACTTCTCCTCGAACTTCTTCCTCACTCCTTCCGCTTTTTTTGGGTCGACAATCTCGCTCACCTCGAGCTTCACATCGGTGATGAGTTCGCCCTTCAACGTGCTGAGGAGAATCTTGGTGCCCTGCCCTAGGCCGGGTATCGCCATCACATAGTGCGGCACGAATTCCTCCTTGCGTACTATCTTGATATCAACCGGCATCCCGCCGGCATTGAACGAGTAGGATTCGAGGACATCGCCCTCATCTGGCGCCTGGGCTCCGGTTTTCTTCTCGGTCATTCCACCTCACCCCTTATCCTTCTTTCCCCTTTCTGAGGAAAGCATCTTCTCTATCATGTTCCTAAGCTCGACCCTTCTCTTGTCGAACTCCTGCTGGTCCTTCCTCACGGTCTCGATTTTCCCCATCAGCTCGTCAACCTTGAGGTCCTTCTTGGGCGAGCCAGCTGGCGATGCCTGTATGTTTATGATTTCCATTTCTTTTGATATTAGCGTGAGCTGCTGGAAAAGCTTTCTCCTCTCTTCCTGCATGTCAGCTATCCTTGAAGAGACCAAATCGAGTTCCTTCTTCTTGTCTGAGATTCCCTCGAACGATTTCGTGAGCCCTTTCATCTCAGAGAGCTGCTTCTCAAGCTCCGACTTTGCCTTCGCGATATCCGCCATGGCCTTCGAGTCAAGGGAGTTTATCTCGCTGAGGTCTCCCTTCGTCTTTTCCTTTATCTCCCCGAGCTTCTTCAGGTATTCCTCTATCGGGGTCGCCTTCGTGCCCTCGAGCTTTCTGACTTCCTTGAACCTGCCCTCGAGCTCGTCGATTACCCTAAGGACCCCCCCGGCTTTCTGGAGCACTTCCTTGCTCTCGCGGTTGACCGAATCGTGGAGCGATTCAAGCCTCTGCCTCTGCTGCTCGAACTCATCAATCTTGCCGCGCATGCCCGCTAGTGCTTGCTCTGCCTTCTTCTGCTCCTCGGCTTCCCTTGAAATCATCTCGAGCTGCTTTATGAGCTCCTGGATTTCTGCCCCAATCTTCGTTATGCGCCCCTCCATCTCCCCGAGTGCGCCCCTCCTCTGCTTGAGGTCCTTCGAAATCAGGTCGAGGTTCTGAAGGCCCTCCCTGTGCTGGGAAAGGGCGTCTGAAATCGACTTCGCCTCCTGCGACAGCCTCGTAACCAGGTCGGATATGTTCTTCCTCATCGGGCCGAGGGCTGCGAGCTCAGGCTCAATTTTCTCTATAGCTGTCTGGACCTCGCTGAGCTTGTTCCACATCTCCCGCGTTCTCGCTTCATCCGACCCCAGGGTCTCGTTGAGCTTCCTGTATTCCTCCTTCGCCTTCTCCATCTTCTGGACGTGAGAAACAAAAATTGAATCCTTCTCCCGCTCGATTTCGCGCAGAGCGTCGAGCCTCCTCTTCAGGCCCCCGAATTTCGGGTCCAATAGCTCGGAGACTTTCTTGAATTCCTGCTCAAGCTTGTCGAGCTCCTCGCCCCTTGCCTCGAGCCTGCCTATCATCGACTCGACGTCGCTGACGAGCTCGGCCTTCCTGTCGGCGAGCTGCTCGGACCTCCTCGCGACTTCCTTCGGGCTTGTTCCCACCCAGGCCAGATAGACTTTCGTGAGCTGGTACTCGAGCTTGATGAGCCCTTCCTCTTCGAGAACGCGGGCCCACTCCTCAACTGATGCGCTTGAGAGCCCGAGGTTCTTCGCTGCGTCCTTCAATTCGATTCTCCCTGCGTCATGGACTAGCCTAATCAGGTTGTCCACTCCCGTGCTGATAAGTAGGTCCTCGACAGCCATACGAATTGAGATTGGGTTGAGAGTAATATAAATATATGGTCGAGAAAAAATGTTTATGGAATCGACCGATGAGCCACCTCTTTGGGAAGAAAAGCAGGTGGCTGAGAGCTTGCTCTCGAACCTTTTGCTCGCTGGCATATTCATCGAGGGCCTTGTTTTCGGGGCGATAGTGTTCGTGTTTATCGGGAACGTTTTCCTCTCTGTGGGAGCCATGCTTGTTGCGATGGCTGCAGGCTGGTGGGGAATCCGTGTGATGGGTAACCTAAAGGTGTGACAGGCGCGAATTGAC
>JAKAKT010000025.1 GCA_021813385.1 Microcaldota archaeon
GGCGGGATTGCAACCCGAAGCTGCACCTATGCCAGCGCAGGCTCCTACACTGCGACCTCCAACTACAGCGCAGTAACCTGCGCCCCAACCGCAAGTGTGACTGTCACCGCACCAGGAGGCCCGACATGTGTTCTGACTGCGAACGTTACCAATGGAATCGGACCGTTTTTTAGCAAAATTAGTATAACTCCCACTAATTCTGACCAGTGCCAGATCTGTTGTGGTGGTGATGCAACCCACACCTGCCCAGGTGTTTGGATTCAAGTAATTCCGGGTTCAGGATTTCGAACATGTAGTTATCCAGCCAAGGGCACAACGACAGTTTACAACGCTCAGGGATATTGTTCGAATAGCACGAGTGGAGATACTTTTTGTTATTTGGACATAACCGACTGGCCCCCGGCCGGTACTTGCGGGGACGGGACCTGCGGGATAGGAGAAGCCTGCACATGCCCTGCCGACTGCCCGCCGGGCTCTTGCACACAAACCTGCAGCATATCCGCGAGCCCCTCCTCAGGGATGGAACCACTCACAAGCACCGTATCAGTGACATATACGAATTTGAACCCAGGCGAGGTCGTCAAGGTTTGCTGCGATGGAACATCAGATTGCTCAAATCTTCCTCTCGATTCCACAAGAACAGCGAACAAATCTTGCACTTACAACTCAGCTGGCGCTTTCACCTTGTACTCTAACCACTCCGGAAGCGGGGCAAGCTGCACCGGTGCGGTTTCAGTGTCCCCCAACATCTGGGAAGACTTTCTCTGCCCTGATTCTCTTGATACACACATAGTCAAGAACACGACCTACCAGAGCTACCCAATTTACACGAATAGCATTGTCGGAAAAGTCGACCTCAAAAATCTCACCGACGCCCAGCAGGTATACGACCACATCAACAACACGCAGACTCTCCACGGAACCTGCATGTGCTGCGGAATCCTTGAAGCAGTGGAGATGTTCAGGAACGACCCGGAGAGAATGTTGAGCAGCACAAAGCCTGCCTCGATAGTTCTCTTGAGCGACGGGCAGCCCACTGAAGGCTGCTCGGGATGGTCAAAGCCGGGTTATTCCTACCCATTGACCGGCGACCCCCGTGCAGATGTGACAAACGCTTCCTGCATAGCCAAGCAATACAATGTTACCGTCTTTACAATCGGATTCGGCAAGGATGCTGACACGAATCTCATGAACCTCACTGCTAAAGCCTGCGGAGGTGAAGGGGAATACTATTATGCCAAAGACAGGTCTGAACTCATCCAGAAATACTCTGAAATCGCAGCATCAATCCTCAATGTCTCCTACACGAGCCAGAGCATCCAAGTGTCCGGGACTGGCTTCACCAATTCAACTCTAGATGGTGACTCATATCTGGAATTCACCTACAATCCATTCCGCCCAACCCTTGGCTGGAATGACATCACCGTGACCTTGGAAACCCCGCCCTTCCCAAGCTGCACTGGCGGCCAATTCACAGTCTCGCCAAACGTGACTGCTTATCACGCAATAGCTACCTCCTATTCGGGCTCCTACTGGACGAGGGAGGTCAAGTTAAACGACAATCCAGTATTCGATATTGACAATTACAAGCCAGCAGGAGTTGACACCTACAAGGAGATTGGCGACCCGTTCAACATCCAGTTCGCCCCCAATTTCGTCTCTTCGTCATCGTCAGTTTACTGGAACAACATCACCTACACAATAGGGGAGGGACCGACAAACATACAAACTCCCGAAAAGTGCGGAATCCACAACAAGCTCATCTATTCCGCCAAGTTCCCGGCAGCAGTCCCGTTCTCGAGCGTGCTTCCGGATGCGATATGCAGGAAAGTGAAAGTATATTACGATTTGGATGGTGATGGAGATGCGACTGACCCTGATGAGGGTTACGCCACTCTGTTTATCGGCCAGGGCCTTGTTGGAATCAGCTGTGATGAAGCTGCGGCTCCATTCAGTGTGCCGCAGCTGGCAGATGACGCGAAAACCAATGCCGTTGCAGATTCAATGATGAGGCTTCTGAATCAGCTCAACTACAACCCAGTGAAGGACGCCTCTTGCATTGACCCAGGTTGCACAGGGACCTGCGTTCCCCCATCGGGCTCCATTTGCAACCCAATAGACATTTACATAGACCCGAACAATCTCGCTTCAAGGGCGTCCTCAATCTACGAGGTTCCGTACATGTACGGACCATACGACGTGGGAATCAAGGTCTGGGTGGATTAGGATGAGAGATTTGCAGAAAAATAACCAGGGGGCCTTGCGCATGAAGTTAGTTATATCTGCCATACTCGTTCTATTTTTAATATCCGGTTGCACTTCGATAGAAAACACCATAAACAGCCAAATGCTGCCTTCTTATGAAGAATTCAGGCAACACAACATCATACTGTCGTCAGAAGCATTGAATAAGAAGAACATATCGATTTGCAATGATATCCAGGAAAAGTACGGGTTTAGGAATTCTCTAGTAAGCCTAGCAGAAGAAAAGTGGGACCCGGCATTCAAGGATTCGTGCTTTTTCAACGTCGCTCTTGAGCTAGGTGACCAATCAGCGTGCGTTTATTCGACCGATTGGGACAAGCAGCAGGAGTGTTATGCTAAAATAGCAGCGCAAAAGAACGACAGTTCCATCTGTGAAAAGGTCGAGCACCCGTATTGGTCGGGTTATTGCAGGTTCCAGACCCGCCAAACGCTTCCAGTTAGAACTTCGAAAAGCTGCGAGGAAAAAAACGGGAGTGAACAGGATAGTTGCTACAATATGTTTGCAACAACCGAGATGAACGTTTCCCTTTGCGGGAAAATACAAGCGGAAAAGTTGAGCGGTACCTGTTATAACGCCCTGGCGATGCTCAAGAAAGACTTCACGATATGCGAGGCAATCGGCAACCAATCAATCAAAAGAGATTGCTACTCGAACATGTGCGAAACCCTAAAGACTTACACACAGGACTGCTTGAGTGAAATGGCGGCGAAGACCCAAAATGAGGCTTATTGCAGCAGACTGGACGAGACGAGCAAGGGCGTCTGTTACCTGGGCGTTGCAGTCGCCAAACAAGAGCCTTCCATATGCGAAAAAATATCCTCCTCCATGAAAATCGACACACCAAACTACAAGCTGGCCATTTCGCAAAGGGATTCTTGCTACTACAAAGTGGCGATTGCGAAAAATGATTCTTCGGTATGCGAGACGATAGTGAACAGTGCCAGAAGGGAAAATTGCACTTTGATGATAGGGAATTAAATAAAAGAAAAAAGGGCAACTAGAGGACTACTTTTTCTCCCGGTTTTTTCGTGAAAAGCCCCACGTCCCCGATATCCCGCGTTCCAGTCAAGTATCTCACAAGCCTTTCGACCCCGAGCCCTCCCCCTGCAGACGGCTTCAGTTCCCCCCTCTTAGCAAGCTCGAGGTAAGGCGCGAAAGAGCCGGGAGATTGCCCCCGCTCCTCCATCTTCCTCATCAGCACTCCGTATTCCCAGTCCCTTTCGCCCCCCGAGAGAGCCTCCCCGAACCCTTCTGGATAAACGAGGTCATAGTTTAGGTATTTCCCCGGACAGCCCGGGTCCTCCCTATCGTAAAACTCCCGTTTTATGTTCGTTATCCAGAAAGGCTCGCTCGATTCGAAACTGAGGGCCTGTTCATAACCCTCGCCAAATCTCTCGAGCATCTCGCGCGAATCGTATTTTTTGAAGGGTCCCTTCGGTGTCTTAAGTTCCCTCCTGAGCAGTTCGAGCTCAGCCCCGCACTCCTCAAGCACCCGCTTTATCGTGTGTTTCATAATCTCTTCGGTGAATCCCATGAACTCCCCGCGCCCCTTCCCCTTGAATTCGACATCAACCTGCGAGAAATCGATGAGGTGCCTCCCTGTTGATGCAAGCTCTGCCTTCTCAAGCCTAATGTTCGGCGAAACTATGTAGATTTTGTCAGTGTAAGGGGAAACAAGCGAAATCTGCTTGTGCATTATCATGCTCTTCGTCAGGGCGAGCTGCTGGCCGTAATAGGCGATGTCCGCTTCGAACACGGAATGGCAGAGCGGGTCGGTTATCGGGGAAAGCAGGACCGGCACAAGCTGGATCACCCCGAACAAGTGCATATGGTCGTGGATGGCCTTAAGGGCCGAGCTCTGAATCCTGAGCCTCGCGGCCATCTCTTTTGATTTCAGTTTTTCAAGGAATTTCTCCATTTGTAACACCGGATTATTTCGCTCATTCAGGAAATATATTATTAATTCTAAAAAATTCGTCTAAAAGTCAAAAAAAGTAAATGTTTATAAAGGAAAACCGTCATAATGTCAATATGCTCGATGAAAAAGATGAAAAAATACTGGAAGAGCTGAAAAAGAACGGAAGGGACTCGACTGCGGACATTTCGAGGAGGACCGGCATCCCAAGGGTGACAGTTCATGAAAGGATAAGGAGAATGCAGGGTAAGGGGGTCATCAGGAGATTCACTGTCCTTCCTGATTACAAGAAGCTCGGGCTTCCCACTACCGCGTTCATCCTCGTCTCCTACGACCCGCATTCAAAGGTAACCCAGCGCGAGCTTGCCGAGAAAATCGCCAAACTGGGCCACGTATATGAGGCGCACATCCTCGCAGGGGACTGGGACATGCTCCTCAAGGTCAGGGGGGAATCGATTGAGGGAATCGGGAAACTCGTCGTGGACAAGCTCCGGGGATTTGAAGGGATTGGAAGGACGCTGACAATCGCCTGTTTCGACACGACGAAGGACGAGCCCTAACCGCAAGCAGCAAACCAAGCAAATCCCCGAGATTCGATTCTCGTTTTTCGAGCTTTGGATCCCGAACGCGGCAATCCCCGAGTCTTCGGGTCCGGGTTTTTTCGCTTCACCTAATTTGGCTTTTTCCCGGGCAAAACTAATAAATTTGGCTTAGGTAGTCCAAATTTAGTATTTCCGAAGCCATTTTTGTGTAATCCAGGCCAATAGTTTATTAATCAAGCTTGGCTACAGTATTCTACTAGTTTTGAGGGAGAGGTGAAAATTGTGATTTCGACTACTACGGCTCAAGTGAAAACCCCGGTCAGCGTGGCAGTTACGCGCTTACCGGCCGAATTTCCTGGGGTCAAAGGACTATTGGATTCGATGCGCAACGGGAGCAAGGCAATATGGAGCCCGAATTTACAGCCGGGAGCATTTTACAAAGAAACTCTTTCGCAAGGTGAAGCATATAGCCGTGCAGTTGAATTGCTTGGGAAAACTGACAGATACGCCAAATGTGATGGAGCTGAGAGACTAGCGAGTGCTACGTCGACTCTCCAAGAGCGCCAAACCGCAATATTTCTTCTGATGAGCGTCATCTCCGAACAGCTCGATGTTAAGGTTAGTACTGGCTTTTACCTTGCGGATGTCGTTACATCCGCTTCAACTGCCCTGATGAATCTGCGGGCGACTGAGGCTTTACCGCTTCTGGAGAAAGTACTGACACTGAACGGCAATAAAACCGTTGCAGAGGCAGTTGCCCACGACATAGCTAAACTGGAAAGCGTTCCTCCGCAGCCGGCTGAGCCAGGAGAATTCATGAAGAGCGTTAAGGACCACGTTACCATAAACTCGACCGGGTGGGTTCCGCAAGTAAAATCAGGTGAGATTTTCAGGGATGCACCGAGCCAAGACGAGTCTTTTGCGTACCATATGGCGTTGGTCGAAAAGCACGGAGACCCGGACGCTCAGAGCCAGGGGGCGAACAACATAACAAAAAATGTGGCGACCCCAGATGAGAGAACTGCCGCAATAGCGGCTTTAGTTCCGCTGACCGAGTCCCCGTTCAAGCACGTCGCTTCCTCAGCGAAAGAAGCACTAGGGGAACTCGGGACTCCTGGATTCGAAGCGCCAGTGACACCGGGTTGGTACGAGCACGGGTGAGTTCTTTTTTCTTTTCTTCCTTATTTCTCAAAAAGCGAACAGTTAAATAGCCGTTAGCCCATAATATATTACTTGTATGAACACAGTGGCTAAGACGGGCAAAGTGGCACCGAGCGGGGAACCGGAGAGGAAGCAATCGAGGTTGGGGCACTGGTTCCGCAGGCATCTTTCCTCAAGACAAACCAGGCTCGATACCCGTTTATCTGACGCTATAATAACTCTCGAAACCAGGATTTGGGATGCTACGGAAAGGAGGCAATCCTGGCAAGTCAGGCCCGAAGACCTAGAAAGAATAAAAGAGACCCAAAGACCGTTTGTCGCAGAAGCGGACAGGGAGCGGAGGAAGGGGAACTACGAGAAGGAAGCCTCCTTGTTCAATGAACTCGCTTCCGAGCTCTTCAAGATTGGGATAACCTGTGAGGAGAAAGGCAACAAGATTGGGGCCCAAATCGCCTATTCCCTGGCTGCTAGCACGCACGGCTATTCGGCAGGAGCTTATCGTTTAGGAGCGGAGACGCTGGAAGCAAAACTGCATCAGCTAGGGGGTGGCGAAAAAGAAATGGCCCTGCAGGACATCGACAGACTGCACGCTCTTGAAGCGACCGAGCACGGCTCGCAGGCAGCGTTTTTCTTATTGACTGGCGAACTGCAAAAGGCCGAAGGTGCGCTCAAGAGCGGGGCAGGTACGAACGCCAAAAATTCCGAAATCCTGGCGCTCTACGAATTTGCGGACTTGATTTTCGCAAAAGAAGCTGCGCAAGAGAAATGCGCGATGAAAATTGACGTTTCCAATTTTCCGATGCTTGGCAAGGGGCTCAAGATGCTCGCGGGCATAATGGATGCGAGTGTCGACGAGAAAACTGTTAAGGGGCAGCGGTTTTTGGAGATTGGCGAGACAATGATACCCCTTCCGGTCCCAAAACCTAGAAAAGAAGAGAAAAAATAAAAGAGAACTACTTCCTGAGTTCCTTGACCCCATTGACGCAATTCACAATCTTACTGTTCTTAAGTGCGTCAATGACCTGGTTCGCGATGTCTATGCCCACGTTCTCCTGCGCCTCAAGCGTCGAAGCCCCGAGGTGTGGGCACATGAGGACCTGCGGCATCCC
Source organism: Microcaldota archaeon (assembly GCA_021813385.1). Taxonomy (GTDB): domain Archaea; phylum Micrarchaeota; class Micrarchaeia; order Burarchaeales; family JAKAKT01; genus JAKAKT01. The sequence goes on from JAKAKT010000025.1 coordinate 6,994, forward strand.
AAGGAGTGGGTTCTCTTTCGCTGGCGGCTCGGTCTCCCAGGTGTCGATTGCCGCTCCTGCGACTATCCCGGATTTTATGGCCTCAGCAAGCGCCTTCTCGTTGACGAGCCCCCCTCTTCCGGCGTTAATCACATAAACTCCCTTCTTCATCTTCGCGAACTGGGGCGCGTCGAGCGTGTTCTTCGTCTCAGGCGCGAGAGTCAGGTTCATGCTGATGAAGTCCGAGCGCTTGAGGAGGTCGTCTAAACCCACTTTCTCGATTCCCCACGCATCAAGCTGCGCAGCGGGCTTCGAGCGGGTAGTCCCGACAACTTTCATCGAGAATCCCTGGGCGATTTTTGCGAGAATGACCCCGACATTCCCAACTCCGATGATTCCGAGGGTTTTTCCCTTCAGCTCCCTTCCTGTGAAGCTCTTCCTGTCCCACTCGCCCTTTGCCATAGAGGCGTGGCCCTTGTGGATGTTGCGGGAAAGGGCAATCATCATCCCGGCTGCCATCTCAGCTGCGCTGTTCACGTTCCCAAGAGGAGTGTTCATGACCGCGATTCCCTTCGCCTTCGCAGCCTCCTTGTCGACATTATCGACTCCGACTCCTGCTCTTCCAATCACTTTGAGCTTGGTCGCAGCCTCGATAACCGCCTTCGTGTCTTTCGTCCCGCTCCGGACTATATGCGCATCGTAGGCTGGAATCTCTGCCATCAATTGGGCTTCAGTCAAGCCCGTCTTTACTGTCACCTCGAACTCGGGATGCTTCTTGAAGACCGCCATCGCCTCGTCCGAGAGCTTGTCTGTCACGAATACCTTAAATTGTGCCATCAAATCAACCCCCTTTAAAGAGTTTTTATCACTTCCTCGAAAGCCGCAAGCAGCTCGTCGAGGTCCTGGTCAGTCGTGTCTCCCATGTGCGGTATCCTGAACGTGAGCTTCTTTCCCTCGGCACCGAGCTTCTCGTTCATCTTCCCGTATCCCTTGTCAACAGAGAAACCCTTCTTGCCCATGTTCTCCTGCATCTTCTTCAAGTCCATTCCTTTTGTGTCGACGATGCAGGTCATGGTGACTGATTCATAGCCGGGCTCAGGGAACAGTTCGAAGCCCATCTTCTTTACCCACTCGCGGGTTTTCTTCGCGAACCTCTTGTGCCGTTCGAATCTTGCGTCGAGGCCCTCTGCGAGCATCTTGTCTAGCTGGTGGTTCAGCCCGTACATCAATGAAACTGCCGGAGTGTATGGCGTTTCGTCCTTCTCATAAGATTTCTTGAGTTCAATCAGGTCGAAGTAATACCCCCTGCCCGGCATCTTGTCCGCTTTCGCAAATGCCCTGGCGGAAACCGATGCCATTGCGAGGCCCGGCGGAAGCGCAAATGCCTTCTGCGAGCTCGTAAGGCACATGTCGATTCCGAGCTTGTCCACTTCGACTTTCGCCCCGCTCATCGAGCTCACACAGTCCACTAGGAACATCACGTCGGGGTATTTCCTGACAACAGCAGCGAGCTCCTCGAGGTTGTTCATGACCCCGGTTGAAGTCTCGTTGTGGGTTATGCAGATTGCGTCATACGCCCCCGTCTTCAGCTTCTCATCAACCATCTCGGGCTTTATCGCCTTCCCAGACGGCACCTCGAGCTTGTCCGCAGGCCTCCCGCACGAGACAGCAATGTCATACCACTTCTTCGAGAATGCTCCATTCACGCAGTTGAGAACTTTCTTCCCAACAAGATTCCTTATCGCTGCCTCCATATAGCCGCTGCCGCTTGAAGTGGAAACCATCACCGCATTCTCTGTGTAGAAGACCTTCTTGAGCTTCGGCTTAATCGCTGCATAGAGGGCCTTGAAGTCCTTTGTCCTGTGGCCTATCATCGGCTTCGCGCACGCTTCGCGCGTATCCCTCTTCACCTCGATAGGTCCCGGGACATACAGTATCTTGTGTTCCTCGTTCGTCATGTTTTCACCTCATTAGAATTTTGGTTTGACTCCGTTTTGAGCACACCAGTTCCGATAAATATCCTGCGCAAGGAGATTGGGCACATAGTTCTCAGGAACTCGCCAACGTTCCCAATTGTTTTTCAATGACACTATCGGTCCTTCTGGAATGATAAGATATTCTCCGCCTCTCTGTCCGCAAATTCCACCGTGCCCGACCACACCCAAAAATTTAGGCCCTGTCATTAAGGCCATAAAACTATCGAAATCAATATTCGGAAGTTTTTTTCCCTTTAAATGCCGGTGTCTCTCGATTGCGTCGCAAACTCTGATGTACATAATGGCGCGGAAGACCGCAATATGGTCCTCGAAGCCCCGGGAATCCAAGCTATCGATGACTTTCCTGGCTTCGGCGCTACTCGAGTCCAAGGATGCGAGCTTTCTGGCGACATCTTGGGCAGTGACTCCCATCGAGTCGAGTTGAGTTTTCATCGAAGCCCCAAGAGAGGCGAGCACTTCCCGAGTTTTATCATCTGCCGATGCCAACCTTGCGAGAGATGTATCGGTTTTTGCCTGTCTCCCTTCCACAAGCACGAATCTATCATCAAACCTCGCATCCCTCGTGCTATCAGCCGCCAGTCTGGAATCAACAATCACATTTCTCGTCGAGTCCCTCGCAAACTGTTCGGCAGCAAGATCGGCTTTCGTGTTCAACCTGCCAGTCTGGATCGAATTGATAATTGAAAATACGAGGGCTCCGGCTCCGAGCACAACGCCAGCGGCCGCGAGATTCCTAGCAGTGTTGCTTCTTCTCTCCGCCATCGCAACAGGACCGCTTGGTATCGGCTTCGGTCCACCGCCAGAATCTAAACTCATTCAATCACTTCATTAGAATTTATACAACGTCAGCCCGCTCAAGAGCTTGGGCCAGAAATATGTAGATTTCTGCGGCATCACAATCTCGGGATTCTTAATTCCCATGTCCGCCACAGCCTTCAGCTCGTCGAACTCAACTGGCGCGAGCGAGACAGCGAACATATATTCACCGGAATCCACCAGCCGTTTCATGTGTGAAAAGCCGGTCTCGCTCCCCGGGAAATAGTTGAAGTAGTGCTTGTCCTTTATGTTCTGCGCCGAGAGCCCCAGGTGCGGGAAAAGGATGTGGTTCTGCAGGATGCTGCAGTCCAGTTTGGCAACCGGGTCGTGCTCGAGCGTCTTCAGGAACTCCTTCTTCGCTTTGAAAACCAGACTCTTGTCCTTGAAATAAAAGAGTATCTCGTGCTTCTTCGGCACCGCGAGCTTCTTGCCCGGCTTTATTTCGAACTTGTCCTTCACTTTCTCAGGGAGCGCATCGAGATCCTCTTTTCTCACGGACCCGACAACCCTGTCATAAGCCTGGATTTTTGCGCTCGATGAAGGGGAAATATACATCTGGACATACGGGTGACCCATAACAACTGCGCAGTGGTATCGGTGATGTCCGTCGGCAATGTAAGCGGGCTCGCTAGCGATTATCGCCTTCAATCTCTTCCCTATCTCGGAGTTCTCGGGGACTTTCCAGACATCGTTCTTCACTCCCTCCATGTCCGAAGCCCCGCCATACTCGGTTACAAATGAATAGAGCGGCTTTCCCCCAGAGACTTCTTTCAGCGCATTGAGAAGCTCACTCTTCTTGTCCTCCATCACGCTGAAGACGACCCCGATTTGATAGCCGGTTGCCTCGTAAAGTTTTTTCCTGTCGAGCACCTTGTCATCAAACGTCTTCTCGTGCCTGATTACCTTACCTTCGGAATAAGGATAGACCCTGCAAGCCAGAATAACGCCGATTCGGTCGACTCCCTTTCCCGATTGCCTGTAAACATAATAAGAGGGCTCGCTTTCATTCACGAGCATTCCCTTCTTGACAAACCCATCGAGTTCCTTCTTCGCGTTCGGGTATCTCGCGTCCCCTTCCTCCGGGGGCCTCAGGTGGACGTGAATCAGGTTCTCCCGGCTTGAGAGGACTTTCTGCAAAGGAGTGCCGTAAGTTATGACATCGTACGGGGGCGCGGCAAAAACCTTAGCAACAGCGCTGTCTTTTGGCCTGAGGCCGACAAGTCCCTTGCTCTCCGGCATTAGCCCACCCCCCTTAACGGCATTAACATCCCGAAGGAATCATATATTGGAGCAAAATACACTTAAAGATTATGGCCAGTCCTTTCGAGGAGTCCGATTTGTGGGCCAAAAAAGCAGGTTAACAAACGTTAAGGCGTGTTTTGAACGGCTTTTTTGTAAGCTTCGAATTTTCTCATGCCAAGAAGGTTCTCCACGCTTTCTTCCGCTTCAATGCTGTCCGGTTTCATAGGCCTATAAACGTGCAATTTCCATGCGCGAAAGCATACGTTGTGGATGAGTCCGTCCTTTCTTACGGACAAGAAAACCCTCCGCGGCAACTCGCCAGTCGTCATGGGGGCCAGTTTTTTTCCAGGGCTTCTTATCGAGAAGACAAGCGGCGAACCGGCATCCCGGGCAACCCCCGCAGCCCACTTCAGGAAGAGCACTGCCTCCTTCGGCTCCCTCTTCAAATGCTGCCGGATGGTTTCCAAGAGCTTCACTACTGTTTCGTTTGTCGGCTCGTTATCCGTATAATTAACCGCGGACTGTTCGACACTTCCCTCCCGTACACTTCGTTTGAACAAGCTCATCTCATCACCGGTTACATCCTGTTCCTTCGCTGGCTCGAGTGGTGTTGTAGCGGGTTTAGGGGGTTCTGTTCGGGCTTGAACCACCTCTGCAGGCTTCCCCGGGCTTGGCTCGGTGTACCAGAGTCCAAAGAAGAAATTGCCCGAAAGCGGGCCGACAATATTTTCTCCAACTGGCGCTGAAAGTGTCAGTTTTTCAGCAGTAATTGTCATTATGGAAACAATGCCGTTCATATTGGCCGTAAATATCACTTCAGGCAATTCCTGTGTCCCTCCGTTCATTCTGAAGCATACATGGGTATTCTCCTTCTCTGCCTTCGCATTAATCGCTCTCAAAAAACCAAGGGCGCCTTCGACCTGGTAATGTTGGAGCGCCATAAGCCTCACAACGAGCCGTTCCAGGCTTACCGAAGTCAATCCTTTTGGGCTGAAGTTTTGACCAACCTCAGTCAGCCTCTCTCGCAGTTCAAGGAACACTTTCCCATCAACCCTCACGTTCCCGTTCATGGAATCAAATGGTCCATGTTTGAAAAAGCCCTGCCTAGCTCCGCTGGTCGTAGTAAGTGAAGCCCCTGTCAAAAGAGGCTGCCTGGGGGTTGATGCCCTTTCTCCCGCAATCTGCATAATAAACCAGTGCGTATTTTGTCAGATTAAATTTAAATAACAGCCACTGAATCCGCAGTAGCCTGAGAACCGTTACCTGGTGCCGGTCCGTTTGCAACGGAATCCGCCAGATGCCAACAACCAATCAGGACTGCCCTGTCCGTGTCGTATTTCTTTCCGAATAGAAAGCCGTGGAAGAAATTGTCGCCATGGAAATCGGCCACCCCGCCTATTACCGGCGGGAACTTTTTAATCTCTTCGGACTTTATCCGCATGTTTGAAACCCTTCCTCCGACATCCGCTGAAAAGAATATCTCCTTGCTTGGGCATATCTTAAAGCATACAACAGCGCTATTTTGCTCCCCCTTTCTGGCAATCTCCTTCAAAAACCGCATTATACTGTCGTATGTCTCAAGTGGCTGGAGGACAAGAATCTTCGCGATGAGGAGCTTAACATCTTCCTGCGTTGGCTCGCGCAGTCCACTGCTCCCGGTTCTGTTTATCGAATCAGCAATCTTCAGCCTTGTCCTGAGGAACTCATAATCCTCGCCCCTGAGTTCGAAAACTAGGTCCGGGGCCGAGTAAGGAATATGTTTTCCTTTGGCACGGGCAGGCTCTTTCTGGGTGGCGAGTTGGGGTTTCGGCCCGCGGGCATGGGCAGTTATCGAGTAGGCCGCAATTGAGAGCCTATGCGGGTCATCCCGCCCGCGGAAATCATGCCTGCCGCTCGAGCTAGTGTTTGTTAGTGGCTGCGGAGGGTCCTTGGGCTCAATAACTCTAGGTCGAACCCGAACATTCCCTACTTGCATGTGATATTTTCATCTCGAGAATATTTAAGTAGTCAGCTACCCAAAAAAGAGTAACTACCATCAATCTAACCGAAGATTTTCCCGAATATTTCCAAGCCGGCGCTCTTGCTCAAAAACCGGTTGTTGTTCCCGCACTGGGGGTCTAGGATGCACGAGGGGCAGCCTTTTCCGCACTTGCACTTCTTCAGCCTCGAGTAAGCCATTCTCATTATTTTTTCAATTTTCTCGAATGCGATTCGTGTCACTCCCGAACCACCGGATGCCCCATCATAAACATACATCCTCCCAGCAGGATAACTCAATCCTCCGATTTCCCTCGGGTCAGCCCCTGTGAGCGCAGGCATCATCGCAATCGTTATGTGCTCTACAGCGTGCAGCCCATCCCCGAAATCCCGGATCGAGGAGGGATAATCCTCCGGGAAATCTGCCCAGAGCGAAAAGGTGTCGAATTCGTAATGGAGCGGGTGGGCGAGCTTGTGCCTTCCGACAATCGTGTTCTTCATGTAGTCCTTCACGACATACCCATAAACCTGCTCCGTGATGTGAACGTCCCCATAACTGAACTTGAGCCCCAAGGAACTCTTTTCCCGCTCGACGTCCCCGATTTCGGCGTTCTTCTCTTTCAGGGCAACGGTGTATTCCTCAGCCTCGAGCCTCGCCTTCCTCACATAAGCGACCTTCTTCTCCAAATCTAAGCCTTCGGACTCGTATCTTTCGCCCCCGTGAAGGTAAATCGCCCCCGGGAAAAGCTCGCTCAGCGCTATGTGCTCCTCCCTTTCACCGATGAATTTCTGCCTGTCAACATCATAAATCCGGACAGGCTCAGCTGCTCCCCTTATTCCAGAAGCCCTCAAGAACTCAATGCCCTTTTTTGTCGGGATGAACGCTCCAGACCATTCCCTCGCAAGCTCCTGCTCAAGAAGTTTTTCCGCAACACCTCCCTTAATTTCCTCTTCTCTTGCAGGATAATCCCTCATCATAGCAAGGGCGTGCATCATCCTTACCTGGTCGTTAGTAGGATTGACGTAGCAGCTCTCAGGCTCGCCCTTCAGATACTCGTTCGTATTCTCGAAGAAATACTGGTCCAGCGGATTGTCCCGGGGAATAAAGTAGGCTTTAGCGCCCTGCCCTTTCCTCCCAGCCCTCCCAACCCTCTGCCTCATCTTGGTGATGCTCCCAGGGAACCCGGCAAGCACGACCGAATCAACGCTTCCGATGTCCATCCCCAACTCGAGGGCGGAAGTTGTCGCAAGGGCCCCGAACCTTCCCGCCTTGAACTCCCGTTCGAGCCTTTTCCTGTCTTCCTGGGCAAGCCCTCCCCGGTAAACCCTTATCGGGAGACCCTTATTCCTCGCCATAAGCCCGATTCTCTCGACGACCGAATGGCTGTTGCCGAAAATGAGCAGCTTCGAGTTAGAGCTTGAGCTCAGCAGTTTCTCGGCGACTTTAATGCTCGCAGTCGTATAGCTTGAGTTCGGGTTCAAAAGAACATGGGTTATTGGAGGTTTAGGGGCGCCATCCGCTTCGACTGTCTCAAATTTCTCATCGAAGAGGAGCGAGCAGAACTCAGGAGCATTCGCAATTGTCGCAGAGCAGGCGAAGAATTGTGGCTTCGCCCCATAGAGCTTCGCTATTCGCTTCAGCCTCCACATCACGTTCGAAGCGTGCGCCCCAAGTATCCCGCTGTATGAATGGATTTCGTCGACAACCACCAATCGAAGCTTTGAAAGGAATTTCGAGAACAACCGGTTGTTCATCAGGATATAATGGAGCATGTCCATATTTGTGACGAGAATCCGGGGAAGGCTCTCCCGAATCTTCCTCCTGTGATAATCACCTGTATCGCCATCATACACCTCAGCCCGGACTCCGAGAATCGAGAACTCCCGTACGCGCTCAAGCTGGTCCCTTGAGAGCGCCTTAGTCGGATAAACAAGCAGAGAATTGAATCCCTCGAGCGCCGCTTCAACAACCGGAATCATGTACGCTTCAGTCTTTCCAGAGGCGGTCGGGGCAACAAGCACAACATTTTTCCCCTTCCTCACCTCAGCAATTGCTTTCGCTTGGTGCGAGTAGAGGTCCAGGATTCCCCTCCGCTCGAGGATACACGCAACATCCTCGTTCAATTTCACCTTTCCGAGCGAAGCTGCCCTTCCCTTCTCGTGAATCTGTATTTCAGAGCCTTCGTCAGACTCCTTTTTAGCTGTCATGTCAATCGTTCAATATCGTTTCGTTCCTTTATTACCCATTTAGGGGCCGGTTTTCCACTCGCCGAAAACGAATATTAAGTTTTAAGCGCATATTCCTTGGGTGGTAAAATGGTTTTTGGAATGCCGATGCCAAACGCAAGGTACACGACGGCAGCGATGCTGTTTGCGCTGCTCGTGCTCTCAAGCACCATCGTCGCTGCCTCAGACAGGGGCGCCCCGACCTTAGGCGACTCTGACAGCCCCATGAAGCTCGATCTCAACTGGTATTGCTTCCACGGGGATGGCAGCGTCACATACTCCCAATGCGGCGAACTCGACACGTGCGCTAATTTGTGCGACAAGCACTGCGGCAAATATGGCGATACGTGCACTATAACGAATGAAGTTTATTGTTGAGCAGGTTAAAGGCAGTTTGAGAGTTCGCTTAAGAACTCGCTAGCACTTGCGATTATCCCCCGAGCCTGGTCGCTCCCCCTATCGACGAGCTTGCTCGCTACTGCCATGTTCGTGTCCACGCAAACTAGTTTTACGTCCGCGGGGAGCATATTCCCGGTCCCAATCCCGTGGAGCATCGTGGCGACAACTATGCAAATGCCGACTCCCCCGAGATGCTTCCTCATCTCGTCCTGCGCCTTGCAGACATCCCGAATCGTTTCTGGGAGCGGGCCGTCATCCCTCACCGAGCCAGCCACCACCAGCGGAATTCCTCTCTTCACAGCTTCGTAAACTATTCCCTCCTTTACGACTCCCTTCTCTATTGCCTTAGCTATCCCGCCTGCTTCAGTTACCTTATTTATCGCCCTTATGTGGTTTGAGTGGCCGTCAGGGACATTGTCGCCCGTCTCAACTGAAATCCCGAGGGAGGTCCCGAAAAGCGCAGCCTCCATGTCATGGACAGTGAAAGCATTACCAGTGAATAGAAGGTCGACCCATCCGTTTCTCACAATCTCAATGAAGTGCTCCCTTGCCCCGCAATGAACGACCGCAGGCCCGCAGACAAACAGGATTTTCTTCCCGTTTTTCCTGGCCTCGCGCATCTCCTCTGCCAAATCCCTGGCCTCGGCCTTCACGTTTCTTTCGCCTGAAAGAGGCGAGGAAAAAAAGGAGAATTCCCCAGGCTCTTCACATTTTTTCTCAGCAGTTTCGCGAATCGATTTCGAGTCCGGGCCATCCTTCACAAGCACTTTATCGCCCTTTTTCAGCTCCCGCAATATCCTGCACTCGGGCTCTTTGCCGTTGAGCGCAATAACCCCGTCCATCCTGATTCGCCTGACCTCTGTCCATTTTCCCTCGAGCATAAGCTCGGTTTTTCGATTAGAAGTAACAAGGAAACCATCAGGGGCCACTCCGTCCTTCTCCACAGTCTTCCAAACAAATGCCACACAATCCCCAGGAGGATTCTGTTCCTTGTTAATTTAAAGATTGTGTTTGGAATCCCGTTTCCCCAGAATGTTTTTAAGTTTGAAACTGCTAATATGAAGTCTCGGTTCTAGAGGGATTACGATGAAACAAATCGACCGAAAATCAACCCGGGAGGCTACGAAACCGATAAAACATATTGTGGCTGCCGGGTTAAATGCATTAGCA
>JAKAKT010000017.1 GCA_021813385.1 Microcaldota archaeon
ACATATTCCCCCCTATATAGCCTGCATCCCGCCATAGCTCAATGGCAGAGCGGTCGGCTGTAGTTTGAATGCACCTTCGAGGTGGAAACCGACAGGTTGTGTGTTCGAATCCTTCCCTTTTCTTTTCAGATTTGGGCTAACGCCCAAATACAGGGAAAGTTGTTGGCAACTTTCCCTTAAGAAAAGGTCTGGATCAACTCCAAAAGAAAAACTAACAATGGGTTGGTTCGAAGATTATGTCTCAACAGAAATAAAGAGGCAGATAATCACACTGGCGGGATTTTATTTTACTCTTTTTATATCAACCCCTACTGCTTTCGGGCAATCTTTCCGAATTTTGAATAAGGCTTGTCAGTCGGGCTATCGAGGAACTCGAACACAACCTGCGAGATTCTCATACCCTCGTGTATCAACAATTTTGATGGGGATAGATTGACAATCTCGAGCACCTGGTGGTTGTCCGAGCCCGGCTGAACAAGCGAACTGGTTATGTGGACGGCAAGGCCCATGCGAGCATAGCGACTCCTCCCTTCAAGGTGACCGATTATGTCGTTCGCGAGAGTTAGTTTCTCAAGCGTGAGCCCAAGGCACATCTCGCCAGGGGCAAGCTCTAATGAGTCGCAGACGACGGGTTCGGTGGCTTCATTGAAATCCACCCCAAGCAGGTCGACCCGCTTTTTCACATATTTCCTCTTGAACTTCCAGAACTTGTTCGAAAGAGTCAGGTCAATGGAGGCTGGGCCGAGTTGTTCTTCGGAAAAAGGCGAGACTACGAGCTTCCTCTCGTTCATCAATTTTCTTATGTCGTTGTCAGAAAGAACCATGGAAAACTATTGAAAGGAAAACAATAAAAACATGAAAAAGAGGCAGATTCCGAAAAATGCAGTGAGCCTACTTCACCACGTTTATCTTCCCGTATTTCCCGGCTGAAATCTGCTTGTTGCCCCTGAATTCCGAAACCCAGCCGTTCTCGAGATTTATCTTGTCCCCGATGGAGACTTTCTCAATGTCGTCGCCCCACAGGGAGAGCGTTATCTCGCCGCTGTCGTCCTTCAGCGTCGCATTCGCCACCCGCGTTCTCTTGCCGAACTTTGTGACGACCTCCCGCGGCTCCTCTATTGCGGTAATCTCCGCCTCAATAGAAGCGTTTGCGGTTCCAACCTTAAGCTCAGAAATCTTCATTCATTCACCCCACTTGATAAGCGCGCATTGTTTTCTGAAATGTAATCTTTTTATAGCTTTCACAACTCTCTCTTTTTTTCGAGGGAAGCAAACATGAGCGGAAGCAGCACAGTCGCGTCCCCGTCAATTGTCACGTATTTTGCCTTCTCCTTCACTTTTCCCCAAGAGACAGCTTCGGTCAGCCTCGCCCCGCTCAGGCTCCCGTCATACTGGCTTGCCGTGGTAACATACACTGCGTACTCGAGCCCGCCCTTAAACTGGTTCCACCAAATCGTGTGATGCTTCGAGATTCCCCCGCCAATCATCAAGGCGCCGGTCTTCTTCGAGTCGAAAATTATGTCCGAGAGCTCCTTCTCGTCCTTCAAAACATCGACCTTGAATCCCCTGTCCTGCGAGAACATCAGCAGATTCGTTCCGAACGCGCCATCAGTTATTCCTGGAACATAAATCGGGACGTCGTGCTTCGCAGCCTGGTGGAGAATCGACCCCGGGTCCTTGACCCGTTTCCCGAATTCGTGAATCAGCTCGCGCCCACCCCACTCCTTCTTCTCTTTCGTGAGTTCCAATAAAATTTCGTTCATCTTCGTCTCAATTGGGGGCCCATAGCTCCCGGTTGGAATCAAAATATTCCCGAGCCGATAAATTTCTTCCCTATGAAGCTTCGCGTCATCTAGCTCGAAGCTTCCCTTGTAATAACCTCCGCCCCATGCGCGCGCGAGGTCGTGGTCGAGCGTTCCGCAAGTGGTTATCACCGCATCGAAATCCTGGATGTGCTGGGCAATAGCGCCCCTCAAACCTGTCGAGACTATGCACGCCGGGAATGAAAAGAAGTTCGTGCACCTCTCATCCTCGAGCATCCTTCTGAGGATGTCGGCTCCTTTCGCGAGGTGCGAGGCGGTGAAGCCGCCGGAATCCGCCATCTGCCCTATGAGATCCGGCACTCTCATCCCTGGGACAAGGCGCATATCTCTTATTTTGTCCTTTGGCTCCAGTTTCAACGAATCGCCTAGGTCTCAGCTTTCTGGAACATTCTAATGGCGCCAACCTTGATTGTCACTGGGATTGGGACTGCGACCTCAGTCAATTCGACTGTCACGTCCTCCTTTGTCTCATCGAGCTTTATCACTCGGGCCTTTTCGCCCTTGAACGGGCCGCTGATGAGCTCAACGATGTCGCCTTTCGAAATGGTGATTCCAACGGATTTTGCAGTTACGAGAGTGTCAACTTCTTTAGGATCCATGTTTTTCGCTAGCACTCCCTTGATGTGCGGTATCCTCATCGCGGCCTGCCTGACAGCCACCTCATCGTCCGCTTCGACCATCAAATATCCGTGCAGCTCATCGATGGCAGCAATGGAGTAGATACCCAGCTTCTCCTTCCTTATCTTGTTCTTGAGAACATCAGCGACTACCTTCTCCTGCCCTGCTGTTACCCTGTACACAAATATCAACAAATCACCCTTTGCCTAAAACTCGTCTATTACTGTGAATATTATCGTAATCAAAAACCCTACGAGCCCGATAACGACCATTCCTGCTCCAGTGACCTTGGCTATCATCCAGTATTCATCGCTCTTGGGCCTGTACGATACTCGAAGGACCCTTAATGACCTCTGTATGAATCCCTCCATCAAATCCATCCAAACACCCTCATCATTTAATTATCCTAATCTCCTCAGTCAATCAGATCAATATCAATTTCCTCGTCCAGGTCCCCGCCGAGCTCCTTCGTTTCTGGCTCGAGTTCGTAGTGCGGCAGCTTCGCGCCAGCAATCACCACGAGCACCCTAAGAGAGCTTTTCGGCAAGTCCTTTTCGATTCGCGCACCCCAGATGATGTGCGAGTTTGGGGCGATTCTTTTTGATACTTCCTTCACCATAAGTTCGGCTTCGCGCAGGGTCATATCCTCGCCGCCCACGACGTTTATGAGCGCCCTGTTCGCCTCGGAAATGTCAATGTCCAAGAGGGGGCTGCTCATGGCCGTCTCTATGGCAATCAATGCCCGTTGGTCATGCTTTGCTTCAGTTGTTGCTTCCCCCATCCCGACAACAGCACATCCAGCATCCTTAAGAACAGTTTTCAAGTCCGCGAAATCGAGGTTCACAAGCCCCGCTTTCGTTACGAGCTCGGCAATCCCCTTCACTGCGTTTGAGAGCACTTCATCCGAAACCTTGAAAGCAGTGTTCAATGGCAAATCAGGGACAATCGTTAGCAGCTTGTCATTCGGAATAACTATAACCGTGTCTGCACTCTTAGCGAGCTTTGCGAGGCCGTTGAGCGCGTTTTCCATCCTTTTCCTTCCCTCGGACGTGAAAGGGAGAGTTACTACTGAAATCGTAAGTGCACCGTTGTCCCTCGCCTTTTGGGCGATTAGGTGAGCGCTGCCGGTCCCAGTTCCCCCGCCGAGGCCGCAAGAAACGAAAACCATCGAACCGTCTGTGAGAGCTTTCTTAATCTCCTCTTCGGACTCTTTAGCAGCAGCCTCCCCGACAGTGGGATTTGAGCCAGCTCCTAAGCCCTTAGTCGTGTTCCTTCCAAGAAGAATCTTCTTGTCCGCGCGGATCTTCACAAGATGCTGCACGTCCGTGTTCGCAGCGACATAAGTTGCGCCCTCGACACGCATCTCCCGCATCCTCGCTAGAGTGTTGCATCCGCTCCCTCCAGTTCCAACTACATATATCTTCGGCTTCGTAGCCTCTAGGAACTTGAAGAGCTCCTCGTCTTCCTTTGAGAATTCCCCTCCATCTTGGAGGATATCCTTGAGCATTTCCTTCTCGGTCAACTCATCCCCTCGCGCCTTTGTATTTACGAGAACGAGTGTAATGATTGATGCCTCTAATATTTATAAGTATATCCCCATTTATAACAACGCTCCAACCTCATCGGTGCTGCCATGATTTATGCAAAGATACTTGCCAAGGGAAAGGTCCAGAACGTCCAATACCGCGACTTCGTCAAAGAAATCGCAAAATCGATGGGCATCAACGGAGTTGTGAGGCACTGCCACGGGGACGTCGAAGTGGAAATCGAGGCAAAAAGCGAGGCAGAGCTAAACGAGTTCGTGAGGCTCATACAGAAAAGGAAAGACGAACGGTCGAACATTGACGTCAAGAGCGCAGCAATCGTTTCAAAATCATTGGCTGACGGGCAGAAGTTCGTCAAGTTCTCGGTCGAATAAAGCAAGCCGTCCTCTATTTGTTCGCCCATTTTGTCGGCTCAATGGTTCTCCCTTCGGCAACTGCCATTATCCTCTCCCTTACTCTTTCCCGTTTCGCTTTTTCCTGCCTGTCGTTTTCTTGAGTAAAAACATAGTCAATAGAGCATATGCGCTTCTGTTCTGGCGTACCATTGCCGCCTATGAGTCCGGCTTCCCTAATCCTGCTTCCCTCCGGGCCGTCGAGACTCTTTATAGCCCCAATTATCTCCAGTATCGTCACCGGCTCGTCCTTGAAATCGCTTCTCCTGTTCAACTCCGTCTTTGTCTTCGAGAGCGCTAGAGCATCCCCAGCCGATAAGTCATACTTGATCGCTATGCCTCTTTCCAAGACCGACTCGCTTTCTTGAAATTCCTTCAAGTCCCCTTTTGCGACTCCTTCGCCAAAATATGCGCACAGCCGGGTGAAGTATCGCTTCGAAATGTCAAGTTCTTTCCCCAGGTTCAGGTAAAATTCAAGCTCGTCATCCTTGAACCCGGTCTTCTTCAAATCTTCGATTCGCTCTTGGTCCGTATACTCGAAAATTCCTCCCTCCTCCAATTCGCTCGGCAGCTGCCATATCCTATTTATGGTGGGTCCATCGACAAACTCCCGCCCATTAGGCTCGTTTTTGTTAAGCGCCCGGTAAATCGCCCGGTTTCGCATGAACTCTGGGTCTTCACGATACTCCCTGTCCAGGTTGTCCCACCCGACCGCGTCCCTATCTTTCCCCCCGAGACCCTCCATTCTTTGCACAATCTCGCCTATCGTAACCGGCTTGTCCTTGAAATCCTTACTCCCGTTCAAACCCGCCTTCGTTTTCGAGAGCGCAGTCGCTTCCTCAGAAGTGAAGCCGTATTTCAATGCTAGCCCGTCCTTCCTCAGGTCCCCGAAGTCGGATTCGGGAACTTGTGCGATGCGGTAATCGCAGAATAATTTGAGCTCCTTGTCACTGAACTTGTGGTCCATCGCGAAATTCACTAACCCGAATTTTTTAATCTCAGCTTCACTAAACTTAACGCCAATCAGCGCATCAAAAACCTTCTTCTCTTCTTTCGTGAGTTTTGGCTTGTCGATGACCATTTCAGGCATGAGCATCACCGGTCTAATTATGGTTTTCAATGTATAAAAGCATATGGACAAGCAGTTCAATTTTCACCTGAACCTGTTTCTAAAAAAGAGAGCTGAAAACACGATTAGGACAAAGCAGGCGATCAATACCATCAAAGGGAAAAAAACATTAGCATTAATCGAGCTATTGACAGTGGGATAAACATAATTCGCGGTCGTATTGCTCGGCAGATATGCGTTGCTCCCCGGGTATACGGCGAAAATCGATGTTCGGTTCGCCCCCTCAAATGTTGCATCGGCTTTCCCTTCCAAATCAGTCAGCTTAGCCATATGGCCCATGCAGCAATCGGAGCTGCATTGCCAGTAATCCTGCGGAATCGGCCCGCACCGATGGGCGCCCGAAGGGCAACCCGAAGCGAATTCTCCAACAGCGCATTCCTGGAAGAATACGATTTCCCCCTGAAGCGGCACCGCGGCATTTCCGGATAGGTCCAATGCGATGAGAGTTGCTCTTGCATCAAGAACCCCAGAGGCGCCGTTCTTTTCAACATGTAGCGTTATCTCGGTCGGGAGTTTTTCTTCTGGGCGAATCTGGGCAAAGGAAAAAGTCGCCGCAAAAACCAGCACGGCCAATACCCAGCAAAATCTCATAACTACCTTCAGGGGCAAAAACATTTATACCCCGCTCGCCAAAGTCATTCTCGTGGCGCTCCCGAAGCAGGTGAAAAAGCCGGAACCTTTTCCTGAGGGCAGTTCACGCGAGCACCTTACCGACCAACACGGAAACAAAATCCCGAACCCAATACTCAATACCGTAATCCCAAAGAAGATTAAGGAACCAGAACCAATGCTTGCCCTTCCTGTTGTCAAACCTTCAAAAGAAGAGCCGATTCTCGAAAAAGGTGCCGGCGCGCCCCTCGAGCACCTCGCCAAGGACACATTGGACAATGTGGCAACGGGGGCTGATGAAATTTTGCGGGGAGTTGCTCACAAATCAATCGAATCATTCGCCGGCATCATCAGGAAAAATAAAACCGGCCAACCTGACAGCGCCTGAATACTTTTTTTAATGTTTACCTGGCAAATAACACAAGTTCGATGGGCCAGTAGATCAACGGTAGATCGCTACCTTCGCAAGGTAGAGGCTCGGGGTTCAAACCGCCCTTTTTCTTCCCGAAGAAAAAGCGCATGTTGCGGAAAAAGAAGGGCTGAAAATCCCCGCTGGTCCATTCTTTCTTTTTTCTGAGCAAATAATTATCAATACCAAAAACACATTTTTTTCATGGGCACAGCCAATGACGCGTTTTTCGAACTCAAGCTCATCATAGACCGGGCTGTCGGCATGTTTATGGGCTCAAAAAAGAAATACGAGCCCGATAAATACTGTCCAGCGTGCGGAACAAGGAATCCTGGGCCAGCGAGCAACTGTTCGAAGTGTTATCGCTCATTCAACTTTATAAACGCAACTAAAATACAATTCCCGGGCAATTTCGGCGCACGAGCTTTTACCGTGTTTTGTCCAATTTTGTCATCAGGCGCAAGTTTTTAAATAACCTCTTGCAATCTCATAATCGGTGACCTGGTTGAAGCTCATAACCCCAGTCCTCCTGCTGGTCTTGTTATCAATAAGCGTTAGCGCGTTATCCGTTGCAATTGAGCAACCGGACTGCTCTCACATTCAAGTCACTACCGACCCGGGTGCATACGTCGACATCTTATATAACGGAGACCAAGGGTGGGGGCCCATATACTCCGGGGAAAAAGCTGACTCAAATGGAAAAGTCATCAAGCCGGCAATATTTAACGGAACCCATAAGGCAACTGCAGGCACTTTTCCCGGAAGAGTGTCGGCCTCAAGCTCGTCTATTCAAATCACAACATGCGCTCCCCCGAAGCCATGCACTTCAAAATCAGATTGCAGCACAGGCGAGGCTTGCATATCCGGCTTCTGCTCTCCGGGAGAATGCGGTTCAAATTCTGACTGCCCCGATTCAAAATCCTGCGATGTCGCTTCCCATTCATGCGTTGCGGTCCCTTGCGCGTGTGGCACAACAGCGAACCACATTTGCGCCAAGTACCAGTGCTGCTCCGATGCGAACTGCACGGGCGGGAAAATCTGCGTGAACCACAACTGCGTCGCAAACAACACGGGTTCTCCTGGAGGGACAGGTGACCAAACAGACCCTGCAAAAGCTTCGGCACAATCAGCAATCTCAGACGCCCAGTCTGCGATAAACGCTGCAAAGGCGCAGGGCAAGGACGTCGCGGCCGCAGAGGCAATCCTCTCCCAGGCGAACTCAAAGTTCGCTTCGGCCGATTACTCCACTGCGCTAAACCTGGCCTTATCGGCAAAACAGAGCGCACAAGGGGTAGGCGGGACAACCGGGGGCTCGAACACTGGTTCGAACGGAGGGGCAGGGAATTCTGGAGGGGAGCAAAACTGGCTCTCTTCAGGAGTAGGTCTCGCATGCGTCGGCGGGGTCGCTTTATTCTTTATATTTGTAATCGGGCTCTTCATAGTCGTAGCTCTCGCAGCCATGCTCTTCAAGCGCAAGTAGGGGCCCCCGCAAGTATTATTATCTCATTTTTCCACTACTATTGCATGGACTACTTTGATTTGCACGTCCGCTTCAATTTCGAGAATTACAAGGAGTCGGGATTTTCCCGGGTCGGGATTTGGGGCAAGGACCTCGAGGGGTTCGAGGACAACAGGAGGAGTGAGCGGCTCGCCCTTCTCGAATCCGCAGATTCCTCCTACATAAAACCCAGGATTAAGCGCTGCTCGCTCATTCACAATCCCAATTACGAGCTCGACCTCGGGGTTATAAGGGCTGCTGCAAAGCACGAAAAGGCTTTCGAAGTCCCGGTTCGCCCGCTTCTTGCGAGTTCTGGAATCGAGAGGGCTTCCATCATAAAAAGAACCAGGCGCTTTCTCACGATTTGCAACAAGCTCGGGACAGATTATATCCTGACAAGCCGGGCATCCAATATCTACGAGACCAAGCGCCCTGCAGAACTAATCGCAATCGGCTGCGCCCTGGGCCTCACTTATGACCAATCCCTCCGGGCAATAACTGAAGTTCCTAAAAGAATAATGGGGTTATGACATGTCTGTGAAACCAACGATGAGGGACAAGCGGAGATACGTCTCATTCATGGTTGAGGCAGAGTCGCCAGTTTCGGAAAAGGAGGTTTTCGAGGCAGTTCTCGGCTCGATTCTGTCCTTCCTCGGGGAGCTCGGCTATTCCAAGGCGAACCCCAAACCGATGAAATTCGAAAGCTCGACAGGGTTCGGGATTCTTCGGTGCGCTGCGACTGAGACCGATTCGGTGCGCTCCTCGCTCGCGTTCCTCTCGAAAATAAACGGGAAGAGGGCCGCAATCCGGCTCCTCTCGAACTCGGGGAGCATCAGGAAATTGAAAAAGAATTTTAAATCCTAACTCCTCTAATAGCTTGCTCATTCTATTGGAGGTTTTGCTAATGAGTTCCGTACCACTGACATCGCTCAGCCTATTTGCAGTCGCCAGGCACAATCGAAGTGTCAAACCGGGCATTCATCATAGCCTAACTGGCGAAGAGTTGCTGCTCAAAGCAAACAATGAAGGGAAAAGGTTGGCTTCCCTCCCGCTCGTGGACCAGCTCATAACCTCGAAACACCCGGACGATGTGAAACTCAGGCGAGAGCTTGGCATTACAGAATGGCCGGACATTGGCTTGTGGAACTTGGTCACTCCTGTCGTTACAGGCACATTCACCGCAATCGTCGACCCCGGACTAACATTCAGGGAAGCGAACAGGAAAGACGATGGCGCATATGTTGTTTGGAATTACGAGGTCCTATTGCCTCCTCCACCCTTTTGCAATCCATTCGAAGATGAGCTTTATGTTCCCCAATATGCAACAGTATCCATCCGCTTCCCGGTCCCAAAGGACTTCAGGGATGCCCGTGATGCTGCTCTAGTCGTTCGACACTTCATCGGGGATGACAAAACTCCTTCAATTAATTTAGTTCAAGACGCAAAGTACAGTTTTGTCTATGTAATCAAAGATGAAAGCGACATCCAGCTCGTGAATGATTTCCCGACAGAAAGCCGCTCCTGGCGCAAGCCCAATAGTCTCGGGATACCTGTCGGGCCGGAAGTTGCCGGTTCTAATCCAGAAGCCCGCTACCTCAAGAGGGCAGGCACATATGCCGGGCCTGTCTATCATTCTGGGTCGGATCTCGCCATTCCCTTCACAGAAATAGGCATTCGAGCCCACGGGGACTTCGGTTCAATTACCCACGAAGGAGGGAAGCGGAGAATCACAATCGCTCCTCAGCACACGAACTACGTGGGAGCGTTAATAGATGAATCTGATATCCCGCCCGAGCAGCGCCTATCTTCTGCTGCGCTTGCGGTGCTCAGGAACATAAATCCCGAATCAATCCATGGCCGCAGGCGAGTCACATTCTCAAGGCTCCCGGGCGACACAGGAAAACGAAGAATTCGGGATGACAAATTCACTTCGGGGGGAATGGAGTTAATGAAGCACGAGGAGCCAAGGACCAGACTGAGACGAAGGCACCTGGCAGGTTCGGAAAACCAAGATGTAATCCCTCGCGATCACCTTACTGACGGAGCAATAAAATTAATCAGAGCCAGAGCAAAATACCTCAATAAACATCCAAGCATATTAACCCGGGCGCTCGACACAGCGTTCGGCGCACTCGATGCTTTGGGCGACGCGATAGCAATACCGTTAAACGGAATAATCCGAATCATAAACAGAACAACCAGAATGATGCCGAAACGCAGGAAAATCGGCGCAGTCCCTACGGATAGCCTGACTCCCGAGGCTAAGGCAATCCTTCGGCACGCGAGGTCTAAAAACCTGGGCGACCGCTTTGATGGCGAAGGGCTGGATGGCGATTCGGAAAGGGGATTGGATTCCAAGGGAATAGCGCCCGTCATCCGAATAGTGCCGGTCACTCCACCAAAACGAAAATCGCGAATCAGCGACTCCGAGTTCGGCCCTGACGTGCTGGAACTCATGAGAGTCGGGGGTGCGAAGGACATCGGGCACATGAGCCGCCGGCCAAGGGACGAGTTCCCGGATTAGGAACACCGTTTAAGAAACTATACTCGCCAATTCTACCAGTTTCAACGGGTTGATACGGCGCGTTCACCGGAAACTTACTCTCCTCGTCCTTTTATACGGCGCGACTTATACGCAATCATGCGTTCATATAAGTTCAGGCTCTACCCATCAAAAATACAGGAACGCCTGTTCAACTACCACATATGGTTATCAAAGGAACTTTGGAATGAACTGCTTGAAGTCAACAAGAAGAAATACGAAGAAGAAAGAAGGTTCTTCTCAAAAGAAGAAATGCAATTGATGGTAAAAAATACAGAGCTTTACTCCCAAACTGCGCAGGTCGTTTCCCACAGGCTCTATAATGCCATTTGGCGCACGGTCAAATTAAGAAAGCAAGGAACGGAATACGGCTTTCCACGCTTCAAATCCTTTGACCGGATGAAGAGCCTCAACTACCCTCAATCTGGCTTTATTCTTGGAGAGAAGCTTAAGGTCACTCCTTTCGGAGACATTTCAATCAAGAAGCACCGCAAGATAAAAGAAATTATCAAAACACTGACCTTGAAAAGAGAAGCCTCTGGAAAGTGGTTTGCAATCTTTTGCGTTCAAGAAGAGAAACGTCCTCCAAAAGAAAATAAAGGAGAAAAGGTAGGTATAGACCTTGGCTTGACAAACTTTGCAGTTCTGTCCAACGGAAAAGTCATTGTAAATCCAAGGTACTTCAGAAAGCACGAAAAACACCTTGCCTCTCTCCAAAAGCGCCTCTCAAGATGTAAGAAAGATAGCAAGAACAGGAAGAAAGCGAAATTGAAGGTCGCGGTTGAACACGAAAGAATTTCAAATTGCAGAAGCGATTTTCACCACAAACTCTCACATGAGCTTGTGAACAGTTATTCTTTTATTGCGCTGGAAGCTCTCAAGAGCAAGGAAATGGCAGAGCATAATTTTGGAAAATCAATTCACGATGCAGGTTGGAATATGTTTGCGAACATGTTCGTCTACAAGGCGGAAGGAGCTGGTTGCGAGATAGTGTTCGTAAACCCAAGAAACACTTCGAAGGAATGCAACTGTTGCGGCACAGTTGTCGCGAAGACGCTTTCTGATAGGATTCACGAATGTCCTATCTGCGGTCTGAGGATTGACAGGGACGTAAACGCCGCGAGAAATATACTCAACAGAGCTACCGCAGGAACTGCGGGAAGTAACGCTTCTGGAGATGAAACAGCAGTTTCATCGAGGAAAGAAGAAGCTACCGATTCGTCGGGTGGTAGTTCACGAAACTATTTTAAATCTATTTTTTGAAATGATTGTACGTAAGCGAAGAGAATAGAAAAAAAGAGGTGTATCTATGTATCCTGTTTCTTCGCAGGCATACGACCGAGCGATAACCGTATTCAGCCCTGATGGAAGATTGTTCCAGGTTGAATACGCGAAAGAGGCAGTAAGGAGAGGGGCTACCACGATAGGCGTAGTTTGCGCCGACGGAGTGGTGATTGTGGCCCACAAGAACATATCATCGAAGCTCCTCATGGGGGACTCGATGAAGAAGATTTTCAAGATAGACGACCACATCGCAGCTACCGCTTCAGGCCTAGTCGCGGACGCGAGGAGGCTCATCGATGCGGCCCGCCTCGAGGCGCAGAAGCACAAGCTCTCCTACAACGAGAGCGTGACAGTCGAGATGATTGCAAAGGACCTCTGCGACCTGATGCAGGTCTATACCCAATACGGGGGCATAAGGCCCTTCGGAGTCTCGCTCCTGATAGCGGGAGTCGACGACGAGCCGGTCCTCTTCGAGGCTGAGCCGAGCGGCGCGCTAACAGGTTACAGGGCCGACGCAATAGGCTCTGGCAAGAAGGAAGCGGAGGAGTTCTTTGAGAAGGAATACAAGGAAGGGCTCTCAGTCGAGGAAGGCATCGAGCTCTCTCTCAAGGCCCTCAAGAAAACAACTGATACCAAGCTCAAGAGCGACAACGTGGATATCGCAGTCATCACCAAGAAGGACAAGCAGCTCGTTCTTCTCTCTCCGCAGGAAACGGACGCGTACCTCTCCAAGGCGTAAGCCCCGGGGTCTGTCCTATGGTGAGCCTCGATTCTGCCATAATCGCCCGCCTTGAGTCACACGGCGAAAGGTTCGAGCTTCTCGTGGACCCGAAATTAGGCTATGACTACAAGACGGGCAAGAAGCCGGACCTCGCGAACGTCCTTGTTGCTGAAGAAGTATTCAAGGATGCGAGGAAAGGGGAACGGCACAAGAGCGAGACGCTGAAAAAAATTTTTGGCACCGAGGACATCAACGAAATCGCGAAAAAGATATTCAAGGATGGCGAAATCCAGCTCACGACCGAGCAGAGGAAACAAATGCTCGAGGAGAAGCACAAGAAAATCGTTGCATTCCTCGCGAGGGAGTGCGTGGACCCGAGGACAGGGGCCCCGCACCCGCCGCAGAGGATTGAGAAGGCGATGGAGGAAGCAAGGATAAAAATTGACCCGTTCAAGGACGCTGAGGCGCAGATTGATGAAGTGATGAAGGAGCTGCGCATCCTTCTGCCGCTGAAGTTCGAGAAGGTTAAGATTGCAATCAGGCTTCCCGCGGACGTCGCGGTAAGGGCGTATGGAACGGTTAAGGAGTTCGGGATTCAACGGGAGGAGTGGCAGAAGAACGGCGACCTGATTGCCGTCATCGAGATGCCTGCGGGAATGCAGGCTGACTTCTTCGACCGGATTGGCCGTGCCACATCGGGAAGAGCCGAAACGAAAGTGATAAAGTAAGCATATACAGGTTTGTTTGGTGATTGAATGAAGATTGTGGTTCCAGGAGAAATTCTCGTGGACAAGCCCGTGAGGATGGCGGATTCCTACATAGAAAACGGGAATACCTACTCAGAAGTGGTTGGGCTCTTTCACGAGACGGAGATGCGGCTTGTCGCACTAGAGGGAGCATACCTGCCGATGGATGAGGACTATGTCGTCGGAGTAGTCGAAGAAGTGAAGTTCGCAGGCTACAATGTGGAGATAAACTCCCCGTACTCGGCTTTCCTCTCAACGAAAGACACGAGGTTCCAGTTCGAAATGGGCGATGTTTTGTTCGCGAAAGTCAAGGGCGTTGACGAGGTTAAGAACGTTAACCTTTTCGACGCGCGCAAGCTCCAAGGAGGGGAAATCGTTCAGATTTCCCCAGTCAAAGTGCCGCGCGTCATAGGAAAAAAGAGTTCGATGCTCAACATGCTCATTGACGCAACGAAAAGCGAGATATATGTCGGGAAGAACGGGCGCATGTGGATAAAGGGCGGGGATTCGAGTCTCGCAGCCCGCTCGATTCTCAAGATTGAGAAGGAGGCGCACATGTCAGGCCTGACCGACAGGATGAAGGATTTCCTTCAAAAGGAGAGTGGAGGCAACAACAAGGTTTAATGGTGATTTTATGGGTGGAGGAACAAACAAGCCGGTCTTATTCGTCGATGGCAAAAGGCTTGACGGCAGGGATATTGACGAATTAAGGCCAATAAAAATCAAAGCCAGCGTGCTGCACAGGGCGAACGGCTCATGCTACCTCGAGTGGGGCGAGAACAAGATAATGGCTGCTGTTTTCGGACCTCGCGAATGCATACCGCGACACAGGGTAGACCCTTACAGTGCAGTGATAAACTGCAGGTACAGGATGTCGCCTTTTGCGTCCCTTGATGAGCACAGCAAGGCTGGCCCGTCGAGAAGGTCAACCGAGTTATCGAAAGTGATTCGGGAAGTCTTTGAGAACGTTGTGATCGGCTCGAAATACCCGAAGACGGCAATCGACATATCGATGGAAGTCCTTCAAGCCGACGGGGGTACAAGGTGCGCCGCGATAACCGCCGCATCTATTGCGCTCGCAGATGCAGGGATACCGATGAAGGACCTCGTGTGCGCTGTAGCGGTCGGGAAAATCGATGGCAAATTGGCTATTGACTTCTCGAAAATCGAGGACAACTACGGGAATGCAGACATCCCGATAGCGGTTTCATCACGCAATAAGGAAATCCTGCTCTTGCAGATGGACGGTTTGATGACGAAAGACGAGATGTCGCAGGCTATGGATATGGCGATAAATGCCTCGGATAAGATACACGCGCTCCAGGTTGAGGCGTTGAAAGAGGTCTATACGAGGAAAGCTCAAGACAAGCCTGACGAACAGGTATCTTAGGTGTTCTTATGGAAATACTCGATGAAATAAAGAAGGATTATGTGCGGGACCTCCTGCAGAAAGGCAAGAGGGCCGATGACAGGAAACTTGATGAGTACAGGAAAATAACACTCGAGCGAAATCCGCTCTCTTCAGCTGAGGGATCTGCGATATGCCGGCTTGGGAACACGCAGGTTCTCGTGTCAGCGAAGATAGACGCAGTCGAGCCTTTCGCCGACAGGCCGACGGAAGGCGTGCTTTCAACGAACTGCGAGCTGCTTCCGCTTGCATTCCCGGCTTTCGAATCCGGGCCTCCAAGCGAGGACTCGATTGAGCTCGCGAGAGTTGTGGACAGGGGCATCAGGAGTTCCGAGACGCTTGATTTGAACTCGATGGTCATTGAGGGCGGGGAGGGGAAGGTCTGGGGAGTGTACCTGGACATTTATGTCCTGGACTACGATGGCAACTTCTTCGACGCCTCGACGCTTGCCGCAATGAGCTCGCTAATGAGCGCGAGCTTCCCGAAGTTTGAGGATGGCAAGGTGATTCACGAACCGGCCAAGCCTCTAGGCTTGAAGAGCAAGGTTGTTTCCTGCACAGTCTCGAACTTCGGAGACAAGAAAGTCATCGACCCATCTTACGATGAGGAGATAGCCGCGGAGTCGCGCATAACGATTGCAACTACGGAAGAGACGCTATGCGCAATGCAGAAGGGCAAGCGCGGCTCCCTTACGAAGGATGAGGTGCTCGGGCTCATAGACATCGCTTTCCAGAAGGGGGCGGAGCTAAGGGCATACCTTTGATGGTGGTTTACATGGTCAGGAGAGATGTGAGATGCGGCGCAGAGATGCGCAAGCGAGTGAAAAAGATAGAGAAAATGAAGAGCGGCAAGCATGAGTGCCACACTTGCGGAAAGAAGATGGCCAAGAGGATAAGCAACTCCGTTTGGAAGTGCAAGTCCTGCGGGTCAGTATTCGCAGGTGGAAGCTACTCGCTCGCGACTCCCGGAGGGAGCGCCGGAAGAAGGATTGTTGAAGTAAAAACTTCAAAGGGGTAGTGGAGTCTTATGTATCATTGCTGGAAATGTAGGAAAGAGGTTAAGGAGCTGGACCCGGTCTTCGTCAGGTGCCCATATTGCGGATGCCGTGTGCTATTCAAGCAGAGGCAGCCGATTGCGCGCGAAGTCAAGGCTGAATAGATGTACCTTACGACTAGCCGTAAGCCCTCGATTCTCTCAAAGCGCCTCTGCCGGGCCCTTGCGGCTCTTTTCCCGCGGGGAATCTACGAGAACAGGGGCAAGAAGAGCATCGAGGAGGTTGCTGGCAGGGCGCGTCAGCTCGGCAAGAGCCGGGTTCTTCTACTTTACGAGAACCAGGGCAACCCGGACAAAATGCAATTCATGGATGTGGGCAAGAACTGGGAATGGCTAACTCCCGAAGTGAAAATAGCAAAGCTCGGCCAAATCCCGCAACTGAAAATGAAAACAAAAGAGATTAGGCTCGAGGGAGAAAAAAAGGAGGAACTCGCGAACCTCTTCAATTTTGAATCCTCGGCCAATGACGTTGAAATTCGCCTTGTCCTCTCCCAAGATAGTTGGTCTTTTTACTCAGGGAGCAAGAAATTATTCTCGTTCGGTGTTAGTTATGGCTGAAAAAGAGTTCAAGGGAACATTCGAAATCCCGTTCGAGAACCCGAAACTCGCGAAGAAAGCCCACGATTCGCTCGTCCAA
This sequence comes from Microcaldota archaeon, assembly GCA_021813385.1. Lineage (GTDB taxonomy): Archaea > Micrarchaeota > Micrarchaeia > Burarchaeales > JAKAKT01 > JAKAKT01. The sequence continues at coordinate 16,415 of JAKAKT010000017.1, forward strand.
GAAACCGAATTCACGAAGAAAAGCATTGCGAAGATTAAAGTCGATGGCTCGAAACTTGTGATTACCATTACTGCCGGGGATTATGCTTCTTTTCGGGCGACGGTCAATTCCTACACTAGACTGCTCGCCGTATTTTTCGGGGCGAAGGAAATCTTTGAAGAAAGTGGAGTTTAATTCTCAAACTAAACCAAACTAAAAGCGAATTTTCTCGACCAAACCAACATCAAGCGAAAAAGATTTATTGTAGTGCATATAATAGCCACACGGCGGGGTTGGATATGGATGAGGGGGG
>JAKAKT010000014.1 GCA_021813385.1 Microcaldota archaeon
ATTTCGACAAAAAGTATTTTAACAGGAGAAAACCAAAGCTCAAAAAGCGGACAAATGTTCGTTCAACAAAAGCGGACAGATGTTAGTTCACGCTACAGTTAATGTTTTAAGTTTTATAGAGCGGTAATCCAATACTGACGAACCGCTTCTCAGTTAGGTGGTTGAAATGAAACACAATAAAAAAACGGGATTTGCCGAAAACAAAAACAAAACGAAGGTCCCGACCCACCGAGAAAACAATCAAAGAGATGAAAGCGGAGTTCAAAGCCTGGGACGACGTTGCTAATGAAGACGCCAAATATTAGGAAGGTGATTCAATGCCTAAGTATATTGTTCTAGAAGTCGGAGACGTCGCATGCACTCAATACCGTATGAAAAACGGAGAATTCGAAGAAACCGAAGACGCCGTGATGGTTGGGAAGATCGAAGCGAACTCTGAGGAAGAAGCGATTTTGGCAGTAACGGAACTCGATTACTGCAAGAATCGGGAATTCGACAACCTGGTAGCGTACAGACTGCACGAAGCTTAGCTGTATCACGCGTGGAGAGATTGGGAATGTTTTTCGCGATACCTGGCCTAGTCTGGAATGTCGTAAACCATACGCCCATGGTTATTTCTCTAGTGAATAAGTAATTTTATGCAGAATTAGGCACGATTATACAATAACCGTCACAAGCTAATGCCAAAGCCTTAAAACCCTTAAGTAACGTTAATCATATAGGGTGAGAAGATAGCTAAAAGTTCTGTGGGGTTCTGTTCGAAATGTGGGGCGCTTAGTGGTCCAGATTCCGATTTTTGCAAGAAATGTGGCGCCGCATTAATGGGGATACAGCCGAAGAAAGAAAACGAGACAAAAACCGGGTTAGTAGAATTCAACTCTCCTTTTGCAGGATTAAAATGGCTCGTAATAGGCGTTCCAATGGGAGTTATTATCCTAATTGGACTGGCAGGTGTTTACCTCTATTTCAGCTATTACGCGGACCCAGTAGTAGGTTGTTGGCATCAAAGTATGGAGTTCGGTAGCGAAATCAACGCGAAATTTAATTCGGACCACACATGTTATTTTGAAGTTGGTAGAACCGTTAGTTGCACTTGGCAGAGGGGAAGTAACGGGATAGAACTATGGTGGACAGGACAAAGTGTAATGCCTCAGACGGCAGTTCAAAAAGGGAATACACTAGAACTACAGGTAAATGGTTATGGCGGTGTCCAAGCAATTCAATTGGTAAAAGTCGATTGTCGCTAAGATCCTTCCCCCTCAAGTTTTCTTCTCCCCATACGGCGGAGGCACTAAGGGAAAGCAGTTTCTTTTTCCTCGCCAAAAACCTTATATCTCCCTTTAACGTAGTTAAGAACGTGAAAACTGCCTATTTGCTCATCGTTCTGGTGCTGGCGTTTGGGATTATGGGATGTAGTAACACGAAGGGTTATGTATGCCCGAGCGGGTATATCGTTGACAAGCCGGAACAATGTGAAACGGCGGGCGCAGAACAAAAAACAACTCCTCCCTCTTTTGGGAACTGCGACCAGATTAAAGACACTGAGAGTAAAACGATTTGCCTCAAGGACCTGGCAATTAAGAACCTGGACGCGGCCCCCTGCCTGCAAATTGAGAAGACCTTCGATCGGGACGTCTGCCTTCGTAACGTGGCGATAAAGATGAGGGACAGCTCCGTCTGCCAGCAGATAGTAACCCCCGACATAAAGCAGATATGCATGAACGATTTCTCCTGACTACAACAAGCCAGCTATTCATAATCTGGGACCTTCCCCTAAGACCGAAAGCTTAAATCCTCTCTTGAACGTAGTTAATGTATGAAATTGAGCAATCTTTTCATCGTTCTGGTATTGGCGCTGGTTATTTTTGGGTGCAGTTCAACTTCAACCTCCAAAGGCTACGTTTGTCCAAGTGGTTATATCGTTGATAACCCGAGCCAATGCAACACCGCCGGCGTAGACAACCCCGCCCCAGGTGGTACTACTGCCGACCTCCGCGTGGCATACGCGAAGCACGCAGTCACGAAAATCGCGGAAGCCGCAGACACCGTATACGCCCAGGGGTCGCCAGCGAAATTTTCGATATATGTCACAATCCCAGACAATGCTATGAATGCCACGGTTCAAGGTCACAGCATTTCAATCGGAGTTTCCAACAATGGATCTCCTGTTGATGTTTCCGAACAAACTGTCGGTGAGGTTCGGGGTTGTATAAAATTCTCAGTTCCCGGAACGCATAGGGTAACGGTCGAAGCCATCCAAGTTGAATCTAAAAAAATAGTCCAGATAACTGACGGGGAAGGATGTGACTAGAAACGTCTTAATGCACTTAACGCTCTACTCAGCTAGATAACGGGGGTATAAGTTACTTAACCCCACCAGAACGGAGCGCCCGAGCCCCTTACAACTCTATAATTGTCTTTATTCTTCTCTCTCGTTTCCTCTTGCAGCCGGCTTGGCCGCGATTCTCCTGTTTTTATCTCGTATTGTGTCTTTTTTCGCATAGAAACGCCCCTATAAATCTTCAAAGTCGGATCCTTTTCCCGTCCTTTTTACGGGTTTGCCGCTGCAGAACATCTCGATCTCGAATTTATCTTCCATATACCTCCCCCAACTCTTATTCCGGTTTAATCGTTCTATCTTCTGCTCCTCCTCCGTTAGAATAAAATCATACCACACCATATTATCCCCCCGAGCCATTGCTCAAGAATAAGAAATATTATATGGCGAAACAAGAATATAAAGCCATATCCCCCTCGGGATTCTTGTCGTTCCTGATAATTCTGACACCACGACAAAACGGAAAAGGTTCGCCGTTCCTGATTCTGACATGATTTCGCTCAGAAAAACCAATTTTATAGTGAAGCAAAGCCAAGTGGGAGAACTCTCAAAAAACCAGATACGTAAGCTTGCTAAAGTCAGCAAATCCACGTTGTACCGGAAACTTAGGTCCTTTGAAGGTTTATCTGCTTATTTCATAAAAAAGGAGCTGGAGCAAAGGCAGCCTCCAGGCAGAAGACCTGACAAGACCCCCATGGGCCATGTCCAGAGAGTAATTGCTGAGAGAGTTTTCAGGAAAGCAAACGACGTGGACCTTGCAAGAACGCTAAGGCAGGAAGGAATAGAAATATCCCATTACAAGGTTTACAATATCCTGAAAAGTGCAGGCCTGATTCGCATGCTTAAAGAGAAGAGGAAACGCAAGAAATGGGTGCGCTGGGCAAGAAAGCATTCCCTTTCGTTATGGCAGACGGATTGGACAACGTTTCAAGACAAGCAGTTGATAGTCATACTGGACGACGCCTCAAGGCTCGTCGTAGGCTGGGGACTCTTTGACCATGCAACATCCGAGAACTCCGTTGAGGTGCTGAAAAAAGCCATAGAAGAACACGGAAAGCCAAAAGCTTTTCTCACAGGGAGAGATACCCAGTTCTTTGCGTCATCAAAAGAAGGCGAACCTGCAGGTGAAACGTACTTCCAGCAGTTCCTCAAGGCAAACGGCATCAAGCACATCCTTGCAAGGGTGAACCATCCTCAGACGTGTGGGAAAATTGAGCGGTTCTTTGGAGAAGTCAAGAAGAGAATCATCACCTGGAAGGATTTTGCTACTGTTGAGGAGGTTGTGGAGTGGCATAACAAAGTAAAACATCACATGTCACTCAGCGACGAAGAAAGGCTTGTGACGCCCGTGCAGGCTTTTGCCGAAAAGCTGCACCACAAAGCGAGGATTATAAAGACTTTTAGCGAGGTTGATTAGTATGGGTTTTTATCGTTCGCTTCGAGGTGTCAAAATTTCCGGGAAGCACAGTTTTGTTTATTACTTGAATGACTTCGCAAACAAACCTTTATTAATATATCAACTGATAAATTTATCAGTTGATTAATATGGGCGAAACATCTTTCCTGCGGTTCAAGCCGAAAAACCTTGGCCGTTACCCTCGGCTCGACACCGTGCTTATGGTCGAGAGGGAACTTTTCAGGTACAGGAGCGACTTGACGGTAACCGATATCTGGAGGAACCTCCCGAAGAAAGTCATGTGGACCACGTTCACCACGATTCTTGATTATCTTGAATACTCCGGAAAAATCCATCTAGAGGACGACAGGACAGTTTCCTGGTTATGGAATCCGGGGAAAATCGCGGAACTTAAGAAAAAGGGCTTAGTGATAAGATGAAAGAGAACAGGGTAAAACGGGTAGCCTTTGCTGATAAAGAACTGCTCGCTTCTTTCAAAAAACTGAAATTAGGGAGATTTGAAGAGAAGCGGCTCGCGTCGAATATCGAGCGCGCGATTTACGACTTGAAAGAGAACCCGTTCTCTGGAATTCCCATACGGAGGAACCTATGGCCAATGGAGTATGTCAAGAAATACTCCATCGACAACTTGCGAAAATACGACCTGCCAGATGGATGGAGGCTTCTTTATTCGCTTCAGGGAAACGAAATTGAGATTATTTCGATAATCCTAGAATGGCTGAGTCACAAGGAATACGAGAAAAAGTTCAAATATAACGTCACCTGAACGGCCTCGAGTCCCTCCTAAGTTTCATCATCGAGGAGCGCAATCCCGTTTTCGCCACCAATTCCCCATAAACCCTGTCGAGCTCAGCCTGGTCGAGGGCTGCCCTCAGGTCGGCCTCAATCAGCACTGCAGGATAAGCGTAGTTCTTGTTAATCCTGCTGAGGGTGAAAATGAGCGAGGCAATCTCGTCAAAGCTCCTTTTTCCCTCAATGAATTCAACCCGAAGAGGCCTGTCGCCCTCAACAGCTTTCAGGTAGAACGCGTCCACTTTAGTGCCCCAGTCCTCCAAGTCCTTGAGTACTTGGTGCTCCTTCTGCGAGCCCGAGTAGCGGAAAGTGAATGTCCTCTCGCCTTCTTTCAGCAGGAAATTCAAAAACCCGGTGTCGTGAGCTTTTCCAAGAATCTCGCCTTCAGGCCCCAGATATCTCCTGATAATCTCGACAAACCTCTTCCCCCTGCTGTCCTTTATCACTCCGACAAGCGAGCAGTTGTTCAGGTCTGCCGACTTGTAGAGCATCTTGTACTCGTCGATTACCTCCCCATACAGGCTCCTGATTGGCGACCCCTCCCCGGGCTTGTCAGTTATCTGGGGAACAACCGAACCATCCATGAGCATGAAATTGGGCTTGAGCGTTTCAATCGCGCCCCTCGCAGTCGAAAGCTCCTTCCTCAGCCTCAAGAGCGACTTGTACCACAAAAACTCGTGCGTCTCGAGATATTCGTCCGCTTCTACATCCGGAGTCACGATTGGGGACGGGTAATATTTGTGGGCTTTTCGTTTGGAATTCTCATACTCAAAGACAACAGCGACAGCCCTCGTAATCACCAAGTCGATTCCGTGGAACTCCTGAGCCAGCAGCCCGCCATCCACCGCGCCCACAAGCCCGTTAATTTCACCAGCTTCAACTTTCCTTGCCAACTTTCTCTCCAGCGCGTCAGGGAAAATCTCCTCATCCCTCCCTTTAACCATATCAGCGGCTTTCCTTTCAACTTCCTCGGAGGCGGCAATCCTCCTCGCAATCTCGGCGATGCGCTCGTACATGTTTCGAAAATTAGCGGCTCACATTTAAACTATTTAAGCAGGCGGCTTTCCAATGGCTTATACCGGCGTGCTTTCATCAGCCCGCTTCCTCAGTTCGTATAGAAGCTGCTTGACCGTCATCTTTCCCCCATAAACTTCAACAAGAGGAAACCTCGTCGTCTTTTCGCTAATCTTTGTCAGCCAGTCGTTTCGATCCCACCTAATGTTTATATCCTCAACCAGCACCATCTCGGCGAAACGGTCAACTATGAACTGCAGCAACGGATGCTTCTTGTCCCTGGCTTCTGTTACCGCATTGACCATTGCGCCGTAATTGCCCTGTTGCACCATCCCGTAAATCGCCATCCTCGCTGTTTCCTCGCCAACTCTCATGCTTGCGGCGATTCTGCTCAAGATATTTACCGTTCCCGGAATTCTGCTTAGCTCGTAAGCAGCAGCGAACGCAAAATCCCCCCCGCTTTTTCCATACTTCTCCAAGTATTCGAAGTCTCTTGCCTGGGCTAATAGTTTGGCTGCAGTAAAGAGGACGAGTTCCTTAAGGGTGCTGTCGATCATTCTTTGGAGTTTCCCTTCCTTCGGCATCTCTTTCGTGAGTTTAGAAAAATGTTCCAGTGGTTCTGGGGCAATCGAGGAAATGATTTTCACTGCACGCAGGACCTCGGCCTGGACATCCCCCGGGAGTTTTCCGACAGATTCGATTCTCGCCTCTATCCTGCCATATGCCCTGGCAAATTCCCTCTCGATTTTTGTGGGTTTTTTGCCAGGCTTACCCTGGTTCTTCGGCCCGAGTCCAATAACCGCGAACCCCATAATCATCTTTATGGCATCCCCCAGTTCCGAGATTTGGGCTTCGCTCCTTTTGTCCCCGAGCGGATTACTTGGGAATTTTCCCCTTCCCGCACCGGAACTTTGGTCTCCAGTTCGCTTGAATGACATCATAGAACGACCTAATTATATGGAGCATTTCCTTTCCTCTCCATCTCCCGTATTTTTTCCAGCGCTCCGAGCAGCTGGCTCACCGAAATCCCATCTGGATACATATCCCCAAGCATCGACTGCTTTATCCTCACCGTGATAACAGTTTTCGTGTCAACAGCCTGCTGGTCTTGGCCAGTGACTCTCGCAAGCGCTGTCCTCCCGGCAAATTCCTCGACAATCGCGCCTAAGTGTGGGTGACGTTGTTCCTTCGCGTTGCTGACTGCCAGTATCATGAGGTCAATGTCGTTGCTCATCACTATCCCAGCAGCCGCAGCCCTTGCGGTGGTCTCCTCGACATCGTGCAAGCCGAGTATGCGAATAAGCCGTTCGCCGTACTTTCTTGCAGACACCAAGTCCAAAACCGCGCCAAACTCGAAATCAGTGCGTTCTACGGCCTGTTTCTCAAGCCATTCGGCGTCCTTTGCATGAACCCGCCTTGCGAATTCAGAAATCTCCGCCCGGGCGGCTTCAATCATTCCCGAAAGCGGGCCGTCCCTCGGCATTGCTTTTATCAACTCAACGAACTGGGCCAATGGTTCATCAGAAAATGAAGAGGCTATCTTCACTGCGCGAATTATCTCCCTCTGGGATTCAGGGGGAATCGCTTCTATCCCGCGAATTATCTCGCTTATAACCTCGTCCGGAGCTCGGCCCCTGCTACTCCAGAGCAGGTGCATTTTCATGTCGCTTATCGCTGCGTTTATCCCTTCGCTTTGCGTCTTAACCTGCCTTGTCAGCGGGCTTGTCAAAAAATAGATAATCGCTTCGGGCGTTACGTGTTTCCCCTGAATCTCAGTGAGTTCTTGTAATGTAACAATCTGCCCCGCGTCCCAGCGGACCGGCCCATAAGCGAACCCGCCTTCAGGAATTCGGACTTTAACCACTTTCGCGCTTTCATCCGTCATCACATCCAGCATAGGATGACTTTGCCCTATCGCAGTCCTGATTGCGTTGACTAATGCCACATGGTCTTCGTTGAAATCCAGTCCCCTAATCGCCAAGCGTGCAGCATCCTCGCTCAAGCCTTTCCTCGCTAAAATGCGATTAAAACTTTCCGATTTTGCTTCAGCGAGCAGCAGTCCCTTTGTCGCAGCTGCTTCCCAGCCCGGTTTCTCGAAATAAGTCTCGAGCAAAGCGATATCTTTTCCCCTGATTGCCTCCGCGACTTCGCCCGCTTCAACAATTGCCCGGTCCAATTTTTCAATGAGCGTCCCTTTTCCGTACGATTGGTCCGAGTCAGCTATGAACGCGAGAAACCTTAACGTTTCATTGGGGAACTCCACTGCCGAGAGCTTTAGCGCGAGAATCACCTCATCCGCCAAGCCCTGGTCAATCGGCTTTCTGTGCATGGCCGCTGTGCCAAGCTGCCTAGCAGATGCCCCTATCTCTGCGAACGCCCTCTTTCGTTCAGCCTCGTCACCAAGGAGCACGCCCGAAACCGCTCTCCTCAGCATCCCCATCTTATACCCACTTTCGCCAGCAATGACATCCCGTATGAAGAACTCGTTCCTCTGGCTCGCGCTTCCGTTTTTCTTTCGCCCATTCGAGCTCGAGCCCTCGCCCGGAGTTCTATGAATATTCATTTCAAAACCATCGCTAGAATAAGTTAAATGATATGGGTTTTCACATTTATATGGCTTCGCTTTCTGTTAATCCGGATTTTTAGTCCCAAAACCAGGCGAGCTCGTTCCCCAAGTTTTCAGTATGTGGGTCCTTCTGAACGCGAGCGGGTCCAGAGTTATCGGTTGTTCGTTGTGTTTTGCCGTTTTCCCCGAGGGCGCGGGTATGATTAATAAATCTAATGGGCTAAAAATACCCAGTAGCTTCGGGGGTTTTCATGCTAAACGACAGGGATGAAATTGCGTTCTACATCGTATCAGGGATAGCCTTCTCCCTGGCGTTTTGGGCTTTCGGTTTCTTCAAGCTTCATGCTTTCCCGATGGCAGTTCCCCTATTGCTTTCCTGCTTTTTCGCTAACTTGCTGCTAACCAACCTTGGGGAGAAGATGCTTGGCCCGGAGTCGAAAGATTCCCAGGTAAAAATTGTTTTCATCTGCACAGTGGCGGCATTTTTCCTCGCCTGGGCTTCGAACCTTGGAACCGACGCGCTAGGTTCGCTTGCTCTTCCCGCGTCCATAATGTTCCTTCTGCCCAGCGCCCTCTACTATATCCGGCAGGCGGTCTTGAGGAGTGAAGCTGATGTACAAGCCTGATGAGACCGAGAAAGAGATAGCGAAGTTCTGGGAGAGCAAGGACATCTACGGGAAAGTGAAGAAGAAAAACGAGAAGGGTGAGCCATTCTATTTCTGCGACGGCCCCCCCTATGCGACTGGCCAGATTCATCCGGGAACTGCCTGGAACAAGTGCCTGAAAGACGCAGTCTGCAGGTACAAGCGCTTCAAGGGCCTCAACGTTAGGGCGAAGCCCGGTTACGATACCCACGGGCTCCCAATCGAGGTCAAGGTAGAACAAGAGCTTAACCTAAAGTCCAAGAAAGAAATCTCGAAAATCGGGATTCCCGAGTTCATTTCGCGCTGCAAAAAATTCGCTACGCAATACATCGACGTCATGTCGAATCAGTTCAAGGGCCTCGGTGTTTGGATGGATTGGGAAGAGCCTTACATCACATTCAAAAACAGCTACATCGAGTCCTCATGGGCTACGATAAAGAAAGCGCATGCGAAAGGCCTTCTCCAAAGGGGGATTTACGTGCTTCCCCAATGCCCGCGCTGTGAAACGACAATTGCAAATTACGAGCTCGAATACGATGACAGGGACGACCCATCCATATACGTGAAGTTTAAATTGAAGGGAAAGGAGAACGAGTATCTCGTCATCTGGACCACCACCCCCTGGACACTGGTTGCGAACATGGCCGTGATGGCCCACCCCGGTTATCAATACGTGAAGGCGAAAGTTGACGGGGAGACCTGGATTGTTGCTAAGGAACGCCTAGATGCGCTCATGGCAGTCACGCACAACCTGAACCTTTCCGCAGTGGTCCTCGAGGAGGTCCCTGGAAAGAAGCTCGATGGAATCAGATACGAGAATCCACTCCAGCAATTCATTAAAAAGGAATATGACCGGAAAGTGGTGCTCAACGAGCAGTTCGTCACGCTCGAGGAGGGAACAGGCCTCGTGCACTGCGCCCCAGGCCACGGCCCCCAGGACTTCATAGTGGGAAAGCAGCACGACATAGAAGCGTTCTGCCCAGTTGATGAGCAGGGAAATTACACGGAACAGGCAGGCAAGTTCGCCGGAATGAATGTGAAGAAGGCGGACCCGCTTATTCTTGAGGAGCTGAAGAAGTCTGGGGCGCTCATCAATGCCTCGAAAATCCGCCACCGCTACCCGCACTGCTGGAGATGCAAAACCCCGCTCATATTCATAACAACCGACCAGTGGTTCATCTCGGTGAGCAAGCTCAAAGAAAAGATGCTGAGCGAGATAGACACTGTCTACTGGCAACCGAATTTCGCCTGCACATGGTTCAAGGACTTCGTGGGCTCCGCGCCCGACTGGTGCATCTCGCGCCAGAGGTACTGGGGGGTTCCCCTCCCGATTTGGTCCTGCGAGAATTGCGGGGAGCTGAAAGTGGTTGGCTCAGCTAAAGAACTTGGGAAGAAGCTGGCAGATTTGCACAAGCCGTTCATAGATGAAATTGAGTTTGAGTGCGAGAAGTGCAAGGGAAAGATGAGGAGAACCCCGGATGTCCTCGATGTCTGGTTCGACTCAGGCAATGCCGTTTGGGCCTCCCTTGGTGCAGGCGAGCAAATGATTCAGGCTGATTTCATAACCGAGGGCAAAGACCAGATTAGGGGCTGGTTTTATTCCCTTCTCGGCTCAGGGGTAGTTCTGAACGAGAAGGTCCCGTACAAGGCGCTCCTGATGCATGGCCACTTCGTTGATGAGAAGGGCGAGAAGATGAGCAAGTCCCTCGGGAACTTCGTCTCGCTTGAGGAGATGCAGGGCAAATATGGAAGGGATGCGTTCAGGCTATGGAGCCTTTCCTCCACGATTTGGGATGATGTGAAGTTCAACTGGGACGACCTGAGGGAAGCCTCGAAGGCCCTCTCGATAATCTGGAATTTGGGATTGTTCATGGACAAGTTCTACTGCGAGCCCAAGAACCCGGTGTACGAGCCTGAGGACAGGTGGCTCGTCTCCAGGACGAATTCCCTAATAAGGGAGTGCGAGAAATCCTATTCAGAATACAGGGTCCACGAGGCCGTCCGCGCCTGCAGGGAATTCATTGTCGAGGACCTCAGCAGGTTCTACCTGAAAGTCGCGAAGAAAAGGATTGTCGAGGAGAAGAACCAAGGGGGAGCAATGAAGGCGCTCTACGACGCAATGCTGACTGCCCTAAAGCTCCTCAACCCCGCGGCCCCGTTCATATCGGAGAAACTCTACCAAGACATATTCAGGAAGCGCGAGGGGGCAGAGAGCATAAGCCTCTCCGAATGGCCAACGGCCGGGACGGGCGAGATAGATTCGCTCCTCGAGAGACAGATGACGCTTGCCAGGGAAGCCATAAGCGCAGCTGCGAATGCCCGCCAATCGGCGGACATAAAATTGAGGTGGCCGCTTGAAGAACTCGTCGTGGTCACGCAGTCAACTGAGGCTCGCGAGGCGATAGAATCCCTCTCGAAAATCATCCAGGAATCTTCCAACGTGAAGCGCATTCGAATTGAGCAGGAGATAGAAAAAAACGCAAAGGCGAAGCCCGTGATTTCGAAGCTCGGCCCTGCTTTCAAGAAAGATGCGAAAGAAGCCCAGGAGTTGATTGCTTCACTCAAGGGCGACCAAATTAAGGAACTCCTCTCAAGCGGAAAACTCGAGCTCAAAGGCTCAAGGAAATTTTCAATCACTCCCGAGATGGTGCAGGTGATTGAGGAACCTCCCCCGGGATATGCGCTCTCGCCATTCAGTGTGGGCTCGGTCTATGTCAAGACAGACGTCAATCCCGCGCTTTATGAGGAAGCGATGGCCCGCGAGGTTTGCAGGAGAATCCAGATAATGAGGAAGGAGCTCGACCTAGTCGAGAAAGACAAGGTGAAGGTGAATGTGATTGCGGACCCGGACTTCCTAAAGCTTCTTATGAACAGGAAGGAGGAGATGGCGCGCTCGGTGAACGCATCCGAAGTCATCCTTTCCGACACGCCGAAAATGAGCGGAGCCCCCCAGGAATGGGAGATTGAGTCCGAGACAGTCAAAATAATCCTCTCAAGGGAGAAGAAGGGAAAGAGCTAATTCTTAACAAAATACGAAGTTTTAAAAAGAGAATCCGGCATAATATACTGTTAATCTTGTAGTGATGAACGTGAATCTTTCCTACGTTATCCATCCAAACTCCAGGTCCGTTTTGGGCTGCTCGGAAATCCGAGTGGTCCACAGGACTTTTTCAGATTACAAAAAGCTGCTCGAAAGCAGGCGGGACCCGTCGGAAATCCGAACTCTCCTTACTAACGGCGAGGCCAAGCGCAACAAGATGATTTGGCGGGCCCTGAGCCAGGTGACTACTCACCTCAGCGATGGCCCCGGGCACTCCGAAAGGGTCCCGGATTCAATGCGAAGTTTCATGCTGAATTATTTCTTCATTAACAAAACTGCCAGCCAGGAACGGTTTGAAGCGGACTGCCATGCCAAAATGAAAGAGCTAATCCCGGATTTTGACAACCGTTTGTCCCGCAAACTTCTCGGAAGCGAGGGTTCGCCCCTCAGCGGCCGCTCAGGCTTGATATTCTCTCAAGTTGCCCCGCATATAGTTGGTTCGTCCGTCCTGGACATAGGGGCCGGGGACGGCAAAGTTGGGGAGCTCGTGGCTAACCAACTGGGCAAGAGCGTGAGATTGGTCGATGTTCTGGACTACAACGCCACGTCCCTCCCACTTGATTTGTACGATGGCGAGAGGCTTCCTTACGCGGACAAGCAGTTCGATACCTCAATCGTCAGCGTCGTCTTCCACCACGCGGACCAGCCCCTCAAAGTATTGGAGGAGACCATCCGTGTGACTAACCAACGGATTGTCGTTATCGAGAGCGTCTATTTCAACGAAGAGCACAGGCAGCTTGCCGTGCTCCTGGACTGGTTCTACAACCGGGTGCTGCACAAGGACGTCAACTGCCCCTTCAACTTCCAGACCCCCAATGCCTGGAAAGGAACGTTCGCCCACTACAACTTGAAAATTGCCGCAAGCACCGACTTGGGCATCGACCAGCCGCTTGCCCCTGAATACCACTGGCTTTATGCATTGGACATACCCCGAGCATTAGCTCGGGGCTCAAGAAAACAATTACCTAAGGAGAACTAGTTAGGGCCTTAAGCTGTCTTGAACTTCTGCCTTTTCTTCATGCCGCCCCAGCAGGTCTTGCAAATCACGAGCCTGCCCTCCTTCTTCGAGTTCTTCGAGGACTTCTCGCAATCCCTGCAAACCATCCTGCCGCAGTAGGTGCATTTCTCGGGCCTGTGCGTTTCGTTGCTGCATCTCTCGCAAATCATACAATCACGTGGAATAGCTTCTGGGAGAGAAGGATTATATTAATATCGCATAGGAGGGAATCACTCCAAAAGACCGCTCGGTTTCCCCTGTTAACCTTTTTCTCGTCAAACGTCGGATTTCGGCAACCGTCGTCGCATGCTTATATACCCACCAAATCGAATCTCCTCTAACAATCCCGTGAGGTTGATTACTATGTCGGCACCGAATCAGGCAGTCGAGGTTCTCCCGCAATCGAAAGCTGGGAGCCTATTAAGAACCGTGAATACTGGCAAGCGGACGCTTGCGCAAAACCCGTTTTTCGATGCTCACCTCAGGGATAAACCAGCGGTTCTGGGAAGAGACCACGGGAACTTTTTCAGAACTGGCCTGCTTGCCGTTCATGCCGGCCTTGGCCAATCCTTCAGGGACGCGAACCCGCGGGACAATGGCGAATGGGCAGTCATAAACAATCCGATGGACGCGAAGAAGCGAGTCCATCGCTTCCCGGTTCCGAAAGGAGAAATTCCCGGGGTCGGATTAATCCGGGACGTTCCCAACGTAGTCCTATTAATCGGGCAGGGATTCATCGGCTCTAACGGGGACAGGAGGCCTGTTTTCGAGGTTGCCAAGGACAGCAGTATCAGAGGCGAAAATACTAGGCTCGTTGTTGTTAATGACATGAGCCAGGTTCTAGCCAGGATACACCCCGCAAAGGATGGATGGTATGTGATTGACCCGATAACAGGAATGCCCCTCGGCGAGCCATCGAGCAAGTCCGACCCAAACGCGCTTTTCCTGACTGGGACTTCCTGGGGCCACATAAATTTCGTGGTCCGCTCCGCCCCATACTACCCCCGGACAGTCTTCATGAGCCTCAGACTTACAGACGAAATGCCGGCAATTGCGCTCGCGGAGAATGGGAACGGACGCAATCACCCATAAAAATCGATTTTTTCTCCCTTTCCTTTTTCCTTCGGGTGGGGATTAGGTTTTTGCTTGGTTTCTCGTTTATCCTTGTCCCTATCCCAAACATTCTCTCGCCTATTATTGTCAGTTCTTCTTGCCGGCAACACCGGGCTCATCGCTTTGACCGCCATCGTTCCACCACACCATATTTTACCTTTTCGAGTTAATAAGCCACCATGCGCTACCACTTAATCACATATGGTTGCACGCTCAACCGGGCAGATTCCGACGTAATCCGGGGAATTTTGCTCTCAAACGGATTCGAGGAATCGGCGAGTCCAGAGGAAGCAGATGTCGTAATCCTGAATACTTGCACGGTGAAAGGAGCAACAGAACAAAAGATAATAGAGAAAATAAAGAGGCTCCGCCCGAAACCGCTTGTTGTTGCCGGCTGCCTTTCCTCTGCAAACGCCAAATTAATAGAGAAAACTTCTCCCCGAGCTTCAATCATCGGCCCATCCTCAATCACCCACATAACCGAAGCGGTGATTGCTGCGGCAGGAGGGAAGCGGGTAGTGTTTCTGTCCCGCGAGTCCAAGGCTGGGCTTCCAAGAATTCACGAGAGCATAATCGCCCGAATCCCGATTGCCGAGGGATGTTTGGGGGCCTGCACGTTCTGCCAAACGAGAATTGCGAGAGGAGAGTTGGTCAGTTATCCTGCGGAAGAGTTGATTGACGAGGCAAAGAGATGCGTGAAGGAGGGGTTCAAGGAAATCCAATTGACTGCGCAGGACACCGGTGCTTACGGGAAAGACGCAGGTTCGAATTTGGCTGAACTGCTCGAAGAAATCGACAAAATTCCGGGAAAGTTCCTCGCCCGGATTGGGATGATGAACCCGCAACACCTCAAAGACCCGGAAAAACTCCTGCGCGCCTACTCCTCGCCAAAAATATACAAGTTCGCGCACATCCCCGTCCAGTCCGGGAACGACCAAGTCCTGAGGGATATGAACAGGTTTTATTCTGTTGGTGATTTTCTCGAAGCTGTCTCCGAGTTTCGAAAATCCTTTCCAGAAATGACTCTTGCCACGGATATCATTGTCGGTTTCCCGAGCGAGGGCGAGGAGGCATTCGAGAATTCCTGTGAATTGATTCGGAGGATTAAGCCGGACATAGTCAATGTTTCCAAATTCACCCCGAGGCCGGGAACAGTCGCGAGCAGGATGAAGGAATTGCCGAATTCGGAAGTGAAAAGAAGGAGCGAGGTGATGAGCGCGCTTTGCAGGAAGATTGCGCTCGAGGGGAACAGGAAATATGTCGGAAGAGAGTACGAGGTATTGCTGACTGAGCTTGCAAAGTCCACGACTGGTCGAAATCTTAACTACAAGCAAGTTGTTGTCCCTGGCGAGTTGGGGGAGTTCGTCAAGGCTAAAATCAAGAAGGCAACCTATGGATATTTGATTGCCGAGCGGGCGGATTAAGGAGAGCCATAATTCCGAGCGAATTGATTGGAGGTGTTGTTATGGGCATAACCGGGAAGAAAGCGGTTGTCCTCGTCGAGGACGGGTATCAGGACCTCGAAGTTTGGTATCCCCTTTTGAGGCTAAGGGAAGCCGGGGCCAAAGTGGTTTCAGTCGGCCCAGAGAAGAGGCTCTACAAGGGGAAGAACGGATACCCGATTGAAGTTGACGCTGGAATAGCCGAAATTAAGGCGGAAGAAACTGATGCGGTTGTGATTCCAGGCGGTTGGGCGCCAGACAGGCTGAGAAGAGATAAGCGGATTGTCGAGTTCGTCAAACGGGTTTTCGAGCAGAAGAAAGTCGTTTCCTCAATCTGCCACGGGGGCTCGCTCCTTGTTTCAGCCGGAATTCTCAAGGGGAAGGAGGCCACGAGCTTCGAAGCGATAAGGGACGACATGACCTACGCGGGGGCAAAATGGGTCGACCAGGAAGTGGTGGTCGATGGGAACCTGGTCACCTCGAGGAAGCCCGATGACCTGCCGGCGTTCTGCAGGGAGACGATTAAGCTCCTCTCTAAATAACTTGTGCTTCCCGGAAATTTTGACACCTCGAAGCGAACGGTAATAGCCAACCATACTAATCAACCTCGCTGAACGTCTTTATAACTCTCGCCTTGGTGTGCAGCTTCGCTGCAAAAGCCGCAATGGGCG
>JAKAKT010000008.1 GCA_021813385.1 Microcaldota archaeon
TCACTATAAAATTGGTTTTTCTGAGCGAAATCATGTCAGAATCAGGAACGGCGAACCTTTTCCGTTTTGTCGTGGTGTCAGAATTATCAGGAACGACAAAAAAACGGTCAGGGAGTCTTCCCTCCGACCATCACTCTTTTCACCCTTACGTGGGGCCCGCCGTCGCTCACTGGGACTGATTGGCCGCCCTTCCCGCAGAATCCCGGGCTTCCGAGGAAATCGTCTGCGACCATGTCTATGTTCTTGAGAGTCTCTACGAGGTTCCCGCTCAAGAGGACGTCCCTCAACAACTTCGTCTTCTCACCTTTCTCAATCAGGTATCCATCCTCTGCGGCGAAAACGAAATAGCCCGTAGTGGTATCGACGCAGCCTCCGCTCATCCCCCTTGCGTAAATCCCGAATTTTATCCCCTCGAACAATTCCTCAACCGCGCTTTCGCCCCTCTCCATGACTGTGTTGCTCATTCGGACTATCGGGGTGTAAGCATATGCCTGCGCCCGCGCATTTCCTGTCGGCTTTGAGCCGAGCTTTGCGGCGGTTTCCCTGGACTGGAGGTAGCTCTTCAGTTTTCCTCTTTCAATCAGGACTGCCCCCCCGGCCTTAATTCCCTCGTCATCAAAAGCAAACGAGCCGAATGCGCCCGGAATCGCCGGGTCATCCCTTATCGTCACGAGGGGCGAGCCGATAGTCTTCCCGATTTTTCCCTTTAATAACGAGCTTCCTGCGATAACAGAATCCGCTTCACAGGCATGCCCAAGTGCCTCGTGGCAGAGGAGGCCGGTCATTCTCCCATCAGTTATGACGTTGTGTTTCCCGGGAGGAGCTGGAGCCGCGAGCAGAAGTTCCTTCGCCCTTCTGGGGCATTCCTGCGCGAGGGGGAAACACGCATCGAGAGCCTCGTAGCCAGCAGAAACCCCGATTCTCTCGGACGCCCGCTGCATCAAGAGGCCATTCTTTGCAACTGATGTGAAGGCGGCGTAGATTCTCGAGGAGATTTGCTCGCACTCGGAGCCTGCTGTGTTAACGAACCGTTCGGTGGATGTCGAATCTGAGTACCGGACGGATGTGCTCGAGATTGATTTTCCTTCTAGGAGCGTTTGGAGCTCCCGCGCATTTTTCATTTTCCTTTCGATGCCTACGCTCTCGAGCGGGACTTTCGTTTTCGTCTTGTGCTTTCCAGAAAAAGAGAGCCCCGTGTCTACTCTTGACTTGCCTTTCGATATTCTGGCGAGCTTGTACGCCTTCTCGAAAATTTCTCCTATTTTCTCGATATCGTCAGTGCTCGCGAAACCCCATGAGCCATGAACGAGCATCCTTACGCTTATCCCGCGCGATTCCCCCGAGGAGACGCTTCTCTCCTTGTCGCGAAGGCTTATCGTGTTCGAGAGGTCCGCCTCTTCCCTGAACTCGCCGTAGTCTATTTTGAATTTCCTGAACAGCGCCAGAGCATTGTCGAGCATGGGGGAGGATAGGGGGGGAAAATTTTTAATTGGAACGGCCCCTCAGATTGTTTCTCTTGCCATGAAGGCGCCGAAACAGGAGATTATGCCGAGGGTTGCGAGCAGCCCGCCGCCGTAGCCCCAGACCGGGAAAATCATTATGCTGCCGAGGCTCAGGCCGAACGAGAGGACTACTCCCCCTGCTGTGAATGTCGTGATTAGCTTCTCTTTCTCACCGAATGCGTATGCTGTTGTCTGCTCGCCCCCATATTTTAGGACCTGCTCTTTCGGGGCTTCCTGGACATAAACAGAGTCAGGGGCAGTTTTTTGAATGGCGGCATCAGGAGTGGCAATCTCAATCTTGCCAGAGGGGGCGACAAGCCCTTGCGTATCTTCCTTAGCGCGCAGGCTTGAAGCCTTGCCAGTTTTCCTGGAAGATTTTGTGAGCCTTAAAGTTTTTTTTGCCGGCATATAAGCCACCTCCATGTCCTGAATACGCTGTTAAGGCCTTTTCTCCTTTATATAGCTGTTGGCGAGGGCGCAGGAGGATTACAGCGATTTGAGGGCAGCTGTGAGCAGCCTCACTGCGTTCTCCACGTCTTTTTCGCTCGCGACCCCTACCCCGCTGTGTATGTAGCGGGTTGGAACGCAGAGTGCGATTGAGGGGATTCCCTCGCGGACATTATACACGCGGGCAGCGTCAGTCGAGCCTCCCTCGACAACCTCTAGTTGATAGGGTATCTTGTTCTTCTGCGCGGTCTTGACGAGCCAGTCCACCATCTTCTTGTCAGAGAAATTGCCCCTTCCTGCAGCTTCAACGATGCTGATGCATGGCCCGTCGCCGAGCTTTATGAACGACTCGTCCTCGGTGCATTCGGGGTGGTCTGCAGCGACTGCTGTGTCGACTGCGATGAAGTGCTGCGGGTAATACTTGAAGGCCGAGACTGTCGCGCCCTTCCCGAATGTCGAGACTTCTTCCTGGACAGTCCCGACGAAGGCATAGTCGCCTTTCACTTTCCTCGCAGCCTCGAGCATCACATAGCACCCGATCCTGTTGTCGAGCGCTTTTCCTGTGAAGAGCCCGTTCCCCAGCCTCGTGAAGCTCACGTTGAAGCCTATCGGGCTCCCAATCTGCACGCCCATGTCGAATGCGTCCTTCCTGTCCCTTGCGCCGATGTCGACGAACATCTGCTTGTATTCAATCGGCTTCTTCATGTCTTCCTCTTTTTGCATATGCGGGGGCTTCGTTCCTATCACCCCGTCTATGAACTTCCCGCCCTCTGTGCGGACGAATACCCGCTGGTTTGGGAGGACCCTGTCATCGATTCCCCCGACCTTTATGAACCTGATGAACCCCTTCTCGGTGATTGTCTTCGCCATGAGCCCGACCTCGTCCATGTGCGCGCCTAGCATCACTTCGGGCCTCTCTGCCTTCCCCATCGTCCCGATGACGTTCCCCATCCGGTCGATGGTCACTTTTGAGCAGGATTTCTTCAGCTCGGCTTCCATAAGCTTCGAAACATCTCCCTCGAATCCTGTCGGGCCGAAAGCATTTGACAATTTCTCCATGAGCGGGTCCATGAACACACCTCGGTTAGGAGATTGCAGGGCTTACTTTAAAAATTTTCAGATTCGTGATAAGTTTTGGCGCGAAACCAATCGTAACCTTTAAATATACGATTGTAACTTAATGATATACATGTTGGAGAGACTTCTGAAGTCCGGGGCCGAAGTGAGGCTGCTCGAGCTCCTCCTGTTCGAAAAGCCGCTCCACCTTAGGGAACTCGCGAGAAGGGCGAAAGTGGCGCCGATACACGCAAAGCGGGAGCTCGAGAGTCTGGGGAGGCTTGGGCTGGCCCTGAACAGCCGGGTCGGCAACCTGAGCGTTTGGTCGATAAACAAAAAATCGCCAATCTACGAGGAGATGAAAAGGATTTTCCTCAAGACCGAGAGCCTGGGCGGGGAAATCGGGATTGCGCTTTGCAGGGAGGACGTCAAGTTCGCGCTCATATACGGGAGCTTCGCTCATGGGACCGAAGCGCCGGGAAGCGACATAGACCTTCTCCTGGTCGGCAGGATTGACGAGAGGGCCGTGCTTCGTGCGTTCTTGAAAGTCGAGAAGAGAATCGGCAGGGAGATAAATTTCATCATCTGGTCTGAGAAGGAGTTCCTCAAAAGGGCAGCGGAAAGGCACCCCCTCCTGGTTAATATTGCCAAAAGCCCGCTGATATGGGTGAAAGGTGATGAAGGCGAGTTTAGGAAAGCTGTTGCAGGAAGGGCTGGTTGAGGAAATCGGCCCGGCGCCAGGGCTAGCAAAGCAGGCGATAGCTTCTGCGGAGAAGGACCTTGCGACTGCCAGGGCTGTCTTGAAAATCGGGAACTTCGATTGGGCGTATGCAATTGCTTATAATGCGATGCTGCAGGCCGGCAGGGCGCTCCTGTTTCGGTCTGGGTACAGGTCAAGGCCCGAGCACGGGCACGTGGCTGTTGTAAGGTTCTGCGCTGAGAGGCTCGGAAAAAAGAGCGGGGTTCTCGTGGAACTTTTCAACAAGATGCGCGTCAGGAGGCACAAGGTCGTTTACGAGCAGCGGGAGACCGTAAGCGAGGGGGAGGCAAAAAGGGCGATTGAAAACGCTGCAGAAATGCTATTGGCTGTAAAAACCGAATTGTAGGTTTCGCCGAAACCTTTTTATACCACCGAAGTGTAACCGAAGACAGGCGACCAATGAAGGCGCATCATGTTATTCGATTCGCCGGAGAAAAGTTTAAATAGAATAAGAAAACAACGTTTATGCGTTGTATTAGTTAAGACGAGGTGGTCTTAATGAATTTTAAGAGAGGACAAGCGGCCATGGAGTACCTGATGACCTATGGTTGGGCTATTCTAGTCATCGTGATTGTGCTCGCCGCTTTGCTGTATTTGGGAATATTCAACCTGAACCCGCCAGAGGTTTGCACCATGCCAGCGGGAATGAGCTGCCCGAAATCTTATCTTAGGGCGGGTACAGCTCCGGCAACGGCAACAACTGACTGTGCAGCTGCCAATGGGTGCATGAATGCAACTTTCGTCAACGGGCTGCAGAAGACAATCGTCGTCACCAACGTGAGCATCACGAAGAACGCGAACTCGTTCGATGCGTGCACGTCTGCGGTAAGATGCATCAACTGGGTTTCGGGAACAGGCGTGACCGTGCCCCTAGGAAGCCAGTTCAGCGTCATGCTTCCAGTGACAGACGAGAACGGAGTTCCGATGGCAATCAGCTCTGGTGATGCCTTCAGCGGAAAGATAAACATCGTCTATTACTTCAAGGACGAGGGCGCTTCCGCGACAAGGAAAATCACTGGAAACGTATACGCGAAGGCGGCTTAAGGCCACCTTCCTTTTCCCTTTTTCTTTTTAATCTTTTTTCCCTATTTATCCCAGGGTGAATATTTGAACCAACTGAAGGCGCAGGCAGCGATGGAATACCTGATGACTTATGGTTGGGCCATTCTGGTCATCGTGATTGTGCTCGCCTCTTTGCTGTATCTGGGAATTTTCAACCTGAACCCGCCGGAGCTATGCACAATGCCGGCGGGAATGAGTTGCACGAATTCGTACCTTAGGGCGGGTACAGCTCCGGCAACTGCAACAACTGACTGCGGAACTGACGACGGGTGCATGAATGCAACTTTCGTCAACGGGCTGCAGAAGACAATCGTCGTCACCAACGTGAGCGTTTCAAGGAACCTGAACTCATTCGACGGGTGCGCATCAGCAGCAAGATGCACCGGCTTTGCTTCGGGAGGCGTGACCGTGCCTCTAGGAACTCGGTTCAGCGTCATGCTTCCAGTGACAGACGAGAACGGAGTTCCGATGGCAATCAGCTCTGGTGACGCATTTAATGGGAAGATAAACATCGTCTTTTACTTCAAGGACGAGGGCGCTTCCGCGACAAGGAAAATCACTGGAAACGTTTTCGCAAGAGCTGGCTGATTCTTTTCTTTTTAAATTTTTCTTTCCTTATATCCTTAGGTCTCAGGTGACGATATGGCCCAACACAAGGCTCAGGCAGCGATGGAATACCTGATGACTTATGGCTGGGCGATAATGGTTGCAATCATTGTTTTTGCTGCCCTTATGTTCTTCGGGGTCTTCAGCACAAAGAACCCGGAATTCTGCCAGATGCCTCCGGGAACAGTCTGCTCGAAAACTTACTTGAGCTCGAGCACAGACAGGCTTTCAGTGACTCTTTACAACTCTTTCCCGAAAGACATTGTGGTTGTCGCAATCGGGTGCTCGAAAAGGCTGAACACGACGATGACGTGCACTATGAACGGCCCATATCCGGCGCCGATTTGTGGGACGGATTACCCGCCTGGCGTAACGGTAAGGAAGGGCAGCTCGCTCACGTTCAACCTGACTTGCGAAGAGGACGCGGGGCCCCTTGCTTTCGAGCCTGGCGAGGGCTATGCCGGCAACATCAATGTCAGGTATTACTTTGCAGGCGAAATGGAGTCTACCAGGCTGATTAGCGGCAAGGTTTACGCAATCGCGAACTAGGGGGAAAGGGTGACTGTTACTGACGAGCTTCGGGACCAGATGCTGGGTCAAAAGGACACTTACAAGTCCCACGGGTCGCTCTCGAGGCTGTGGAAAGCCGGGTGGGCCCTTATTCTGGTGTTGTTCCTATTAGGGATTACGATTTGGTATTTTTTCCTTATCCCGAGAGTTCCTGAGTGGACTGTTTCTGCAACCGGCATACTCAACTTCTCAGAAAGGGGAGGGGTTGTTTATGGCGAGTCTCCCATTAGCGAGGGGGGCACCGGGGGGCGGGTCACGAAAGTAAACTACGATAGCAGGGGCGCGACGGTTTATGGGATTTTGAGGATTCCGAAAAATCCTGATAAAAAAGTACCTGGAATCGTCCTTCTCCCAGGCGCAGGCGTCACAAAGGAGACTGAGCAGAAAGTTGCAATCGAACTGGAGAGGATGGGCTATGCGACGCTGACAATAGACCAGCGGGGAATAGGGGAAAGCAAGGAAGAAATCGGGGATATTAATTACAATTATGATTCCTTCAGGATGGGGAACGAGCCGCCCCTCCACAAGAGCATTTATGATGCTCTCAGGGGGTATGATTTGCTGCGCGCAAGAGGGGAAATAGATTCGGACAACATTATTTTCATGGGCGAGAGCATGGGGGGGAGAACCGCGATTATCGCCGCGGGAATAGAGGGGAGGTCGAAAGGCGCTGTTGGGATGAGCACAGGAGGTTATGGGTTAGGAGAAATTATTCCTAAAAACAACCAAACGCTTTTCCAGCGCTCAATCGACCCGGATGCTTACATTGGGCTTTTGGCCCCGAGAAAAATATTGATGATTCACTCTTCCAAAGACAATGTAGTGCAGCTGGAGAACGCAAAACGCACTTTCTCTTTCGCGAATGAGCCGAAGCGATTTGTCGAAGTAAGCTGCGAGACGCATGGCTACTGCCCTGAGATGAGGGAAGGCCTTGCGAGCGGGCTTGAATGGATTTTCGGATTGAATCCCTGACCGAAAGTCTTTTTATTGTTAATAACGAAAAAGTCATGCATGAAAAAGGCGCTTCTGCTCTCTTTGCTGTTTGTTGTTATTCTTGCAATCGGCTGCACAAGCGGGCCTGCGAGAAAGTCCTGCAAGACGAGCGAGGACTGCGAATCCTGGAGGGAGTGCAACGTCACTAAGGGATACTGCGTCGCGAAGCCCGGCTTTTGCGAGACCGATGACGCCTGCGGGGCTTATAAGGTATGCAACAAGCAGCATTTGTGCGAGCTGAAGGCCGGATTCTGCAACACCACTGAGGATTGCCTGGATTGGCAGACCTGCGATTCGGTGCTGGGAAGATGCGAGACGAAAATCGGCTACTGCTTCGATGACACGTTCTGCTTGAACGATTGGGAAGGGTGCAATAACGCCACCCACACCTGTGCAACAAAGAAAGGCAGGTGCGTTGACAATCTCGACTGCCAGCTCCACCAGCTCTGCAATATAGAGACGAAAAAATGCTACCCGATGCAGGGAAGGTGCGACGATAACAGCTCCTGCGAGCGCTGGCAGTACTGCGACCAGGGGGCTAAGAAGTGCGCCTTGAAGCCGGGGCTGTGCGGGAGCGATGGGGATTGCAAGAGCTACGAGATTTGCGACGAGAAGGAGAACAGGTGCTTCACCAGGAAGCTCGCCGATGAGGAGAAGATAATCACTTTGTTTAACCTCAATGGCACTGAGGTATACACGCTCAAATATCTGAAAACCAGGAACACCGAGGACAGCCTGGATAAGATTCTCGGCGACATGGCAGAAATTCCGCTTGAGAAAAACAAGAAGACGCTCCTCGTTCTTGACGCAAATGTAACTTACCTGGAGAGCACCGCCACTGGGCTTTCGCAGGTATACCTTTTTGCGCTTGTGAAACCGAATCTTATGCAGGAAATCGCAAAAGGGCAGGAGATTTCTATAGGTTTTCAGGATATCCTTGAAACGAACGAGCCTAAAGGCTTTGCAAGGATAGTTGAATGTACCGAGAACAAACTTGAGAATTGCTTCGGGAAGGAACTCGCTCTCACGACTGCCAACTGGTATGTGCGGGATTTGAACTGGAAGCCCGGGACCCGCTTGAACCTGTCCAAGATAGGGATAAAATCCGGGGATAAGTTCAGGTTGATAGTCGAGTTCGACCACAAGCAGGAAGGGGGAACCATCAATATTTACATAGTGAATAAATACGGCCAGATGATTAAAGTGTCCTCTGCCAATTACACGACTTACAAAAACGGCGATGGAAAGGACAGCGTTGCCGCCTTGACGGGTGGAGTTGTACATTCCGTTGTAGGCGGAACGCACGACATGGTTGTCACGATAGGAAAAGTCGGCGTTTGGGGTTTTGAAAACTACACATATGTCCTGGGCCAGTGCTCCGACGACAACCAGTGCAACCCGTGGGAACTCTGCAACCCGATAACCCACTCGTGTTACATGAAGCTCGGCTGGTGCTTGTCAGACGGAGATTGCCCGAAAGGCTATAATTGCAAGCTCGACCCAAGGACGATAGACAGGCGGATATGCGTGCCAATCGCTTGCGGCGGCAACCTCGACTGCCCTGGCTCGACCTGCGATATCGAAATGCACCTTTGCAGGCCAGTTCCGCCGTATTGCAGCCCGGACAATTACACGTGCTATGAAACGCCGAGGAAGTGCTCGGGAACGAGCAAGTGCGCGCCATGGGAAAGCTGCGAGGCCGCCACCGGGGCCTGCCTCACGAAAATCGGCATGTGCGGCTCAGACCACGACTGCCCCATAGGGACGTTGTGCGAGCTCGACCCGAACAAGCAGAATACCCACACATGCGTAGCAATGGTCTGCAAGAGCGATTCCGACTGCCTTGGGACTTCTTGTGACACTTATAGGGGGCAATGCAGGGGGGCCTAAGAACCCGTGATTGGGAAACGCAGAAAGATTATTAGAATTGGGGTTCATTCTATTTCTAAGGGATTCTTATTAGAGAAGGTGGTTGCTTGAAAACAGTCGTTCCAGACACGAGCGTTGTGGTTGATGGAAGGATAACGCAGATGGTCAAGAGCGGTAAGCTCAAGGCGCACCGGATTGTCGTTCCGAATTCCGTCCTTGCTGAACTCGAGCACCAGGCGAACAGGAACAAGGAGACCGGGTTCTCGGGGCTATCGGAAATAAAGGCGCTGCACGAGATTGCAGAAGCAGGGGACATAACTCTTGAGTTCTCCGGAGAAAGGCCGAGCTTCGAGGACATAAGGGGCGCGAAGAGAGGGGACATCGACGCGAAGATAAGGAACCTTGCGAAAGAGCTCGACGCCATTTTCATAACAAGCGACAAGGTGCAGGGAGAGGTGGCCCAAGCTGAAGGCTTGGAAGTGATATACCTTGAGCCGCATTTCGTGGAGAAGGAGCTTCCGTTCATAAAAATGTTCACACCAGCGACTCTTTCAATTCATTTGAAAGAGGACACTATTCCCCTTGCGAAAGTGGGCGGGCCCGGTGACGTGAAGCTCATCAAGCTCCAAGAGAAGAAAATGAAGAGGGAAGAACTGAAGGAGATGGCGAAGGAGATTATAGAAGCAGCGAAACGGGGCGGGACAGACACGTACATAGAGATTGACAGGAAAGGGGCGACTGTGATTCAGCTCCGCGAATACAGGATTGCGCTCGCGAGGCCGCCGTTTTCCGATGGGATTGAAATCACGATTGTTAGGCCGATTTTCAAAGGCTGCCTCGATGATTACGTGCTCTCGGACAAATTGAGGGAAAGGCTCGCTGACAGGGCCGAGGGGGTGATTATTTGCGGGCCACCCGGAGCCGGGAAGAGCACGTTCACGGCAGCGCTCGCTGAATTCTATCTCGGAAAGGGCAAAATAGTGAAAACTATGGAGAGCCCGAGGGACCTTCAGGTAGTCCCCGAGATAACGCAGTACGCTCCGCTCGAGGGGAGTTTCGAGAAGACTTCCGACATCATATTGCTCGTGAGGCCAGACTACACCATTTATGACGAGATGAGGAAGACCGATGATTTCGTGATATATGCGGACATGAGGCTCGCCGGGATAGGAATGGTCGGGGTGCTGCACGCGAACCAGCCCATTGATGCGATTCAGCGATTCATCGGGAGGGTTGACTTGGGGCTCATCCCGCAGCTCGTGGACACGATTGTGTTCATAAAGGGCGGGAGGGTCGAGAAAGTCTATGAGCAGACGTTCCTCGTGAAAGTCCCGACCGGGATGGTGGAGCAGGACCTCGCGAGGCCGGTCATTGAGGTCCGGGACTTTGAGACAGGAGGATTGGAATACGAAATCTACAAGTTCGGGGAAGAGACGGTAGTTCTGCCGATTACGACTCACTCTAGCAGAACAGGGCTTGACACGAAAGAGATTGAGAAAAGGGTGTATCGGGCAATCTCGAAATACGTGCAAGATTTCCAGGTGGATGTTTCAGGGGGAAGGGCGACAGTTTATGTGCGCTCGGAAGATTTGGCGAGGCTGATTGGGAGGAAAGGAGAAAATATTTCGAGAATAGAAAAGAAAGTGGGCGCGAAAATAGACTTGAAAGGGATAGACTGAGCCAGAGCGGCTGATTGCCTGCTCTAGCGCCTTCTGTTGTCCCTATACCCCGAATGGGGCCTGTAGCCCGGGCCCCCGTAATTTCTCCTCGGCGGGTCCCATCCTGGCGGGCGTGTCCTCGGCCTTTGGCCGTAGCTCCCTGGTTCCCTGGGCCTATGCCTCTCTCCCTCCCTGATTTCTCCTGGGCCTTCGCTCGGCTTTCCGTGCCATTTGTCGGCCTCATCCCTTCTTTTCGGAATGTCGAGCTTTTCCTCTTCCATGGTGATTGCGCAGTCGCGCTCGATTGCGCCAAGAAGCCCGAGCTCGTCTGTCGCGACGATTGAGAAAGCTATTCCGCCTTTTCCAGCCCTTCCGGTCCTTCCGACTCTGTGCGTGTATGTCATCGGCTCGTCAGGGAGATTGAAGTTGATAACGTGAGAAACTCCGGAAATGTCGAGCCCTCTTGCAGCGAGGTCAGTCGCCACCAGCATGTTAATCACGCCTTTCTTGAATTTTTCCATGACGAAATCGCGCTTCTTCTGCGTGAGCCCGCCGTGCAGGGGTTCGGCCTTATATCCTGAGCGCAAGAGGTCCCCATGAAGCCTGTCAACGAGGAATTTCGTCCTGCAGAATATTATCGTGTGGGTTGGCTTGTGATGGTGGAGGTAGGCAAAGAGGGCGCGGTAGCGGTCCCTGAAATCCACCTGCACGAATGAGTGCTTTATGTGCTTGATTGTTATCTCGTCCTTGCTCACCGCGACATAGTGCGGGTATTGCTGGTATTCCTTCGAAAGCTGGAGAATCTCCTCCGGCATTGTTGCCGAGAAAAGCATGGTCTGCCTCTGCTTCGGAACGTGCGAAAGTATCGAGCGGACATCGTCAATGAAGCCCATGTCGAGCATCCGGTCGGCCTCATCGATGACTACGCAGGAGACGTTTCCGAGTTCGAGAGTTCCCCTCTCCAAATGGTCGAGTATCCTTCCCGGGGTCCCGGCGACTATCTGCACCCCCTTCTCGAGCTTCTCTATCTGCACGTTGATGCTCGTGCCCCCGTAAACAGGAAGCACCCTGCCTCTCATGTATTTCCCGATTTTCTTTATCTCGTCGGTAATTTGGACCGCGAGCTCTCTTGTGGGCGCCAGAATCAACGCCTGCGTGTCCTTTGAATTCGGGTCTATTGATTCAACAAGATAAATGCCAAAAACCGCGGTCTTTCCTGTCCCTGTCTGCGCCTGCCCTATCACGTCCTCTCCCTGGAAGACCAGGGGAAGCGCTTCCCGCTGTATGTCTGTGGGCTTCGTTATGCCCATTTCTTTCAGTGCCCGCATTACCTCGGGCCTGAGGTTGAAACTCTCAAAATCGTCCATCTTATCTAACTCCTTTCGCGAAGCAGCAGAATTAGCCGTCTGTCCTTCACGTTTATTGATTGCTGATTGGTTATGGAAACTAAGGCTTTTAAACCCCTATCCATACGCCAAGCAAGTCCCGATTCCTCCCGCCCCAAGCACGAAACCCAAAGTTCGCTTCTCGCAATTCGCCCGACATCGAGGAGCGGGGAACGTTTTATCCGCCTTGGCCGGGAGCGGGCGAAACTTCGAATTTTGGTTTTATTTTATGCCGGGCCCGCAAATCGACTCGAAAGATGCCTGCTCGGGGAGCTGGCCGAATTCGCCCCATCTGAAGCCTATGACCGCCCCGTCCCGGACTATGGTCCTGTTCCCGTCAAAAACCGATCCGACACCGACATTCGAGTAGGACATCCCGCCCTCGGAATCGTAGTAGAAGCCCCAGTACTTGTTCCCCCCGCAGAAGCAATTGGAAGAGGGGCAGCCGACTCCCTCAATCCCGCAGAGGCCTGGGCCGAAAGCCGGGTCGTCTTTGGAATCGATTTTCAAGCCCGAGGACTTGAGCAAATCAAGGGCAGTTGCGTTCTCGCCGAATTCAATGCACGTCTTAACCACTGTCGAATTCACGAAATCGACTATCAGGGCAGCTTTTCCCGGGCTTGTACGAGTGCTGGTGCAACCTAAGAGCAGGGCGATAAGGGCCAACACAATAAAAGCGCGCATAAGCTGGGCTTTGAAGAAAAATGTTTAATAACCTTTTTTGCGATAATATTGTACTATTTCTTCAAAACAAACGAAGTGCGTTTATGAGTCACCAGAAACAAAAGCATCCTGCCAGGCAAGGGGGCGCTCAATCAAATCACGAGGGAGCGAGCAAGAAGAAGCGGGAGGAGTCGGCAGTCAACACTAGAAGACACAACAGAAACGAAAGGAGAAAAACTGCACGGGAAGCAATGGAGAGGGCGGACCAAGAAGAGAGCTTCCGGGGAAATCGGGGAGGCTCCGAAGGCCCGATTTTGAGGGCAACTGCAGAGGTGGAAAAGGAGCTTGCGGGAGTTCTCACAAGACTCAGAGGGAAACTTATTGGGCTCAAGAGCGATATGAAAAAGGACCGGCTGGGCAGGACAAAGCTCGACCTCTGGGCCTCGGCGAACAAAGTCGAACCAGGCGACCTGGCCCCCCTGATGAATTCATGTTTCCTTGTGGGGGTGGGCGGGCTTGAGATGATTTCGGTTTTCAAGGGAAAGAGTACTGAAGCGAGGCTTGAGAACGCAAAGGCGCTTCTGGAATCGCTGAGCGGCGGGACCGGGGGGCAAGAATTGGGTCTTAAGCAACGGGAACTGCTTGAGCAAGCCGAGAGAGCGTATAGGCTCTTGACCGCGATTGCTGCTGGGAGAGGAAGCGACTATTTTGCTGTTGCACAGGAACTCGGATGGCCCCGCGAGATTGCCGAGGCAGTCGCTTTCTCAATCGGCAATCCGAAAGAGATGGAAGTGCTGCAAGAGCTGAAGAAAGCGATTCCCGGGGAGAAAACTGGCGATAGGGTCGCGGTGCTCCGCGGATTGGTCGTTTTGGCCATGAGGGAATACGATAAGGTTCTGGATGAAAAGAGGCAGATTGACACCGCACTTTACCGGATGGGAAACTCGTTGAGGAGCATCAGCGCCCTTTGCAAGAATCTTGGGAAAGGAGGCGTTGAAGGGATGGATGCAGAGCTTGGCCTGACTGCTGAACAGGTGACACTGTTCGCCAGTTGCATGTTTTTCAAGACTACAGAAAGAGAAATGGAAATGATTAGGTCTCTTGTCCCAGGGGGCAATAATAAAGAGAAGATTGCCTGGCTCGGGGAGGCAGAAACCAGGGCGGAGAAAGCGGACAGGAAGATGTGCGGGTTGCCCGAAGAGACTGCTAGGGGTGAAAGCCTTTTTAGGCGCCAAATTGGGCGCGGGACCGATTTCTTAAGCTCGGGCATCGGGAGCATATAGGCAAAAGCCTCCAATTATTAAATTCCTCCTTCTAATTTCTTACGATGATAATCAGCGTCGAGGGGTATGAAAAGGCGCTCGAGCTCTCGCTGGATGCCCTGAAGAAGGGGAAGCTCATCATTTACCCGACTGACACTCTTTATGGGTTGGGCGCGGATGCGAGAAGCGAGAAAGCGGTCGCAAAAGTGAGGGAAGCGAAGGGAAGGGACGACGGCAAGCCGATTTCAATAGTCTGTTCGGGGCTCCTTATGATTGAGGAATACTGTACGGTCAGCGAAAAGAACAGGAACTTGATGAGCGATATGCTCCCAGGGCCTTACACCGTGGTTCTGCCATTGAAGAAAGAACTGCCAAAGAGCCTGGTTGGAGATGGGAAAACTGTTGGAGTTAGGGTGCCGCAATACTTCTTCCTCCTCGACCTCATCAAGGCCTGCGGGTTCCCGATAACTGCGACTAGCGCGAATGTTTCCGGGGGGAAGGAGCCCTGCTCGCTTTCGGAAGTGCCCGAGGAACTGATGAAGCGGGCCGAGGTTGCGATTGAAGGGGGCAGCTGTTTCCATTCTGCACCTTCGACAATACTGGACTTGACTGGGGAAGAACCGAAAGTCCTCAGGCGGGGGGCCGGGAAATTCCCAATTGAAAAGGAATTCGATTCGAGCATCATTTGATTTTGGATTGGGGCGGAAAATTGGCGGGCGTTTCCTTTGGTGGGCATGGGGAAGTCGCGAGTTTTTCTTTCGAGAGGTTGTTTTCGGGGGCTTGGTGATGTGGCGAGCATTTCTTTTGAGGATTTCGTTTTCGAGGTGCTTCCAGGAGTCTACGAGCCTGCGGAGGATTCGTTTTTGCTTGCAGGGCAGGTGGCGGACCTGGAGGGAGATTTACTCGACGTCGGGACTGGATGCGGTATTCAATCTATTGTGGCGAGAAAAGCAAAAGCCACTGGAATCGACATAAACGAAAAGGCTGTTGAGAATGCAGGGAAGAACGCTAAAAAGAATAACTCGGGGGCTAGGTTCCTTGTTTCCGATTTGTTCGAAAATGTTTCCGGAAAATTCGATTTTATCATCTTCAATCCTCCGTATCTCCCCACTTCCCCTGAGGAAAGGCTTCCTGGGGCCGAGAACCTGGCTTTTGACGGGGGCGAGAGCGGGAGGGAGCTCGTTGACCGGTTCCTCGAGGAGTTCGTTGGATTCCTGAAGGACGGGGGCGAATTGTTATTGTTGCAATCAAGCCTATCGGATAAGGGCGAAACAGCTGAGAAACTGCGAGAGATGGGATTTGTTAGTGAGAAATTAGCTGGGAGACATGTCGGGTTGTTCGAGGAACTCTCCGTCCTGAGGGCGTGGAGGGAATAGGCGGACAGCGAGAGGACGGGGGAAGGGCTGAAGCGACAAGCGCAAGAGGATTGCGCTGGGTCGCGAGGATTGGTTTGGGGTGGATGATTTGGCGGAATTCAAGATTATCCTTGTCGGGTCCGAATATCCCATTAATCTGGGCTATTGCGCGCGGGTTCTTGCTAATTTCGGCTATTCCGAGATGAATTTGGCCAAGCCGAAGGCGAAGATTGGGAAGACTGCGATAATGCATGCAAAGCACGGAAGGGAACTGCTGGAAAGGGCGAGGGTTTATGGGGGCATTGAAGAAGCCACCCGGGATTGCGATTTCCTTGTTGGCACAACCGGGATAACGAAGCGTGGCAACCAGACCCTG
The DNA here is from genome assembly GCA_021813385.1 of Microcaldota archaeon. GTDB lineage: Archaea > Micrarchaeota > Micrarchaeia > Burarchaeales > JAKAKT01 > JAKAKT01. The sequence continues at coordinate 15,565 of JAKAKT010000008.1, forward strand.
AGGAGCCCGATTAACCTCGAGAAATTTGCCAAGAAAGCGGAAAAAACAAACGCGAGATTCGCGATATTGTTCGGGAGGGAGGGAACCGGCCTCACTGCCGAGGAGATAAGGAAGTGCGATTTTTTGGTTTCAATCCCGGCTAGCAAGGACTACCCGATACTGAACCTCTCGCATGCCCTTGCAATCGTTTTGTATCGTGTTTCAAAGACAAAGAATTATGGATTCTCGAAAGGCGCGAAAACCAGGGAGAGGAAGGAGCTTGCGAAAACTTTCGGGGAGATAACCGATGCTTTCTCGAAAGAGCTTAGAAACTCTGAAAAGATAAAGCTCTCCTTCAGGAGGATGATTGGGAGGTCGATGATTACCGAACTCGAGGCATCGGCTCTGCTGTGCGTTTTCAAGAAGGCCTGGGAAGAGATTAAGCGCTCGCGAAACTGAGGTTACTACGTGTCGCCGCAGTATTCCATGCCCGGAAACCCGGCGCTATGAAAGGGCGTGTGGCTCTGAAGTTTTCGCTTCAGGGTGGA